>CALZIQ010000170.1 GCA_945787735.1 uncultured Chromatiaceae bacterium | reverse complement strand
GGCGGCGAGTCGTATACGTATGGAGATCGATTCCATGCCGGAAGATATGGATCGTCTTGACCGGCGTCTGATCCAGCTCAAAATGGAAAGAGAAGCCCTTAATAAAGAGACAGACGAGGCTTCGAAAAAGCGGCTTCATGCTTTGCAAGATGAGATCAGCAAGCTGGAACGCGAATATTCCGACCTGGAAGAGGTATGGAAATCAGAAAAATCTGCCCTGATGGGTACCCAGCACATTAAGGAGGAATTGGAACGCGCTCGCAACGAACTGGAAACTGCGCGCCGCGCTGGTGACCTGGCGCGCATGTCTGAAATCCAATATGGCCGTATTCCCGATTTGGAAAAATCTCTGCAGATGGCAACCGACGCAGAATTGCATAAGCCCACGCTCTTGCGTAATCATGTCACCGAAGAGGAGATTGCTGAGGTCGTGTCCAAATGGACCGGCATTCCTGTTGCCAAAATGCTCGAAGGTGAGCGTGAAAAACTGTTGCGCATGGAAGATGAATTACAGAAACGGGTTGTGGGCCAGAGTGAAGCGGTGAAAGCAGTATCGAATGCGATTCGCCGTTCACGCGCAGGCCTGTCTGATCCGAACCGTCCCAATGGTTCTTTTTTGTTTCTTGGGCCAACCGGGGTGGGTAAGACTGAATTAACCAAGGCCCTGGCCGATTTTCTGTTTGATACCGAAGAGGCTATGGTGCGCATCGACATGTCCGAATTTATGGAGAAGCATTCGGTGGCACGTTTGATTGGTGCGCCGCCAGGTTATGTAGGTTATGAAGAGGGTGGCTATTTGACAGAAGCGGTGCGGCGCAAACCCTATTCTGTGATTCTGATGGATGAAGTGGAAAAGGCTCATCCAGATGTGTTTAATATTTTACTGCAAGTGCTGGATGATGGCCGGCTCACGGATGGACATGGCCGTACAGTTGATTTTCGCAACACCGTCATTGTTATGACTTCAAACTTGGGCTCCCATGTGATTCAGGAATTAGCCGGTGAAGAAAATTACGACCAGATGAAAAGTTCGGTCATGGAAATTGTCGGCCAACACTTCCGTCCTGAGTTCATCAATCGCGTTGATGATGTAGTGGTGTTTCATCCCTTGCAACAAGCGCAGATACGCCGCATTGCTGATATTCAGATTGATTACCTGCGCAAGCGTCTTGCTGATCGCGAGCTTGGCTTGGAGTTAACCGATGCCGCCCTGGACAAACTGGGTGAGGCGGGGTTCGATCCGGTCTATGGTGCTCGGCCGTTGAAACGGGCTATTCAGCATATGATTGAAAATCCGTTGGCGCAGGAAATTCTGGCAGGCAAGTATCCACCCGGGGCTGTGATTAAAGTGGATGCGGAGGGGGATCAACTTGTGTTTCGATCTGAGACAGTACCCAATGAAGTCAGTGTTGCCTAGATCCAGATGGTAAATTTAAAAAGCCCCGCATAGCGGGGCTTTTTAAATCCCGAATAAAATTTATTTTTAATATGGCTTTCAACTGCTTATTCTGAGCGGGCTGCTTTTCAATCTTATGACGCTCTGGGGCAGCGTTAAATATATAACCTGACTGTCGATAATAAATATTGATCGATACTTATATATCAAGCCAAAAACTAAATAACAACAAGTAAGCAGTCTGGAGCAGCAAATGAAAATCAGTCTGAAAATGAATCTACTGTTGGTCATTAACGTGATCATGATGGCCGCGGTAGTGGGCTACGGATTGACCAAGATGCAAATCATCGGAACTGAGCTGGCCGAAATTGCGCATGAGGACATCCCGTTGGTGGAGTCATTGACGACTATTACCGTCGACCAGTTAGAGCAGGATATCGCCATGGAGCGAGCGTTAAGGGCCGGTGGTGTGATGTCACACAATCAAGATGGGTTGAAACTCGTCAAAGAGATGCATCAACGCTTTGAACAGTTGAATGAAGAAATCAACGCCTCTCTGTCGGAAGGTGAAGAGCTAGCTGACCATGGCATAAGCATTGCCCATACCACCGAGGCCAAACAGGAGTTTGAGCATGTTTTGCAGCAGCTCAAAACAATCGAGGAAGAGCACAAGGATTACGAGCGCCACGTGATGGAAATATTCAAACTGATTGAATCTGGCCGTGCCGCAGAAGCTGAAGCAACAGCACTCAAGGCAGAGCACGAGGCCGAACAGCTTGAGCATGAACTTGAAACGCTACTGAAGCAAGTAGAGAAGTTTACCGAGCAGTCAATGTTGACAGTCGAGGCAGAAGAACATGACGCAATGATCGGCATGATCATCATCGCCATTGCCAGCTTGCTGATCGGTGGCAGTCTGGGAGTCTGGATTACCCTGGGTATAAAAAAATCTATTGCCAATACCAATAACGTGATCGGAGATATAGCCCAAAACAAGGATCTAAACTTGCGTGTAGATGAAGGAACAGATGAGATTGGAGAAATGGGGGCACATTTCAATAGCATGCTCTCCAGTATCCAGATGGTGGTGCATCAGGTGGCTGCCGCTTCTTCGCAATTGGCCGCAGCTGCTGAGGAGTTGTCAGCCG
>CALZIQ010000169.1 GCA_945787735.1 uncultured Chromatiaceae bacterium | reverse complement strand
TAAAGGCAATCAATACAGTTATGCCAAACTGGCGAATGCCATCGAACAAGTCGCTAGCAACCTATTAGAACACGGTCTGTCTGCTGACGAACGAATCGCCGTTTATTTACCCAAACTACCGGAAACTGTTATAACATTCTTCGCCACCAGCCTGGCGGGCGGCGTTTTCGTGCCGGTCAATCCATTACTGAAAGCAGCCCAGGTTGGCCACATACTGAAAGATTGCAATGTCCGCGTGCTGGTGACTTCCAAAGACCGATACCTGCAACTCAAAGAAACGCTCGCTGATTGCCATGACCTGCAGAGTATTGCGCTGATCAACTGTGAACCCGAAAATCTGCCACAGCAACATGACTTCAACTTGCTCAGCTGGCAGCAACTGCTTGAAGCAAATAACTCTCTCAAGGCTGCGCGGCGCATCGATGCCGACATGGCCGCCATCCTCTACACCTCCGGCAGTACTGGCAAACCTAAGGGCGTGGTGTTATCGCACAAGAACATGGTCACAGGTGCCAAAAGCGTCTCTGAATATCTAAATAACACTGCTGATGATCGTCTGCTCGCGGTGTTGCCGTTCAGTTTTGATTATGGCTTTAGCCAACTCAGCACGGCCTTTTACAAAGGCGCGACTACTGTGTTGATGGATTACCTATTACCCAACGATCTTGTAAAAATAGTGGTCCAACATCAAATCACCGGCTTGGCAGGCGTACCGCCACTATGGAATCAACTGGCCCAGCTTGACTGGCCCGATGAGGCCGTTCAATCGCTACGCTACATGACTAACTCCGGTAGCGCCATGCCCAGGGCAACCCTACAGCGGTTGCGCAGCAAACTGCCTAACAGCAAATTTTATTTAATGTATGGTCTAACCGAAGCATTTCGCTCCACCTATTTACCCCCTGGCGAGATCGACCAGCGGCCAGACTCCATAGGCAAGGCCATCCCCAATGCCGAGTTCATGGTGGTACGAGAAGATGGCAGTCCCTGCGCCCCCGGCGAAACGGGCGAATTGGTACACCGGGGTTCGCTGGTGGCGCTGGGCTACTGGAATGACCCTGCCGCAACAGCAGAACGCTTTAAACCCACACCGGGGCAAAACAAGGCTCTGACCCTGCCTGAGATAGCCGTCTGGTCCGGCGACAGTGTCAAAATGGATGAAGAGGGTTATCTCTATTTTGTTGGGCGTAAGGACGACATGATCAAAACCTCCGGCTATCGTGTCAGCCCAACCGAGATTGAAGAGGTTATCTACGCTAGCCAACTGGTGGGTGAAGCCGCCGCAGTTGGGTTACCTCATCCAACCCTGGGCCAGGCGATTCTGATCGTTGCTACTGCTGCTAAAAATATCCCATTGAACAGTGAAGCGATCATTAACCATTGTAAAAAAGAATTGCCCAACTTCATGGTGCCACTTGCGATTGAACAACGTAACAACCTGCCGCGCAATGCCAATGGCAAGATTGATCGCAAGCTGCTTTGCAGCGAATACCAGGACATCTTCAATCAGGATTTAAACTAATGGCGTTCGATGTGAAACAGAAACCAAGTCACGCACCGATGGATCAATTTCCGCTGATCAATGGTGAACTTCACATCGGTGGCGTACCCGTTACACAGTTGGCTGAGCGTATTGGACAAACTCCGTTTTATGCTTATGACAGCAACCTGATTAGTGAACGGATCAAATCATTGCGTGACAGTTTTCCTGAAAAACTGCATCTGCACTACGCTATCAAAGCCAATCCCATGCCTGCGCTAGTCCAGCACTTGGCCAAACTCGTGGATGGGTTTGATATTGCCTCAGCCGGTGAAATAAAGATTGCACTTGATGCCCGTATGCCGGCAGACAAGATCAGCTTTGCCGGACCTGGCAAAACAGACGAAGAACTCAAATACGCCATCACCTCCGGCATCATCATCAACATGGAGTCAGAAGGTGAAATGCGCCGCATCGCTAAACATGCCCATGCACTCGGTCTGCGCCCTAAGGTTGCTATCCGCATCAATCCGGACTTTGAACTAAAGTCCTCGGGCATGAAAATGGGCGGTGGTCCAAAACAGTTTGGTGTTGATGCCGAACGCGTGCCTGCCATGCTAAAAGAACTGGCCAACCTTGATCTCGAATTCTATGGCTTTCACATTTTTAGTGGCTCACAAAACCTGCGTTATGAGGCCATCATCGAAGCGCAAGAGAAAACCTTTGATCTCGCCATACGCATGTCTGAATACGCAGCCAGCCCAATCAAACTTTTAAACATAGGCGGTGGTCTCGGTATCCCCTACTTCCCGGGAGAAAAAAGACTCGATCTTGACCCCATAGGTGAGCACCTGGAAAATCATTTACCAAAACTTAGCGCGGCTTTACCCGAAGCCGAGCTTGTCATGGAACTGGGACGCTTTATTGTCGGTGAAGCAGGCATCTATGTCTGCAAAGTCATCGACAAAAAGGAATCACGCGGGGAGATATTTTTAGTCACGGATGGTGGTTTACATCATCACTTAGCGGCGACGGGCAACTTCGGTCAAGTGATTAGAAAAAACTATCCCATTTCAGCGGCAAAGATTTCCGGGCAAACGATAGAAACCGTTAATGTTGTTGGACCGGTTTGTA
>CALZIQ010000168.1 GCA_945787735.1 uncultured Chromatiaceae bacterium | reverse complement strand
TTTATGGTTTTTTAAAAAGCCGCATAGGGCTGATTGTCCTGGAGTCGCCATTACACAAGCTCAGTTCATTGTAATTGGTTTTGCCATGGTGAATGAAGTAGGCTTACATAGTCTTTCCCCGCTTATTGAATAGCATTAGTAGAACAAACATATTCATCGCATGCTGCGCATATCCCATAAAATCATTATCCCGGCCGACGAAATCCATATCAGTTTTATTCGTGCCCAGGGTGCAGGTGGTCAGAACGTCAACAAGGTCTCCAGCGCCGTGCATTTACGTTTTGACATCAAGGCCTCATCGTTGCCGCAAGCTTATAAAGAAAAATTGTTGGCACTGAAAGATCAGCGCATTACTTCTGAGGGGGTAATCGTGATCAAGGCGCAGCGCTTTCGCAGTCAGGAGAAAAACCGCGAAGATGCCCTGCAACGCCTTGCTGAAATTGTAAAAAAGGCGAATATCGCGCAGAAAAAGCGTAAAGCCACAAACCCGACGCGGGCATCACAACAACGGCGCATGGACAGTAAATCAAAGCATGGCAGGCAGAAAGCGCTCAGACGAAATGTTGAAGATTAGCCACCAGCCTTTTCTGGCTTCATTAAGTGGTGCGCTGATGAGTTGAATCTGGGATTTGTTTAAGTTCATCTATGAATCGACGGGTGCGCCGGTAAATATTAGTGAAGAAGCAAGATCGTTAGAGGAAATATTTGGTTTGCTGAATATTCTTATTTGCCAAAAAAGAATTTTGTGAATTCTGTGTCTATACTTGGAAAGATCAATATTCCGGGGCGAGTCAACAAACGCAGAAACTATTCCACTTATTGCTTTGTGGTGATTTCCATTTAACCAATTATTTTGCTCACCGCGAAGGAAGGGAATGCAATGGTGCTTAGGGTGAGGTTTATACAAAAGTTAAAGGGTTACGGCTATCTAAAAATTAAGGATGATTTTTATGAATAAATTCGAAAATATAAAAAAATTCGCGTTGATTATCTTTCTGGCCAGTGTGACGCAAGTATCAGTAGCGGGCTTCACCACGGTGTATCTGTTGGGTGACAGCCTTTCCGATCAGGGAAATTTGTTCACCTCCACTGAGCTTCTCGTGGGAGAGGGTAATGGCGTTCCAGCCAGCGATCATTACTATGCAGGACGTTTCTCAAATGCTGAAAACTACGTGGATTTTCTGAGTCGAAATCTTGGCATAGAGATAAACGCATCGATTATGGGGGGCAATAACTTTGCCTATGGCGGAACACGGACTGACTACAATAGAGTTGAAGATGACTTTTCCAAGCCTTTTCCTGTGAACTTTCTTTGCCAGAACGGGATGATTGGGCCAAGTGGCTGCGATTATGGTATGCCACCATTTTTCGGATTTGATCCGGGTGAAGACCCCTGGTCTCTTGAACTACAAGTAGAGGATTTTGAGCTCAGGGGAATAATGGATCCCGATGCGCTATACATTGTTTTTTCCGGGGCTAACGATTTGGCCGATCTGACTGCGATAGTGGCCAGATTTGGTGTCGATCCTGAAACATTCATACCACCATTTATAGAAAAAGTGGTCGGTGGAATAAGTTCAGGAATAGCCGCGTTCGTCGCTGTTGGGGGTAAGGACATCATCGTGGCAAATGCACCAAATTTGGGAGTAGTGCCAAGTGTTACCCGATTCGGGCCCCAGTTTTCAGCATTAGCGACAGGCTTGAGTGAGCAATACAATCAGGCGTTAATGGCGATGTTGGCTCAATGGGAAGGTCAAACCAATATTATATTATTCGATACCTTTTCATTAATCACCGAGGTCGTGCACGCTCCCGACGATTATGGGTTCTCGAATGTGACGGAGGCTTGTTACTCGGGGTTTGTCGGGCCTGCAGGCCCAGATGATACAGTGTGTGATGAACCTGACGCATATGCTTTTTGGGATGTCGAACATCCAACTAGCGCCTTTCATGCCTTAATGGCGGAATTTATGCTGGCTACTGCTGCAGAAGACATTCTTAATGATCTTATGATGCGAGTTGCTATGCTTGATCTCCATAATGGATTTAAGCGTTCGCTCGCCGCAAAGTTGGATGCGGCCATGTTGAAACTTCTGAACGACAACAGCAATGCCTCAGTTCGAGGATCACTCAGAGCCTTCATTAAATCAATTAAGGCACAGACAGGTAAGAAAATTGCAGCTGATGATGCAGCAATCTTGATTCAGCGTGCGAAACGGACTATGGCGCTACTGAAGTGAGCGGGGGTTGGTAAAGCTAACTGGTAAAGGCCAGAATCTTTAAGCTATCTGGAAGTGGTGGACGCCTCCCGGCGAATGCCGGGAGCACTGGAGCAAAAAAGTTAGGCCCTTGCCTCTTTTTTACGCTTACTGGCGTTATCCATGATGACTAAACGCTCGTCATCACCAGCCTGGCTCCAGCCTGTGATTTCATCAATCGAACGAAAACAACCCAAACAAATCTCCTCTTCGTTGAGGTGGCAGTTACGTACACAGGGTGAATGGAGGGTGTTGGTGGGTATATTCATTGTCTTACTGCAAGGTGCTATGCATCGCGTGCCGATTTAATATCGTGCAAAAGCTCTTCAGCGCCGACGATGATACTGTCGCCATCACTGGATGGGCATACCGCGGCTAA
>CALZIQ010000167.1 GCA_945787735.1 uncultured Chromatiaceae bacterium | reverse complement strand
AGCGACCAGTTGAGCAGTCGCCCGGTAATGAATTCCTTGTTGGGCACCAGCAGTTCCTGCCGGTCCCAGGTACGTATCGTGGTCGCACGGATCTGGATACGGGTGACCACGCCGTTGGTATCACCGACGGTGACGACATCCCCGATCCTGATGGGGCGTTCGAACAGGATAATCAGGCCACTGATGAAATTGGCCACGATTTCCTGCAGGCCGAAACCGATGCCCACGCCCAGGGCCGCGAACAGCCACTGCAGCTTCGACCAGTCGGCACCAATGACATTGAAAAAGGCCAGCAGGCCAATGCCCACGATTAAATAGGTGTACAGCGTGATGACGGTATAGCGCGCACCCGAAGTCATGTTGACACGCTGCAACAGCACGATTTCCAGCAGCACCGGCAGGCGTTTCATCGCAACGTAGGTCACGATGGCAATCAGGAGGGCCAACCCGATATTTGCCAGGGACACCGGGGCAAGGGTCTCCTCACCGGCGACCACCACCGTGTGGTGCCAAAGCACAACCTCGTCAAGCACGATCAATGCCGGCAAGACCTCGGACCAGATCAGCCAGAAACCGACAACACCGATAATCACCAGCAGCATATTGAGCAGCTTGCGGCTTTCCTCGCTCATCTCGGCCAGGTCGATTTCCGGTTCATCTTCCATGGCCGGCATACCCTCCATCTCGGAGTCGACCGGCGCTTTCTCATCCTGCTCGGCACGCATGCGCTTGTGTCTGACCTGTCGTGCCAACCGCCGCTGTGCCAGCAACAGCCAGCGCACCACCACCTGGTGCAGCACAACCAGGCCAAAGACAAACCACAGGGTTTCTACCAGGCTGCGTCCCAGCGTGCCCGCCGTATACAGAAACCCATCGAGCGCCAGTCCAGCCAGCACCAGTGGGGTACCCACGGTCAGCGTCACCCACAGGTAGCGCAGGCGCATCACGGATCCGATTGAGTGTTCGACCAGCAAGCCGATCAAGCGGTAGAAAAATAACGCCAATGCAGCCAGCGTCATCGCCATGACGAGGCGCCCCAGCCCGGCATGAAAAACTTGCTGCTCTTTATCATTTAATAGCAGTACAAGAATAAAAATGGCCGGCAGAAGAACTGCCATCAACCACCTGAATCCACGCCGCAGCTGTTTCGTCATCGATTCAGGCCAGCGAAAATGCCGTTCGGCAACACCACCATGGACACACAGCATTCTGAAAAACTGCAGGTACAGGAATGTGGGTGCAACCTGAAACAGTGCCGTAGCAACCGCCCTGGAAAATTGCGTCGCCTCCGCTGCCGACCCGAGTTCCCAGCCCGATACAGCCAGCAGTAATGGCAAGGGCACTGCCAGCAACAGGGTCAGGCCGAGCGCCCTGAGCGTGAACGAAAATTTATCCCGCGACAATTTGCCGATCATATTACCCCTCTCCCTGAGCAACGCCAGTAACCGGCGCGCCTTGAAGAGCAGGACCCCGACCAGGCCAAGCAACAGCACGAACACTGGCGAGCGCACCACACGGTCAGCGAGTGTTCTATAGACGCCAAGCCAGCTTACCGGAGACACCAGCCCGACGATCTGCATGGGAACGTCCTGCAGGGCCGCCAGGTTCAGCCGCGGGTCACTGCGGATCCAGAGCAGTGTTTCCGCAAGCAAGTTGTCGAAATCCGCCGTCGTCTCAAGCAGGTGGCGATTGCCCGCTTCAAGCTCCGTCAGTGACCTCGAATGGGACTTGCCGAGGCTGATCGCTTTGTCGAGCAACAGGCGCCGGGCGTTGGCAAGAGCCTTTATATCCGCACCCACCCGTTCAGCCTCGGCCGGCTCCAGTTCGGCCGTACGCGCCTTCACATAGTCCTTAATGCTGCGCATGCCCTTGTATTCGGTAGCGTACTGGATCCGGCGCAGCATGGACTGTGCATTCTCCCGTTCTAGCTGCGTGATGCTCTTCTCGAGCTTGCGCTGGTCCGGCAATGCCCGTTGCTGCTGCCACAGCACCTGGCCCAGCACTTCGGTCAACCCTGCCACCTCGAGTTTTTCCCTGGCAGCGCGGAAGTTTTCCTCGACGCGTTTCGCCTCCTCCGTGATTGCCTCATTAGTGGCACTCTGTTGCTTGAGCTTCACTGCCAGGGTGCTGATTTCATCGGTCAGGGCAGCGTTCTGTCCAGCCAGCTCCTGAATCAGCGGATGTTTTCCGGCGGCTTCCGAAACTGCCTGCCTGGCGGCGGCCCCTGCCAGTTCCGCCTCTGCCTCGACCTGGCGACTTGCCAATGCCTCCAGTCGTTTGACGCTGACCGCAATCCGCTCAACCGTGTAGCGGCTCCGGTCGCGCTGCGCCTCGAGCAGCTCGATTCGCATCGGCATGCTCAGCAGCTCCTGGTCAAGCATGGCGATCTTGCTGCGCAGTGCAGCGACCCGGGTGGTCAGTGCCCAGTGACGTGCCTCCGTTACCCAGAGCAGTTGATCCTCGGTCACCGGCAGCTTGAGTGTTGATTCTTGCTCCTCTTTATCCCGCTCCACGGCAAGCAGTTGTTGCTGGGCAATTGCCGGCCGGGCTTTAGACGCTTCCAGCCGTGATTCAAGGTCAGCGAGCCTGGCTTGCACGGCCGCAAGATTGGCCTTCTCCTGCAGCAGTTCCTGTTCCATCTCCTCAAAGGGGGAGGCTTCCGTGGCAGTTACCGTTACCTCTCGATCTGCCTCGATACCCTTGTCCAGCTGTGCACGGATTTCTTTGGCCTTTTGTGACGCAGTTTTCACAGCCTGGCTATAGGTCTCCGTGGTGGCCTTGTTGGCACGGATCGTCTCCAGGTTGCCCAGGGCATTGTTGAGTAATCCAGTCAGAGTGCCCC
>CALZIQ010000166.1 GCA_945787735.1 uncultured Chromatiaceae bacterium | reverse complement strand
GTTTGCCCAACACGGCCTCTGGATCGCTGATATCAGGGAGATCAGTGATGCTGGCAACCGGGTTGCCTGTTAGACCTAAGTCACTGATGACAGTATTTAATTCAGTATCTTGCTGACTACTAGTGTTACACCCTGCTATTAAAACGATAAGCGCTGATAAACCTGCAATTTGAGACTTCATAACTACCCTCAATAAATATGGCGCCACCGCCATTTGTTAATTGTTTGTAAAATATCACCCAAAACCAGTAAATAATCAACTGCTAATACTCTATCATGCTTGCGCCGAGATGAAATGCGACAAAGCGTCGCAGCTGATGATTATTGGGCGAAGTTGGAGAAAGCAGACAATGATCTGCAGAGAACGCTCGTTTTAGCTCGTACTGGGTTGATAGATAAGCTTATGCCGCCTTAGCCACTTCTCCCCTTCCACGGCCAGCAACACGATCAGAGGCAATGCAAAACAAACCCCCAGCTCTGCCAAGGTCAGCGGTTGGGTATTGAAAATTGGATTCAGCACCGGCAAATAGATCACCGCCAGCTGTAGTGCTACGGTCAGCAATATCGCCGCCAACAACGGCCGGTTAGTGAACAAGCCCTGACGCCAAAGCGATTGCGTTTCAGATCGAATGGCAAGCACATGGGCCAGCTGAGAAAAGGTAAGCACGGTGAAGACCATGGTCTGCCAGTGGCTGGAACCACTACCATACGACCAGGCCTGGGCGGCCAGCGACACCGCACCAATCAATAGTCCTACCCAAAGCATGTGTTGCCACATACCATGGGCAAAAATGCTTTCATTGGGTGGGCGTGGCGGCCGCTGCATGATGCCGCGTTCGGCCGGCTCGGCGGCCAGAGCTAGACCTGGTAGGCCATCGGTAACCAGGTTGATCCACAGAATGTGGATCGGCAGCAGCGGGATTGGCAGACCCAGAAATGGCGCCAGAAATAATACCCAGATCTCGCCCGAGTTGCTGGTCATGGTGTATTTGATGAACTTACGGATGTTATCAAAGATGTGCCGCCCTTCACGCACGGCTTTGGCAATGGTGGCAAAGTTGTCATCCAGCAACACCATATCAGAGGCCTCACGCGCCACGTCGGTACCCTTCTCGCCCATGGCGACGCCGATGTCGGCTTTTTTTAACGCTGGAGCATCGTTGACACCGTCGCCGGTCATGGCGCAGTACTCGCCCATCTCCTGCAATGCCTGGACGATGCTGATCTTTTGTTCCGGACTCACTCGGGCATAGACGCGCAACTCACGCACACGCTGTTTCAGCTCGGCCAAATCCATTGCTGCCAGCTGTTGCCCTATCAATAGCTGTTGTTCTGATTCGGCAATACCAAGCCGTTTAGCAATCGCCAGCGCCGTGGCTGGATGGTCACCGGTGATCATAACCGGGGTGATACCGGCACTGAGGCAGTCCTGCACCGCCTGCTGTGCCTCTTCTCGTGGAGGATCTATCAGCGCCACCAGGCCGAGAAACGTCAGCTCACACTCGATGCTTGGCACACTGATCTCCGTAGGCAGTTGCTCAAACAAGCGGCTGGCGACAGCGAGAACACGATACCCCTGCGTCGCCAAGGCGTCGGCCTCGACCAGCAGTCCCGCTTGATCCGCAGCCGGGCACAGCGGCAACAGTTGTTCCGGTGCCCCTTTGCAAAACAGCAGCACGCCCTCATCCATCTGATGCAGAGTCGACATGCGCTTGCGTTCTGAATCAAACGGCAGCTCGGCAATACGTGGCAGTTGTTGTGTCAGCGCCAGCTTGTCAAAACCCTGCATCTTGGCAGCTTGGTAAAGTGCAATCTCGGTGGGATCGCCCTTGGGCCCCGAATCGCCCTCCTCCACATCGTTACTCAGGGCCAGCGCCTGCCCTAATAATACGGCTGACTCCGGGATGGATTCAGCCACGCCTTCTTGCAGATAAAAGCTCTCTACCTTCATGCGGTTTTGGGTCAGAGTTCCGGTCTTGTCGGCGCAGATATACGTGACAGAACCGAGGGTCTCGACAGCAGGCAAGTTGCGCAACAGGGCGTGTTGCTGGCTCATGCGCCAAGCCCCCAAGGCCAGGGCAACACTGATCACTGCCGGTAAAGCTTCAGGGATAGCGGCCACCGCTAAACTGATAGCCGTGAGAAACATGATTAGCACCGGCTCACCACGCAACAGCCCGACGCTGAAGATCACAGCGCAAATTGCCAACACGCCCAGTGCGAGTCGTTTGCCAAACAGGGTTAAGCGCTGCTGCAGAGGTGTTTTGCTCTCGGCGGTTTTTTGCAGCAGCCGTGCAATCTTGCCAAGTTCAGTGTTCATCCCCGTGGCCACTACCAAGCCCACAGCGCGACCACGGTTGATCTGACTGCCCTTGAAGGCCATGTTAAGTCGATCAGACAAAGGCAAATCATCTGTCGCAATGACCTGACTTTGCTTGCTGACGCCGGCCGATTCCCCGGTCAGCATCGACTCATTGGCTTCAAGCTCGGCCGCTTCGATTAGGCGCACATCGGCCGGTACCACATCGCCAGCCTCAAGCAAGACAATGTCACCAGACACCAATTTCTTTGCCGGCAAAGTCATCAGTTGCCCTGCCCGCCGCACCTTTGCCATCGGGGCCGCCATAGCCTTTAATGCCGCCATCGCTCTTTCTGCGCGATATTCCTGCACCGCGCCAATCACAGCATTCAACATCACAATCACCAAGATGGCGATGGTATCCACTAACTCGCCAATTAAACCGGAAATCAACGCTGCCGCCAGCAACACCAAAATCATGAAGTCGCGAAATTGTTCGACAAACATGCGCCACAACGGCTGACCTTTGCCTTCCTGCAACTGGTTTGGGCCATTGCGAAGTAAACGCTGTGTGGCTTCTG
>CALZIQ010000165.1 GCA_945787735.1 uncultured Chromatiaceae bacterium | reverse complement strand
CGTCTGCTGGTAGTACGGCACTGTTGTCATACTGGCAGTGGGATTGGTTACCAAGCGTTTTTCCAAACGTACCGCGTCGGACTGGTCTTGATAATATTTCAGATAACGGCCAAAGCAACGGTAACCCATGCCTTCGAACAGCTTGATCGAGGCTGTATTATCGGCGCGAATTTCCAAGCGCATGGTGACGCAATCATGGGTCAAGGTCTGCTCTTCGGCAGCAGTGACCAAATGACGCCCTACGCCACCCTTGCGCGCGTCTGTGCTGACGGCAATTGAATATAGACGTGCCAGCGATGTGCCGCGATGAAACAGCACCAACACATAGCCTTGTACCGTGCCCGCCTCCTCTGCCACCAACGTAATCGCATGCGCCTTGGTCAGCATATGGCGAAAATTCCGACGGCTGAGCTGGTCTGTCTCGAAACAGGCCTTTTCGATCTCAACAAGTCGAGGAATATCAGCAATAACAGCAGAGCGGATCATGTCTGGTCTCCAAGACCTCCATATAAAAATGATGCGCGGAAATTAGCATTTTTAAGCCTTCACCACCAGCAAAAAAAGCCATCAAACAAAAAATATATTTATCATATTTTTCATGGTGTTACACTACCATTTCAGCACATTAGCAACACTCACTAAGAATACGGCTTAACGCCGGGCCAAGAGGTGCTTTATTATTCTTGACTGCAACACAACAATTCCTAACCTAGCCCACACCATTAATCGATTAACAGGTATGCTCGATGGATTATTTCGGCAAACAGTACCACCCACCGGGGACGTCACCCGGCACTCTTGTGCAATATCATACAGCCGGCACATCTGAGTTCTTGCTTCGACTGATCGACTACACGAACACTGCCTATGTCGAAAAAGAGCTGGCAACCATGGATGAATGCCTGCCTTTCCTGGAGCGTGACAGTGTCACGTGGATACATATGCAAGGTCATCCCGAGACAGACACTTTGCTTAAAGCCGGCGAACTTTTCGGTCTACACCCGCTGGCTATGGAAGATGTGCTTAATCGCGGTCAACGTCCCAAAATAGAGGAATATGACGGACAACTTTTCATTGTCATGGCACTTCCCATTTTCGCCGATAAGAATACCAGGGTGGAACAGGTCTCCATTTTCGTGGGAGAAAACTATCTAATCAGTTTTCACGCTGGCGATACCGATATTTTCGAACCCTTGCGTAAACGCCTGCGCAAGCAAAGCGGTCGTATCCGTACGCAAAAATCGGATTACCTGCTCTACTCCCTTCTCGATCTCATTATCGATCAAGGCTATCCGCTGCTGGAAACATTCGGTGAAGAGATTGAATTGATCGAAGAAGAACTGCTTAGCTCAGCTAATCAGAAAACTTTAGCGAGGATCCATGCCATTCGTCGCGAACTACTACTGTTGCGCAGAATGCTCTGGCCTCAGCGTGAGATTCTGAATTTTCTGATGCGGGAAGGGCACAGCCTTATTAGAGAGGAAAACATCATCTACTTGCGCGACTGTTACGATCACACCATTCAGATTATGGATCTAATCGAAAACTATCGCGACATGGCCGCCAGCATGATTGATGTCTACCTCTCATCCGTCAGCCACCGTCTCAATGAAATCATGCGTGTGCTGACCATGATTGCGACCATCTTCATTCCACTTACGTTTGTGGTCGGCGTGTATGGCATGAATTTCAGCAACCCGGAAAGTCCCTGGGCCATGCCAGAACTACATTGGTACTATGGCTATCCGCTTGTGATCGGTATTATGATCGCCATCGTCATAGGCATGGTGATCTATTTCAAGCGCAAGGACTGGTTATGAGCGAAAACAATACCACAACGCCCAGCATGAACATTGGCTGGCGCGAATGGCTTTCACTGCCGGAACTGGGGCTACCCTGGATCAAAGCCAAAATTGATACGGGTGCGCGCACCTCTGCCCTGCACACTTTTCAACTGGAACCTTATACAAAGAATGGAAAACGCTGGGTCAAATTTGGCATGCATCCCCGCCAACACGATACTAAAGTGGAAATTTTTTGCGATGCTGAGGTTGTCGATGAACGCAGCGTCACTGACTCAGGTGGCCACAGCGAAAAACGATATGTGATTAGTACAATGTTGCAACTGGGCGACGCCAGCTGGCCCATCGAACTCACTCTGACCAACCGTGACAATATGCGCTTTCGTATGCTGTTGGGGCGCACAGCGATGGATGGCCGCCTCAAGGTAGACCCGGCAGCCTCTTATCTGCTTGGCAAACCCTCTAGCAAAGATCTAGAGTAATAATACAAACAACTTTTCACATAAATGCCAGGTTTAGTCTTAACCAAACTCCGCATAAAATCAAAGACTGGATAAAAAATATGAAAATCGCCATCCTCTCGCGCAATAAAAAGCTCTACTCGACACGACGCTTGGTTGAGGCCTGTGAGGCCAGGGGGCATGAGCCCCGTGTTATTGACACACTGCGTTGTTATATGAACATCACTCCCAGCAATCCTGAGATTCACTATAAGGGGGAAAACCTGGTCGGCTATGATGCGGTCATACCCCGCATCGGCGCTTCAATCACTTTTTACGGCACGGCTGTACTGCGCCAATTTGAGATGATGGGCGTGTTTCCACAGAACGAGTCGGTCGCTATTAGCCGCTCGCGTGACAAGCTGCGCTCGCTGCAACTGCTATCGCGCAAAGGTGTCGGCATGCCGATCACCGGCTTTGCCCACTCACCTGATGACGTGCAGGATCTGATTAAAATGGTCGGCGGGGCGCCGTTAGTAATCAAGCTGTTGGAAGGCACTCAGGGCATCGGCGTGGTGCTGGCCGAAACCAAAAAGGCAGCGGAAAGTGTCATCGAGGCCTTCATGGGCCTCAAAGCGAATATCATGGTGCAGGAATTCATCAAGGAAGCCGGTGGCGCCGACATCCGCTGCTTCGTCATTGGCGAAAAGGTTGTGGCAGCAATGATGCGTCAAGGTGCAGAAGGCGAGTTTCGTTCCAACTTGCATCGGGGTGG
>CALZIQ010000164.1 GCA_945787735.1 uncultured Chromatiaceae bacterium | reverse complement strand
GATACAAGTGTCATCACCACCATGGAGCATCATTCTAATATCGTGCCCTGGCAGTTGGTGTGCGAACAAACCGGGGCACAGCTGCGCGTGGTGCCTATCAACGAACACGGTGAGTTGGAGATCGCTGCGCTGGAAAGCGTGCTGAATGAGCGTACCCGTTTGCTGGCGCTCACCCATATCTCCAATGTGCTAGGTACGATCAATCCGCTAAAACAGATCATTGCCATGGCCCATGAGGCAGGTGTGCCTGTGCTGGTGGACGGCGCCCAGGCCGCCCCACATTCAATCATCGATATGAAAGCGCTGGATTGTGACTTCTATGCCTTTTCTGGCCACAAGATGTACGGCCCTACTGGTATTGGAATTCTCTATGGAAAAGAAAACTTGTTAGATAAGATGCCGCCTTATCAAGGTGGTGGCGATATGATCCTGTCGGTGAGTTTTGACAAGACCACTTACAATCATTTGCCCTATAAGTTTGAAGCTGGCACACCCCATATCGCCGGCGCAATTGGTCTTGGCGCGGCGGTAGATTATTTGACTGACATCGGCATGGACCAAATCGCCAGATACGAACACACATTATTGGACTATGGCCATAAACAACTCGCCACAGTCGACGGTCTGAAGATCATCGGTACGGCACGTGAAAAAGCCAGCATCATTTCCTTCACCTTGGACGGTGTCCATCCCCACGATATCGCCACCGTGCTCGATCAACAGGGCATCGCCGTGCGAGCCGGGCATCACTGCGCCATGCCCCTGATGCAACATCTTGGCCTGCCGGCTACCACGCGGGCATCATTCGCTGTGTATAACACACGCGAAGAAATTGACCGCCTGGTGGCAGCGCTAGCTCAAACTAAAAAACTGTTCAGCTGATGAACAATCTCAGACAACTCTATGAAGACGTAATCCTGGATCACAACCGTCATCCGCGTAATTTCAATAAACACCCAGGTGATACCAATCGTCAGGCCCGCGGTGATAATCCGCTCTGTGGTGATGTATTGACACTCTATCTCAGTGTGCACGACGGCATCATCAAGGATATGGGTTTTGAAGGCCACGGCTGTGCCATATCGACCGCATCCGCCTCACTTATGACCGAGGCCCTTATCGGCAAGACAGAGGCCGAGGCCGAAAACCTATTTAAACAAATGCATGCCTTGCTTACCGCTGAGCAAGCACCGGACGAAAGCAAAGCGGTCGGTAAGCTACGTGTGTTGCAAGGCGTGCGTGATTACCCATCTCGGGTCAAATGCGCCACTCTGGCCTGGCACACCTTACATGCCGCCTTGGCGCAGCAGCAAGACAGTGTATCCACTGAATAAAGGAGCGTAGGAATGCCGACTGACACACACCACAAACCAGCAGACATTGATGCAGAGGTTCTGCAACAGGACATCATCGCCGCCCTTAAGCAAATTTATGACCCCGAGATTCCGATCAACATCTTCGACCTGGGACTGATTTACGAAATACGTGCCACGGCTTACGGCCAGGTTCATATTAAGATGACCCTGACCACCCCCGGCTGTCCAGTGGCGCAAACCTTTCCCGGCGTGGTGGAAGAGCAGGTGCGCCAGGTGCCCGGCGTTTACGATGTTTTTGTAGAACTGGTGTGGGACCCGCCCTGGAGCAAAGAAAGGATGACGCGGGACGGCGCCTTGCAGTTTGAGTTTATCTAATGTCCGACTGGGAAAATGTCGCCTTAGCGACCGATTTAGCTGAAGGCGAACGCATATTGGTCACACTGGAAGATGCGCGCATCATTGTCTTTAATCTTGGGGGTGAGTTTTATGCCATCGAGGATATCTGTACGCATGACGGTGGTGAATTGGCCTCGGGTGAAGTGGAAGGGGATGAAATTGTGTGCCCACGTCATGGTGCGCGCTTCAGCATTCGAACCGGTGAAGTCACAGCAGCGCCAGCCTATGAGGGTTTAGATACCTTTCCAGTGCGAGTTGAACAGGGCATGGTGCAAGTCAGGGATGATCGATGGGATTAAGGCGTGATTGTCATGTAAAACCTCGGCTCGATAAAGGTGCCACATGCAGAGACAACATTTTGAGCGCCATTATAGTGAACGGATCGGTTGGCTGCGTGCAGCTGTTTTAGGGGCAAACGATGGCATTATCTCGACAGCAAGTCTGATAGTTGGTGTGGCGGCCGCAGGTGCAACACGTACAGCTATATTGATTGCCGCTATGACAGGCTTGGTGGCCGGTGCCATGTCGATGGCTGCTGGGGAATATGTCTCGGTTAGTTCACAGTCCGACACTGAAAAGGCAGATCTGGAGCGGGAAAAAAACGAACTTGCCAATGATGAAAAGTCTGAGCGAGAAGAACTTACCCAGATATATATAGATAGGGGGCTCAACAGCGATCTTGCCAAACAGGTTGCGAAACAACTGATGGCACATGATGCGCTTGGGGCACATGCACGCGATGTGCTTGGTTTGTCAGACATACATCGAGCCCATCCTCTTCAAGCTGCATTGGCATCGGCCATTACATTTGCTATCGGCGCAGCACTGCCGGTTGTTCTTGTCATCGGCACACCCATGTCAGGCATGTATGCCGTTGTTTCTGTAGGATCACTGATTTTTCTAGCCCTGCTTGGTTCAATCGCTGCGCGAGCAGGCGGCGCGAATATTTTTGTGGGTGCTGCACGCGTTAGCTTTTGGGGGTTGTTGGCAATGGGCTTGACAACCGCTGTAGGCACGCTTTTAGGCACAGCAAATGTATAAGAGCAGCTCTTAAATAAGTTGCTAGATTCAGATTATTTAGCATTTCCTGAAAATACGACATCTATTGCCCATCGCCAGCTTGTTTTTTCCCATTGGGCGAATTTCAGGCACAGTGCGCCTACACAGCAGCTAATTCCATTCGCGCCACAGAAATGAACTACTAATAAAAAAGCCCGCTAATGCGCACTACTGTCCCATAGTTGAGCAGTAAAAAAAGAAAGCCTGAACCTCGCTTGTTAGAATGGTTTTGCGAAAAATCATTTAAAACAGGGAGGTTCAGGCTTTGTCACATCATAACACTGCCTTGCATCAGTTACTCAAACCTTTGTC
>CALZIQ010000163.1 GCA_945787735.1 uncultured Chromatiaceae bacterium | reverse complement strand
CTGAGTTTGGGGCAGAATAGCGTCGATCTGATCCACCAGCGGATCGCCGTCGACTTTGAAGCGTACGGCAGCAAAGCCAAGCAGCAGGCCGAAGATGATCGCTAACGCGGTCAATGCGAGAACTGCAGTCAGCATATTTAGCCCTTCACTAAGCCAGAAAAGCCCATGAAGGCCATCGACATTAGTCCAGCAGTAATCAGCGCAATGGCCGGGCCGCGGAAGGCGACCGGCACGTCAGCCACGGTAATGCGTTCACGCATGGCGGCAAACAGGATCAGCACCATAGAGAATCCGGCCGCGGCCCCAAAGCCGTAGATGAACGATTCGATGAAACCAAATTCTTCTTGCACATTGAGCAGCGCCACACCTAGCACGGCGCAATTGGTGGTGATCAGCGGCAGAAAGATACCTAGTACCTTGTACAAAAGAGGACTGGTTTTGTGCACCACCATTTCGGTGAATTGCACCACCACGGCGATGACAAGTATGAAGGTAATGGTGCGCAGATATTCCAGGCCCAACGGAGCAAGTAGGTATTCGTTGGCGAGATAGCTGCAGACTGATGAAAGTGTCAGCACAAAGGTTGTCGCTAGAGCCATGCCCGTAGCGGTTTCCAACTTTTTAGACACCCCCATAAAGGGGCATAGGCCAAGAAACTTGACCAGGACAAAGTTGTTCACCAGCACGGTGCTGACAAGGATCAGGGCGTATTCGGTCATTTCCGTATTTACATAGGGTTATGCTGAGCCTGCAGTGTCTTGGCTGGCAGGGGACAGAAATCTAACTCAAAGTAATAAAGGTGTATATTAGGTATCCTTTATCACAAATACAACACGTAAATCATATACGTTATCTGTTTTATTTATATGTAGCTGATAATCTTCTCGTTGTTTATTTTACTTTCATGCCGGGTTGGGCGCCTTCATTAGGCTCCAGAATCCACAGTTCTTCACCGCCAGGGCCAGCCGCCAGCACCATACCTTCTGATACGCCAAAACGCATTTTACGCGGTGCCAGATTGGCGACCATCACGGTGAGTTTGCCTTGGAGATCTTCAGGTGAATAGGCTGATTTGATGCCAGCAAAGACGTTGCGGGTATTGTCTTCACCGATGTCTAGAGTCAGTTGCAGTAATTTGTCCGCGCCTTCGACGTGATCGGCCTTGACGATGCGTGCGATGCGCAGGTCAACCTTAGCGAAATCGTCGTATTCAATAAACTCATTGCTGGATTCAGTCATCTTTTGCTCTTTGTTTTGTTGTTGCTCGCCATGACGGGCGGGTGAAGTAGGTTGTGCCTTCATGGTATCGGCGCTCTCGGCCAGCATGGCATCGATCTGTTTTTGCTCGATGCGAGTGATCAAGTGTTTGTAGGGCTTGATTTCATGGTCGAGCAACAATGATCCGGCATCAGCCCAGCGCAATGGCTCAATCATGAGGAAGTCTTCCACCTGTTCGGCGAGCATAGGCAGTACCGGTTTTAGATAGATTGTCAGCAGGCGAAAAGCATTGACGATAGAGGTGCAGATTTGGTGCAGGTATTTATCTTGTCCCTCTTCTTTGGCCAACACCCAAGGTTTGGTTTCGTCCACATACTCATTGGCGATATCGGCCAGAGCCATGATCTCGCGCATGGCCTCGCTGAATTGGCGTTGTTCATAGAGTGCAGCGATAGCGTCATGTTTTGCCTGGATGGTTTGTAGCATGGTGAGGCCAGCGGCGTCGAGCTCGGAGCTGAGCTTGTTATCAAAACGTTTTTTGATGAAGCCAGCCGAACGTGAGGCGATGTTGATGTACTTGCCTACCAAGTTGCTGTTAACGCGGGCGACGAAGTCTTCCATGTTGAGGTCGATGTCTTCGACGCGATCGCTCAGTTTGGCGGCGAAATAGTAACGCAGGTATTCCGGCTTCAAGTGGTTGAGATAGGTGCGCGCCATGATGAAGGTGCCGCGTGATTTGGACATCTTCTGGCCGTTGACGGTAAGAAAGCCGTGGACACAGATCTTGGTTGGGGTTCGGTAACCGCTGAATTTCAGTGTTGCCGGCCAGAACAGGGCGTGGAAATAGAGAATATCCTTGCCGATGAAATGGTATACCTCGGCATCGCTGTCAGGTTTCCAGTAGGCATCAAAGTCAATCCCCTTGCGGTCACAGAGATTTTTGAAGCTGGCCATGTAGCCAATTGGGGCGTCGAGCCAGACATAAAAATATTTACCTGGCGCATCGGGGATCTCGAAACCGAAGTAGGGCGCATCGCGTGAAATGTCCCAGTCCCTCAGACCAGACTCAAACCATTCGCTAATCTTGTTGCTGGCTTCGGATTGAAGTGGTGCTTTGTCGCCGCTTTCCAGTAACCACTGTTTGAGGAAGCTCTCGCATTCACCTAACTTGAAAAAGTGATGTTCTGATTCTTTAAGTACCGGTTTAGCGCCGGAAACAGCAGAATAAGGATCGATCAGATCGGTAGGTCCATAGGTGGCACCACAGACTTCACAGGAATCTCCGTATTGGTCTTCGGTCTTGCATTTGGGGCATTTTCCTTTGACGAAACGGTCTGGCAAAAACATCTCTTTTTGTGGGTCATAGAGTTGTTCTATTGTGCGTATATCAATCAGGTCATTGGCCTTGAGCTGACGATAAATGTCTTGGGCCAGATCGCGGTTCTCGTCGGAATTGGTCGAGTAGTAGTTGTCGAATTCGATATGGAACGCAGTGAAATCACTCAAATGTTCGCCGTGTACACGCTCAATTAGGGTTTCGGGTGAGATGCCTTCCTGCTCGGCTCGCAGCATAATGGGCGTACCATGGGTGTCGTCTGCACAGACATAGTAACACTCGTGCCCCACCATTTTCTGGAAGCGTGTCCATATGTCAGTTTGGATGTACTCAACCAAATGGCCCAGGTGAATGGAGCCGTTTGCGTAGGGAAGAGCGCTTGTAACGAGTATTTTTCTTGGCGTTCTAGGCATCCCGCTTGTCTAAAATCCGTAGTTTAAACAAAGCACGGGATTATACCCTAAATGCGACACTTTTTTGCGCCCCACCCCCAGAAAAGGGAGAGGGCGCTGCTATAGCAATTTACGGGCTCGGTATGTTGCTGGGATTGGAATATAAAGACCAGTCAACTTGATAAACATCAAAGCCACCTTCAGAGTAGGTGTAGTTACCAAAGCTGCCGTCAAAAAAC
>CALZIQ010000162.1 GCA_945787735.1 uncultured Chromatiaceae bacterium | reverse complement strand
GGTTGGCCCTGACCGAGACATAGGATTCTAGCAACTGGGTAAAGGCATCCATGCCATCGGCGGCAATCAGGGCTGGCGAACAGCTGGCCAACAGGTCAGGATCTAGTAGCGCGTATTCAGGCACCAGGCATTCGTGGCGGAAGGATTTTTTATAGCCGCCTTCGCCTTGCTGGCTTAGCACCGCGTTTTTGGTTGCCTCGCTGCCAGTGCCGGCAGTCGTAGGTGCGGCGATAAAAGGCAGTGCTGGGCCGGTGTATTCAATGCCTTTGCCTACGCCTTCGAGATGGTCCAGCACCGAGTTGCCATGGGGTAGTAGTCCGGCGATGGCCTTAGCGGCATCAAGCACGCTGCCACCGCCGATAGCAACGACGACTTCTATTTTTTCGTGCAAAAATTTGTGCACTATTTCATCGATCAGGGCGGGTGAGGGTTCGCCTGAGACGATAACGTTGTGCCAGTGGATCTGTTTTTGCTCAAGCGCTTGGGTGAGGCTGTGCCAGTTTAAGCTTTGGCGAAAAGAGCGTTCGCCAGTGACCAGCAACACCTGTCGGCCGTAGCTGGTGATCAGCGCTGGCAATGCCTTAATTTGGCCAGTACCAAACTGGATGCGGGGTAGGCGTGAAATACTGAACTGATTAAAAAGCATAATTAGCCTTTAGGGAATAAACCATTAAATTGCACACTCTGACGTGGCTCGGCCATCCAGTTGGCTACTGTTTCACGCCATTGCAGATAATGGGCCGTCTCTTTATGGGCGAGGGCATCATCAGTCGAGGTATAGGCTTCATAAAGTACAAAATAGCTTGTGTCTTGGCCGGATTGCAGGATATCGAAGCGGCGGTTGCCCGTTTCCTGGGTGGAGGCTGTGTGATTCAAACGTGTGGCCTCGATAAAGTCATTGATGTGTTCTGGTTTGACGTGAACATTGACCAGTGTGACGTGCATGATGAATTCCTCCGGCAAGGGATTTTTAGCTATAGTACTGTGCTAACACAATTTATAACATAGAGTGGCTGACTGAGGAGAGACGCATGAGTGACTGCCTGTTTTGCAAAATGATTGCCGGTGAAATTAAGCCGGATACGGTGTATGAGGATGATGATGTACTAGGGTTTCGTGATATCAGCCCTCAGGCGCCAACACATGTACTGGTGATTCCAAAACGCCATATCTCTACCATTAACGATCTGAATGAATCTGACGCGGAGCTTGTGGGCAAGCTTTTTCTCGCGGCAAAACAAGTGGCGCATGCAGATGGCATTGATGACTCGGGTTATCGCACAGTGATGAATTGTAATGCCGGTGCCGGACAGAGTGTGTTTCACATTCATCTTCATGTGTTGGGTGGACGTGGTATGCAGTGGCCGCCGGGCTAACTCACATGCTCGTTCATATAGTTGTTCATTTTTCTGGTGTTGAGCGGCACGCTGAACAGATGTCCTTGAAAAAGGTTGCAGCCCAGACGTAGTAGGTGATCACGTTGTTCGGCAGTTTCGACGCCCTGGGCTAGCACCTCCAGTTGCATACTGTTGGCCAAGGCAATTATGGCAGTGGCAATGGCTTCATCATTGCTGTCATGGGATAGGTCGCGTATAAAAGATTGATCGATTTTAAGTTTGTCCACTGGCATACGTTTGAGATAACTCAGCGATGAATAGCCAGTGCCAAAGTCATCAATGGAGATGCAGACTCCCATCTCTCTGAGTTGATTCATAGTTTCGATGGTCCGTTCAGTTTTTTCCATGATCACACTCTCGGTAATTTCAAGTTCGAGGCGTGTAGGAGATAGTCTGACTTGGTTCAGAATGCGTTTTATAGTTTCAACAATAGCGCCGCGGTAGAACTGCACGCCAGAAAGATTCAGGGTGATCTTTTGTGGTGCGACTCCCTGTTTATCCCATTCCTGCATTTGCCTGCAGGCTGTCCAGATCACCCATTCACCCAGTGGGATTATCAGGCCTGACTCTTCGGCCATGTTGATGAATTTATCCGGGTAGACTAAACCCAGTTCGGGGTGATTCCATCGCACCAGTGCTTCTACTCCGATTAGCTTGTTTGTGCTCGCATCTATCTGGGGTTGGTAATGTAGGACCAGTTCATCATTGTCCAACGCATGGCGTAAGGCTGTTTCCATGGTTAGGTGTTCGTATACCGCATTGGTCAGGGCCATGGTGTAGAAGTGATAACCGTTGCGTCCTTCCTCTTTGGCGCGATACATGGCGGCATCGGCATTTTTGATCAGGGTTTCTGGATCCTGGCCATCGCTAGGGTAGATGCTGATACCGATACTGGTGGTTAGGTGCAATACATAGTCTTTCACCTTAATGGGTCTGCTCAGTTCAGCAATGATTTTCTGCGCCAGCGTAGCGAGGTCGATAGCTTCATCAATCTCTTCCACGATCAGCACAAATTCGTCACCGCCAAGTCGAGCCACAGTATCGTTGTTACGCACCAGGTCTCGAAGCCGTAGTGCGACCTGTTTGAGTAGCTTGTCACCTACCGGGTGTCCCAGGCTGTCGTTGATATTTTTGAAGCGGTCTAGATCAAGGAACAGAACAGCAGCCTGGGTCTGCTCGCGCCTAGCCCGTTGCAGGGCATGGTTAAGTCGGTCGTCGAGTAGCAAACGGTTAGGCAGATTGGTGAGTGGGTCGTGATAGGCGAGAAAATCGAGCTGTTGTTGTGATTTTTTTATTACGGAGATATCAGTGGCCACAGAGACGCAATTGCTCAGGCGCCCTTGATCGTCATAGACGGCGCTAACGTTAGACCAGGCGGGAATAGTATCGCCATTTTTACAATGAAGGAGGATCTCTCCTTGCCATTTCCCCTGTTCGGAGATAGCGTCCATGATGGTATGACAAACATCAGGTTTCGACGGGTTGATAGAGGAAATCTGCACAGGTTTGTCTATCACTTCTGATTCACTGAAACCTGTCATGGTTTGGTAGGCCTTATTGATCGCAATCAGGTTGCCTGCGGCATCACCAATTAGAATCGCATCACCAGAGTTTTCCACTGCTGTTGCTGACAAGCGCAGCTTGTCTTCGGCCAGTTTGCGTTCGGTAATGTCACTGAAGGTGGTGAAGACCTGATGAGGTGTTTTATCGCCATTCTTGAATTGTGGAATGGCACCGATAGTCAGCCAGTGTGTTTTTTCGGTGCGAGGATTGAATATCCCCATCACAGTATCGATGACGGGTTTGCCAGTTTGTAACGCGATTATGGCGGGGTGGCCTTCCTCAGGGAAATCACC
>CALZIQ010000161.1 GCA_945787735.1 uncultured Chromatiaceae bacterium | reverse complement strand
GACGAGGAAGATTAGTCCAGCGAGCGCAGAAGCAGATAACAACGCCGGTTTGTTACGCAATGCATCATTACGAACCAACACTCCCCAGAATAGACCTAACCAGATGCATGTACGACAAATGGGTGCTCGGATCGTCGGCTTCTAGCAAGCAAATGACCATCGCTGATTTGAAACGGTCATGTTCAATACGAGATAACAGCTCAGAATACACAGATGCTACCCTTACGATGGACTCCGATGAAACTAAATTTCGGGAACAAAAATCAAGGGAATTGCGAAACTTGGTAGAGGACCTGAACAACAAACGTCCATGGCCTCGTCGACCAACGCAAATCGTCAGCCAAGTCCATCAAACGCATCATTATGACCCATCTCAATTCATGGCACTCCTAGAAGGTTTCCCTACCGGGCGGACGCCAGCAGACGAGTCGCAAAAAATGGGAACTCTACCTCAGGACCTCCCCAAACAACAAGGACCAGCCTTGCGGAAGGAGAGTCTACCCCACGTGGATCCCACAATAACGCCTCTGGACTGTGCGAAAACCCTGCCACCACACAAGGCCACACTCGGGAGCCTTCGCAAAGACCATGATTCGGCCAGCACGTTCTCAGAAGCAACATTACGCAGACGAACAAATACCTGCAAAAGAAAGAGCTCCAGCGGCACAACAACCGAGGATACGCCCGAAAAAGAACCGGTTCTCCTGATAGAAGGGCTACGCCTCGACACATGCGTCTTAAAAGGAAAGGAAAGAGCCCGCCTCATACGACTGCTCAACAAATTTCAAGATGTATTTTCCAAAGACCGGACTCCAGGACTGATCACCCTGACCGAGTTTCGGATCGACACAGGAGATGCAGAGCCAATCAAAGAAAAGAGCAGATTCCTTCCCTTACACAAGATTAACGCCCTGGAGAAAATCATTCTGAAGATGTTGCAGGATGGCATAATACGCCCCAGTAGCTCACCCTGGGCAGCCCCGATAGTCATGGTACCCAAAGGAGATGGCGAATGGCGCCTATGTATCGACTACCGCAGGCTAAATTCAGTGACACGCACGGATGCCTATCCTCTACCTCGGATGAATGACCTCATAACGTGCTATGCCGATGCAGACCTCTACAGCTCTCTAGACCTAACGGCCGGTTTTTGGCAAATACCTGTCACTCCGGAGGACATACCGAAAACCGCATTTACATGCCCACTAGGTCTCTTTGAGTTCGTTCGCATGCCCTTTGGCGCGAAGAACTCCGGGGCAGTATTCCAACGTGCAATGGACGAAATCTTCAAGGGTATGCAATGGCATACCGCGCCTACTTACGTAGACAACGTCGGAATTTGGTCCAAAAAAGGCGAATCTCACGTCGACGTGATCGAGAAAGTACTTCAGCGCTGTAGAGATGCGGGATGTACCCTCAATCCAAAGAAATGCGAATTCGCACAGGAATCAGTGAATTATCTCGGGTATCACATTTCCAAGAAAGGGTGCACACTTTCCGAGGAAAGGATCCGCGCGATTAACGAATATCCGGTTCCGAAGAACATTACTGAGTTGGCCAGATTTCTAGGAATGGCTGGATGGTGCAGGAACTTCGTCAAAAACTTCGCAAAGATCGCAGCACCACTCGACAGTCTACGCAAGAAAGACGCAATTTGGTTCTGGGGAGACAAACAACAACAAGCATTCCAACAACTGAAAAACGCATTGGCAGACGCTAAGACCATGGGAATCTACAACCCGCAGAAACCACTGGTCCTTCAGACGGACGCTTGTGGAGCTGGGCTTGGAGCCGTATTACTACAAACGGATGACAAAGGGAAACTTCGTCCCATCGAGTATGCTAGTCGGAAGCTGACCTTGGCAGAATCAAAATACTCCAGCTGTGAAACAGAATGCCTTGCGGTGGTATGGGCGATCAAGAAATGGTCAGACTACCTCTCAGCGCAAAAATTCCGCATACAAGTAGACAATTCTGCCCTCGTGTACCTCCTCACCAAGCCTACATTGACTAACAACCGAGTTACCAGATGGGTGATGCTCTTACAGCAATACGATTTCGATATAGAACATATCAAAGGTACCAAAAATTGCATTGCTGATGCCTTGTCTAGAGTCAACGAAGAAGAACGCAAACAAGCATTCGAGGAGGTCAAACCCGCTGAGCTGAAACAATCAGAACAGGAATCATTCTTCATCTGGCCATCCTATGGAGAACCGGATGATGAAACGGATTACCCAACAGCTCACCAGCGACAACGCGAGACAGCGATCAGTAACGCAGCGGCAGTCAAGACAGAAGAGACGACAAAAGAGAAACAGAATCAGGCGTCCAAACTGCCCGTGGAAATCCCGAAGCTAATCCAGAGATTGTTAGAGATCTTCCAACATCACGAACATCGTGCCAAACATCCACCCTCGCGGGGACATCTTATGGCATGCGCTGCATTACCTAAAGTACCGCAGTCAGTTACATCATCGGTACCCGTCTCGTATGAGGAATGGGCACTTTGGCAGGCAGTTAACCTTGATCAGTTGGACCAGCAACAAGAGCATAAATTCTTCGAAAGATGGTGGAAATATGCCACTAATCAAGAACTCAGCTCTTCCGGAAGAGACGATGGACCGACGAACTACCCATTCTTCAGGACCGTCAAGTCAATCGAATATGACGGCATCAAGGTCAATATTCAGGAGTTGGATGAGCTCAGCTACGAATGCTTGTCCCAAATAACGCAACCATCCCAAACAACGCATGACCATTTGAAACCACCACCAAGGTACCACGAGCACCCTATCAATTGGACTCAAGTTGCGCGGATTATGAACCACTTGGAGCCAACGTTAACACAAGGGAGGAAGAAGAAAAAGCGCCGACGGCGACGTCCCCTACCTCCACTTCAGATGAGCCAAGTTGGGATGGAGACGTCAGATGAGGAAGATCATCATACTACAACCCCACCAAATCCTGATGGTCACGACCCGATGGAAGCCTACCAACAATGGCAAAGGAAGAACAAACCGAAAGCCAAGCGAGGCAGAAAGGCATTCGAAACAGAGCTAACAAAGCCAAGAGACTCAGAGAATATAGTGGTTACAACTAACGCTGGAAATCTCTTGGTCCTGGATGGCGATGTACTCGGGAATCCTAACCTGTCTGTTCCAAAACCAACGCCACAAGATTACAAAGAGGACCCGTACTACGGCTCACTATACGAATTCCTGGCGAATGGTACGAATCCTAACACCAAAGAAGAAAGGGACAAAGTCCACCGGTTGGCCCAATACTGCTCACTCTTGGAAGATGGCCTCTTATGGAGTTTTTGGATCGACCCGTCGGGCCGGGCCATGCGTAATATTCCT
>CALZIQ010000160.1 GCA_945787735.1 uncultured Chromatiaceae bacterium | reverse complement strand
GCTGAGTCTTTTTGAGCGACGGAACTTGATCGAACTAATAAATCCCCCGATCCCCCCAGACAAAAAAAGCGAACCTCAAATGAGGTTCGCTTTATGACTGTCAAACTGTGGGACAGCAATGGGCTTGGCCGGGCTTTTTTATATCAGCACAGGCGAAACTTAACGTGTACCAAACACCACAATGGTTTTGCCCTTGGCCGAAATCATGTTTTGCTGTTCCAGACTTTTCAATACACGGCCCACCATTTCGCGTGAACAACCGACAATGCGGCCCAGCTCCTGGCGGGTGATCTTGATCTGCATGCCATCAGGGTGGGTCATGGCGTCTGGTTGCTGGCACAGATCCAGCAATGTTTTGGCGACGCGGCCGCTGACATCCATAAAGGCCAGGCGGGTGGCCATGTCGGACGTGCGGCGCAGGCGCAGTGCCATTTGTGAGGCCATCTGAAAAATTACATCGGTATGCTCTTTGGCCATCTGGCGAAAACGGTCATAGCTGATTTCGGCCACTTCGCATTCGCCACGGGCGCGCACCCAGGCGCTTCGATCTGGCGTCTCGATGAACAGGCCTAGTTCGCCGAAAAAATCACCGGCGTTAAGATAGGCCAGTACCATCTCGTTGTCATCCTCATCCTCAGAGACCACGCTAACCGAGCCTTCAGTGATGTAATAGAGTGAATCCGGCGTGTCGCCGCCGTGGATGATCACACTTTTATTGGGATAGTGCCGACGATGGCAGTGTGAGAGAAAACTCTCAATGGCCGGTGTAAATCTGGAGTTAGCTTTTTTCACTAAAGTCATTTTTAGTCACGCAATTAGTTAAGTCCTGAAAGGCTATCGGCAAAAAAGGGTGAATGTTTGAGTTATCATACGGCCTGTCTGAAAGTCTAGATCTAGGAGAGTCATATGAAGGCGCGCATCAAGTGGGTCGAAAACGCCATGTTTGTAGCCGAATCCGGCAGTGGCCACGCGGTGGTCATCGATGGGCCGCCCGATGGTGGGGGTCGCAATATGGGTATGCGCCCCATGGAAATGCTGCTGATGGGCACCGGTGCTTGCAGTGCCTATGACGTGTTGTTGATTCTGCGCAAGGGGCGTCATCGAGTCACCGATTGTGTTTGTGAAGTAGTGGCTGAGCGTGCTGACGAGGTGCCGTCCGTGTTTACCAAAATCCACCTCCATTTCATCGTGACGGGCCATGAGCTGAAGCAAAGCGTGGTCAAACGGGCGGTTGAGCTGTCGGCGGATAAATATTGCTCCGCTTCTATTATGTTGGGCAAAACGGCTGAAATTACACACGATTATGAGGTTGTGGAAGCGGAAGGAGAATCAGCATGATCAAGCCAAAACCCACCTCCGGCATGCGTCATGTGGCCCTGTTTGTTTCCGATCTGGAGGCCTGTGAGCAGTTTTATGTCGATCTGCTGAACATGAAGGTGGAATGGCGCCCTGATCCGGACAATGTTTACCTGACTTCAGGCAACGACAATTTGGCTCTGCACCGGGTGCCGGATAATTACGACATGTCGGGTGATCAGGCCTTGGATCATATCGGTTTTATTATTGACGATATGGACCAGGTCGATGTTTGGTTCGATTTCCTGCGCGGCCATGACATCAAAATGAAGACCGAGCCGCGCACCCATCGTGACGGTGCCCGTAGCTTTTATTGCTACGATCCAGGTGGTACCACGGTGCAGATGATTTATCATCCCCCGATCGTGCAAAAATAGCTCCCCAATCGTATCAAAATGGGTGATAATTCGCGCCTTTTCCGCCGCAAGCAACTGGCGGGTCAATCGCTGGATAGTCAGGAGGGTGCTGATGCCCACACAGATGAAAAAGCTGAAACTGCATGGGTTTAACAACCTTACCAAGACCCTAAGTTTTAATATCTACGATATCTGTTACGCGGTGACGCCCGAGCAGCACAAGGCCTATATCGAATATATCGATGAGGCCTACAATGCAGAGCGCCTGACCCAGATTCTGACTGATGTCACCAACATCATCGGCGCCAATATCCTTAACATTGCCCTGCAAGATTATGATCCCCAGGGGGCCTCCGTGACTATTTTGGTGTCGGAAGAACCGATTGTCGCGGAAGAGCTTTCCAACAGCGAAGCGCCGGGTCCTTTGCCCGATTCTGTTGTCGGCCATTTGGATAAGAGTCACATCACGGTGCACACCTATCCCGAGACCCATCCTGATGGTGGTATCAGTACGTTTCGCGCCGACATCGATGTTTCCACCTGTGGCCGTATTTCGCCGCTAAAGGCCTTGAACTATCTGATCCATAGTTTTGAGTCAGATATTGTTGTAATGGATTATCGTGTGCGGGGTTTTACCCGTGACGTGCGCGGGAAGAAGCATTTTATTGATCACAAGATCAGTTCAATTCAGAACTACATCGCCAAAGATACCAAAGAGAAATATCAGATGATCGATGTCAACGTCTATCAGGAGAATATCTTTCACACCAAGATGATGTTGAAAGAGTGTCATCTGGAAGATTATCTGTTCGGTGTTTCGCCTGCAGATCTAAGCGCTAAAGAGATCAAGTCGATAGACCAGAAGGTGAAGCAGGAAATGGCTGAGATTTTTTATGGGCAGAATCTGCGGCGAGGTTTGTAGAACTCTTTTGCTCGATTGAAAAGTTGGCTGCCCCAAACACAGGGCAGCCAAGTCAGTGCTAAGGCGTCACCGCATCCCAGTCGGCCGAGATGAGCTTGTTATTGTGCAGGTAATGCACGGCACTTCCTTGTATAACCGCCCGGTCGTTGTAAAGGCTTGACCCCCAGGTGTTGGTATCGCTGGCTTGCTCGGCAATCAAGCTGCCGCTGTGTTTCAGTTCAGCCCTTGTGCTGCTGTCAGCCTTGATTTCAAACAGATACAGTCCGTCATGTTTCCAGTCGGCCCATTGCCATGGCTGTGTTTGGTCACCGCCTTGAAAAAGTTTAACCGGGATGGTGAATTTATCTGGTGTCCTTTCAGTCCCAGGCAGGTAGGCCAGGGTATGGTGATCAAATAACACTGGGCTGTCAGTGCCGCGGTCGCCGATGTTGAGGCTGCTGATCTCTTCCGGTGAATGTATATCCGCCACATTGAAGAGTGATAATTTTAGGCCTTGAAGCCTGGGTCCGTTGGTATTTTTGCCGATGCCGAGTAATAAGTCATCGTTAATTGCATGCAGGTAGCTGGAGAAGCCGGGAATTTCCAGTTCGCCAGCAATCACAGGTTTTTTGTCATTGCTCAGGTCGATGACATAGAGCGGGTCTATGGTCTGAAAGGTGACGACATAGGCACGGTCACCTATGTAGCGACTGGCGTAGATCTGTTCCCCAGGTTTGCCAATAGGGGCGGGATGGGTCTCGTTAGGTAGCTGGGCAATGATCTCCAGCGTGCTGTTGTCTGCATTTGATTGCAGATTGGTGAGTTGATGTTGCCATTGCCAGCGGTTCTCATCGCGCCATGAAGTAATGATGTGTAACACCTTGCCACGTTCACCCATCAGAAAGGATG
>CALZIQ010000159.1 GCA_945787735.1 uncultured Chromatiaceae bacterium | reverse complement strand
ATTTGGTGCCGGAAAAAGGCTCTGGCAAGTATATCACGCCATGCTACTCTGTCGTCTCGCTACTACTGATCAGGTTGTTTTTCATGTCGAAATCCGGCTCGCTTTATCTTGTTGCCACCCCGATCGGTAATCTCGGCGATATGACGCCGCGTGCCATTGAGGTGCTCAACAGTGTTGATGTGATTGCCGCTGAAGATACGCGCCACAGCGCTAAGTTGTTGCAGCATTTTGGTATCAAAACGCCATGTCTGGCCTATCACGAACATAACGAACGGCAGTTGTGTGACAAGCTGGTGCAGCGCATCCTGGCGGGTGAACAAGTAGCCCTGATTTCAGATGCCGGTACACCGCTGGTGAGTGATCCCGGTTATCACTTGGTGCATGCGGCGCGTGAAGCTGGACTCTCGGTAGTGACAGTGCCGGGGGCTTGTGCCCTGATTGCTGCGCTGGCGGTATCGGGCCTGCCCTCTGATCGCTTTGTCTTCGAGGGCTTTTTGCCGGCCAAGTCAGTGGCGCGCCGCCAGCGTCTGCAGGCCTTGTCAGAGGATGAACGTACGCTGATCTTTTACGAATCCACCCACCGTATTGAAGCCAGTCTGGCCGATATGGTAGAAGTCTTTGGCGGGCAGCGCCAGGCCGTGATTGCGCGCGAGCTGACCAAGCGTTTTGAGACTGTGCATAGCGATCGCCTATCTGAATTGCAGGCCTGGCTGGCGGCCGACTCGAACCAACGTAAGGGCGAGTTTGTGGTGCTGGTGCAGGGAGCGGTCGAGGTTAAGAGTGACGAAGTGGCTGCCGAAGCCTTGCGTGTTTTGTCTATCCTGATGCATGAATTGCCAATGAAGCAGGCGGCGGCGCTGACTGCGAAGATCACGGGTCAGAAAAAAAATGAACTCTATCGCCTGGGGCTGAGCCTGTCTGAAAAGGGTGGTCAGTAGTTACTAAACGAGCAATGTCGTGGCTTCGCCATGTTCGGTAAAGGCCTCGAATTTTTCACTCGGCAGCGGGTGGCTAAAATAGTAGCCCTGGAAGATGAGGCCTTTGTGATTTTTCAGCGCTTCAAGAATTTCTTTTGTTTCAACCCCCTCAGCGACCACGCCAAGACTCAGATGACGTGCCACTGAAATAATGGTTTCCACGATGGCGGCATCGTTGCTGTCTTCGGTGATGTCGAGCACAAAGGATTTGTCGATCTTGATCTGGTCGATGGGCAAGCGTTTAAGATAGGCCAGCGACGAATAACCGGTGCCGAAGTCATCGATGGCGATACGTACCCCGAGTTTACGCAGGGCCTCCATCTTGGCTACCGTGTCGGCAATGTCTTCTATCACAAGGCTTTCAGTCAGTTCCAGTTTGAGGTATTCAGGTTTAACACCGTGTGCCTGGAGGTTGTAGGTGATTTTTTCAACAAAATCATTCTGGTGAAACTGGCGAGCGCTGATGTTGATGGCCATGAAGCCGGTTTGCTGTGCCCAGTCGAACTGCTGCCACCGTTTCAGTTGGCTAATGGCCTGTTGTAATACCCACTCACCTAAGTGAAGAATCAAACCGGTCTCTTCGGCGACCGGAATGAAGTCTTCTGGTGCGATCCAGCCACGTTTTTCATGATGCCAGCGCAACAACGCCTCTGTGCCGATGACACGGTTGTTGTTGTCCAGCAGAGGCTGATAGTAAAGTTGAAAAACTTTCTCTTTCAGGGCCTTGCGCAGGCCTTTTTCCAGGGCAAGGCGTTGGTCGACGGTCTCTTGCATGCTGGGGCGGTAGAAGCGGACTTCGTTGCGTCCGGCAGCCTTGGCCCGGTACATGGCGGTGTCGGCATGTTTCAACACATCATCAGCACTTTCATTGCCATAGGGGAAAATCACGATACCGATGCTGGGAGTGGTGTGGTATTGGTGGTCATTGAGAATGTAAGGTTCGGACAGGCTCATGCGCAGTTTTTCCGCGACTACGCTGGCCTCGAAGCTAGCCTCTTTTTCATCTTGTTTGAGTTCGGGTAAAAGCACCATGAACTCATCCCCACCAAGGCGGGCAACACTGTCTTCGGCCCGGATGTTATCTTTTAGTCGGCTGGCGACTTCGCACAAAATGGCGTCACCGACAGCATGGCCAAGCGAGTCGTTGATGGTCTTGAAGCGGTCGAGATCCAGAAACAGCAATGCGCCTTTGGTGTTGTGGCGGTTGGCGATGCTGATGTTGTGTTCCAGACGATCCATCAACAGACGACGATTAGGTAGATTGGTCAGTTCGTCATGATAGGCAAGGTATTCAATTCTGGCCTCGTCGAGTTTTCGTTGAGTGATGTCGCGTGCGTTTAGAGTAAGGCCGACGGTTTTTCCGTTAACCACCCGGGCTGCCACCCTGGATTCATAGCAGATGGTTTCGCCTGTCGGTGTGGTGAACTCTGTTTCATAGCTGCAGGGAGTACCTTCGGAAACACTTTTTTCCAGTTTGCCCTTTACTTCAGTCAGCTTGATGGGGTTGTCGATGAAATCCAGCAAGGATTTACCGACCAGCTCGTCAACGCTCAGGCCGGGCGCGGCATAGTTGGCGAATTCAATGCGCAGTGAAGTGTTGAGGGTAAGAATATGGTCGGGTGAATTGTCAGTCAATGAGCGCCAGCGTTCTTCCGAGTCGATGAGTTCCTGCTCGGCCCATTGTCGTTCATCGCGGGTGCGTAATGACATGATGCCATAGGCTAGATCTTCGGCGAGTTCGGACAGCAATCGGATTTCTTCTATGTCAAAGGCATTACGCTCCACTGCATAGATCAGCAGGGTACCAAAGGTTTTTTCATCGTGGGTCAGGGGCAGGCCGATGACAGAAGCAAAGCCGCGTTTGTTGGCTTCCTCGCGCCAGGGTTCGAAGCGGGCGTCATTAAGGACATCTCTAATTAGGAAGGGGGCGCTACTCCGAATCGAGGTGCCGCCGGGGCCGCGGCCGCGTTCATTGTCTTCAGCCCAGCTGAGTTTGGCTGTTTCCAGATAGCCGTCTTCAAATCCCGCTTGGGCCACAGGTAGTACAGATTTATTCTCGTCATGTTGTGCGTAACCAATCCAGGCAAGGCGATAACCACCGGTAGTGATAAAGACATTGCAAACATTGTGTAACAGTTCTAGTTCATTTTGGGCATGAATAATAGCGTTGCTGCAGGCGCTGATGGTGGATAGGGCCCGGTTGCTACGTTGGAGTTCTTTGGTGTTTTTATAGATCTTTTCTTCCAGCTCGTCGGTGTGGATCAAGATACGACCAGTCAGAGGACGCAGGGTTAAATACATAATGCCGATGCCAGTGAGGATGAGAACTGCCACGATGCCAATGATAGTTCCGATTTGTTTGCGCATAGGTGCATAGAGTTCGTGCCTTTCGGCGCTGATTGCCAGTCCCCAAGGATAATCGCCGATTTGTGTATAAGCAGTGATGAAGTCTGTGCCATTGGCTCGGGTGGAGCGGTCAATGCCGCTATTTCCCAGGGCACCCTGGGAAAGTGCGTTTACTATAGCTGCGTTCATATCACTTGCGGCGAGGCTGCCGTTTTCTT
>CALZIQ010000158.1 GCA_945787735.1 uncultured Chromatiaceae bacterium | reverse complement strand
ATTGTCGCCAGCGGTAAATACCACTGAGTGCCAAAAAAATCATTAATAATGCGGCAATATCCATGAGATAGATGCCCCAACTGCCAAACAGGCGGCCACTATGCAGGTCGAGCAAGACCCGCTCGTAATTTAGGTCGTGGCCTCGGTAAGCCGTAATGATTATATTTTCAAATGCATTATCCATCGCTACAGGTTTTGACCAGTTGATGGCGTGTGTATCTGATACGCTTTGCCAGTTGATAAGGTCTTGGTCAGCAATAAAGTGTTCATCTCTTATTAGCAAGGCGATGTCGTTGTTATTGTCCAGGCCAATGGAGACAATGTCAGTATTATTACTTGGTAAATCTGTTATACGTTCAATCAACTCACCTTCAAGTGTCAGTAGCATGAGTTGATGTTGGAAGGTGAGCAAAATAAACATGTTATTGGAAATCGCACCAAGTAGTTTTTGCTCATGATGTAACAGCGGTTTGCCACTGATATAAACCTGTTCCCCTAGCTGTGAAATGATGTGATGATCGGTCTTGAAGTGGAGAGGTCTATCGGGAAGTTCTATCCCATACCAAGCCAGCATTGGTTTGAAGTCGACCTGTTGTTGGTCCAATTCGAAGGTCTCTGTATGATTCAAGAAGACACCGCTTAGCGCCAGAGTCAGAATAAACAGTCCAGCCAGTACACCAGCACGGCGATGCAATACACCAATATTACTCTGGCGCAGCTTAACCATTGGCGTATTATTCATGGTGTAGTTAATACCTGTTGATGCAAAAATAGGGCAAGTCGAGCCACTTTTTTAGTTGCACGTACTGAGAGCGTGGCACCACTAATCCCATCAATATGGCCGTTAAGATTCAATTTCTGATCCAGCGACAGTGCGTGAAACTGTTTCGTAAAAAAGGGATAACGAATTTCTCCGCCACGGCTTTCGCGGAAAATAAGCACACGTAACTGTTCTATTTGGTTATTTCTGACAACCACACCCAACGTGATGGGTTTTTCTTTGCCTACCGCTTCTAGCACCCAGGCGGTTGCATCTTGATGTTGCCAATATCTTAGTCGTAATGATGGATATTTGTGTCCAAGTATCTTTTTAATGGATGATTGCACCTCCTTCGAAAGCCACAGCAGCTTGGGTGTGTTTAGCTGGGGGCCAAAGACATCATCAATAAACTCAGATGGTTGCTGATAAACGCCACGCGCTGACGCCGATGTGGCACAGAGTGCCAACACCAGCATCAACAACGTTGCGTACCTACCTGGGAGAAATATCAGCATTAAAACTGGTAACCAAGACCAACGTTAAAACCAAATTTGTCGGTGGTGGTTTTTTCATAACTTTCCACATCGAACTTCAGTACAACGTCTTCATGTGGCCACCAGTTCAGACCGACATTTGTTTGTTTCTCTTCAGAGTCTGTGGCATCGCCGGCACTATTATCCCAGGCGTTATAGCGTGCAAAGATTCCAACTTTCTGAATGAATTTCCAGGACCCTTCAACGTAATAACCATCCTGTTTATCTTTGCCGGCAGCTTTAGGTGCAGCACCATCAATGTCCCAGCGAGCGTAGAGTGCCTTGACGCCAAACGGGCCACTATTCCAGATAGCATGGGTTTCGATCAAAGTGGCACTGTTGGTGTCGACATTGGTGCCCTGAGCCAGGTCAGACTGGTACTGCGCAGTGACTGCCAGCTCGGTACCGGCGAGACCGGTGTACTTGACCCGTCCCGTAGTAGCCCAGTCATTGGCTTTGGCCTTACCAACCTTCTGGCGGCCGCTGCGAATACTGCCATCTGTGGTAAACAGGCCTGAATGGACGGCAAAGTCATAACCCCATCCGGGTGCAATCTCGCCACCTATGGCGCCACCAGCTTCCCACCAGGTGCTTGGAATGATGTTTTTCTCAACTGGATTGCGTTCTACGCCATAAAAAGTGGGGGGTTCGTGTGTTTCGTTAATGATACCCACCGGTACCAGAAACAGACCCGCTTTAGCGGCATGGTTTTCAGCCACATCAAATTCGACAAAGGCTTGTTCCAATTCAACTTCGCCCACTTGGCCATCTCCCGCTATGGAGTGCTCCAGTTCAATTTCTGAAAAGAAACGTATCTCGTCAGAGAACTCATGGCCAAAAAACAGCACGAAGCGGTGAAAATCGATCTCTTTCTTTTTACCAGTCACAACGCCGTTGGTTTCTGTGGTGATGTTGTTGTAGTGCAGTTCACCATAGCCGCCAATAGTGGTTTTGTTTTTATTTGATCCTGTTTCCATTATCTGTTCAACAGCGCTGGTGGTTTGATCAAGTTGGTTTTGCAAGGATTCAACCTGTTGTTTCAACTCATCTATTTCACTACTGGCCAGGGCAGGGCTGCTCATGAGAATGCCCGCTGCCGCATAAATAAGATGTTGTTTTTGTATTGTCATTACTACTACCCTTTGTAATTGCGAATAAGAATCATTAACGTTGCTGACGCATTCTATGGGCGTATGGCAGAAAATGCAAATGATAATCATTACGCATTTATATTATTGCGTGGCGCTAATAAGAAGAGGAGTTAACTGAAAGATATCTAATTGAAAATTAATTCTATGTGTCGGATCTAAGAAAAGATATGGAGTTTAAAAGTGAAATTATCTTTAACGAAGTTGAAAATTAGGCACAACAGCAGTTTTATTCGTATTTAACAATGACCGACACTGATCGAAATCTGGATTGCTAATTTATTGCGCAGGGTAATAAAGGAACAATTTTGCGTAATTAATACTTGACTATCACGCTCAGGAACTATACTTGATGTATGAAGTACTTTCTTGTGTTGCTAACAGTATTTGTCATGTAGAAGCACATTTAGCTAAAGGAGGACTTAGTCATGAACAGTAAGTTATATGACTCCATTGAGTGGTCTGAAGTCGTTTTTCTTTCATTTGTTTACGCTTTATATATTCTCGTTGTTACAGCGCCATTGGGTTTTATCATTAGTGGTCTCAAAGTTTATCGCTTTAAGAAAACTGTAGAAAAAAGCGGCGAAATGCCAAGTCAGGAAATGGTGCTGATCGCTACGCATCATGAATGGCTGGTTCGTACTTTTATTGGAATGCTGTTTTTATCAATGGCCGCATTGGGAACCATCTATTACATGATTGGATTTCTCATCGCAGGAGCGGCGCTGGTATGGTGGTTTTACCGCCTGATTCGTGGAGCGTCCGCGTTGGTTGCACATCGCGAAATGCCAGCAACTATCTGTACCAAAGCGCAATGCTATGGTGAAGCAGCAGCTGTCTAACTGAAGTTGGTAATAGGTTGAGGTTGCAAAACCTCAACCTAGGGTCTGGCTAGGATGAATCTGTTAGATCTGCTCGACAGAATAACGTACAGACAACGTATGTTGTTCGCCCGGCTGTAAAGTAACTACATTCTCATCTGCATTGGCACTTTCAACACACACCATCTTTAGATAACCGTTGTCACCTAAATCTCCCATCTTGTTAGCTTTTTCAATCCATGGATTCCATACCACGGTTGAATTACTGCCAGATTTAGCGATTCTAATTTGGCGCGACATGGCCGGGTCACGAATAATGCAATCTGTACTTGT
>CALZIQ010000157.1 GCA_945787735.1 uncultured Chromatiaceae bacterium | reverse complement strand
TGCCCACAACGGAGTTCATGAGCGCCAGGATTATTGAGTTGCTTTCTGGGCATGAGACGATGGAGGGCGCACTTGAGATCGACGGGCAGATTTCAAGTGTTAACCCTGTAGACACAACTGGCATTGAAGAACTGCCTCTTGAACAGGTTTACATTAACAATGCCGGGCTGGTGCTTGCTTCACCTTATCTACCGCGGCTGTTCGAGATGTTGGGCTTGACTGAAAATAAGGCCTTTAAGGATCGCGCCGCCGCAGTGCGGGCAGTGCACATGCTTGAGTTTTTGGTGAATGAAAGTACCTCCAGTTCGGAATCGCAACTGGTTCTCAACAAACTGATCTGTGGAGTAAAAAACAGTGTGCCGATTGAGCGCGAGATTAGCATCACTACGCAGGAAAAGCAGCAACTTGAAAGTTTGCTGCAAGGCATGATTAAAAATTGGAAAAGCCTGGGCAGTACTTCGATTGCTGGATTGAGAGAATCCTTCCTGCAACGTCACGGTAAGTTGCAGTTAAAAGATGATGCTTGGTATTTGCAAGTAGAGCCCAAGGCCTTCGACATGTTGCTTGATCAGATTCCCTGGGGATTTTCCACTATTAAGTACCCGTGGATGGAAAGAGTGATCTATGTCGAGTGGCGCTAGCATATGAATAATGGGGATATGAATATAGAGCATGTAAATGCACACACACTCGAACGCGAGATAGACTGGTTTAGTCGCGTGCTGGATAGCCGTATTCGTCTTTATTTTGAACAAGAGTGTGATGTTGATGACATTCACGAGATTGCTGCGCCGGACTTGTTACAGGATGAGTCAGAGTATGCCCGGATAATCAAAGAAAACGCCATGAGCTTTGATGAGCGTATAGTTTTCGTGCTCGCTATGATCCCACATGTTAAACCGCAGGCATTGGATACGCTATTTATCCGCAATAAAAATCTCGATCGTGCTTATACCGAATTTGGTGGTTTGAAAGCCAAAAGCCATAGTGGCTTTATGCCCACCTGTGAAACTGCCTCTTTTATTCTGGCCGGGCATGATCTAGCCCGGCGCTATGAGGTGGTGCGCTTGTTTGAGGCGGATCACTTCTTTATCAAGTCCGGCATCTTAAAGGTTGAGCGTGAGAGCGATAATGAGCCGTTTTTCAGCGCGGCGATGATTGTGTCGGCGGAATATCTTTCCCGCTGCACCACAGGTATTCAACACAAGCCTGATTTCAGTACTCATTTTCCCGCTAAACGCATCATTACTAAGCTTAGCTGGCAAGATTTGGTGCTTGCGCCACAGGTGTTGGCAGAGATTGAAAATATCAAAACCTGGATCAAACGTTCTAACACAATTATGCAAGAGTGGGGGTTGGAAAAATCTATCAAGCCGGGGTATCGCAGCCTGTTTTATGGGCCGCCGGGTACAGGTAAAACCCTGACAGCCACGTTAATTGGTGCCGAACTTGGGGTGGATGTCTATCGTATCGATTTGTCCATGGTAGTGTCTAAATACATCGGTGAAACAGAAAAGAATCTAGCCAATGTCTTTGACCAGGCGCAGAACAAAAACTGGATTCTGTTTTTTGATGAAGCGGATGCCTTGTTTGGTAAGCGCACGCAGACGTCTAGCTCGAATGACCGCTATGCCAACCAAGAAGTGTCGTACCTGCTACAACGGGTTGAGGACTTTCCCGGCGTGGTCATCCTGGCGACCAATCTGAAGGGCAATATAGACGAAGCCTTTGCCCGTCGTTTTCAGTCGCTGGTCTATTTCCCTGTGCCGGATGCGGAGCAGCGCCATCGTTTATGGAAAAACACCCTCAACGGCAAAGCTAAACTCGATGAAGGTGTGGATCTGCGCCGACTGGCGGATGAATATGAACTCACCGGTGGCGCTATCACCAATGTGGTACGCTACGGCGCCATCAGTGCCTTGCAGATGAATAGGGACATGATCAATCGTGATGATCTTGTGCATGGCGTAGTGAAAGAGTTAAGAAAAGAAGGGAAGACGGTCTAGGCATGGACAGCATGCAATACAAGGCGCGCATAACAGGGCTGATTGCATTCATGCTGATGCTGTTTGCCTTCTCATCGGTCCTCGCACAAGAGGGCGACGATGCGTGTCAATTTGATTCCATAAAAACAGCCTTTCAACAATATGTGCAGACAGTTGACAAGGCGCAGGTGGAAAAAATTCAGGGGCTGCTCAATGAAAAAGCTTACGGCCCTGTTGATGTTGATGGCGTGTTGGGAAGAGATACACGCCTGGCTTTTCAGCGTGTCTGTCAGGCCTATGTGGTGAAATCATCCGAAAACCTGGCTAATGACCTAGTGGCATTGCTTGAGAACAGTGAGCAACCACAAGCCAGTCCTGAACCAGATGCCAGTCCAGCCCCACAAACTAGCTTTGAACCAGAAGCCAATCCAGATCCACAGACTAGCCCTGAAACAGAAGTCAATCCAGAATCAGAAGCCAGTCCAGTCCAAGCGATCAAGCCCGCTGTGAAGGCAAAAGCGAAACCGGCACAGCCTGTTGTGCATGAAAAAGGGCCGAGGATATTTTATCGCTGGTCAGCATCTGAAGAAGAGGAAAAATCGGCGGACGATGAGCCTGCCGAGAAATCCGCAGTCGAGCAGGCGACACCTGAGGTTGTAATCCCGGACGATGTTCTGGAGCAACTGAACAAGATTCAAGCCATTGCCTACCCGAATGAGGTGTTATTTAAAGAAGCCTTGCAGATACTATTTGCTGATTCAGAGCTGACTTGGCAACCTTATTTAGGGCTGATTCTGGAGCAGGCCTATCAGCCAGTATCTGAAAAGCCTGAACGAATTCAGCTTGATGGTGGTGGCTGTGGTTGTTCACGTGATTTTTCCAGTACTGTCTATGGTTTCTATCCTACGTGGTTGGCAAGTGGTGAGGTCCAGACTGTCGACTTTAGCCTGTTTGATCGCATCGCTTTTTATGCGCTGAGCTTGAATGATGAAGGGAGTGTGCAAGATTCACAGCAGTGGAGCGATGCTTCGAATGTGGCGGCATTTATCAAGTTGGCACATAAGCACCGCGTCAATGTCGATGTGACCATTTCAACAACGGGTTGGCAGGCCTGGACCGATAAGGTGATGAATAATGCAGTACGTAAAGTGGCCAGTACAGTCAGACATAAATTCGCTGCAGCAAATGAAAACGCTCTGTTGTCAATGCTTGAAGGCAGCTCATCTTTACAGGTGGATGGGGTGACGCTCTATTTTGATGGCTACAGTACTTCTGAAAATAATAGACATAATATTGTTAGCTTCATCACCAAGTTGTCAGAGATGCTGAGAGTTCCAGATTCAGACGTTGAGCTGAAACTTAATGTCATGCTGGATGTGGATATGGGCAGCATTGAAAAACAGGCTGTATTTAAAGATCTTGAGGCTGTTTTGATTGATGAAGAGGACAGTCGCGCCCCAGTTGATTACGTATTCGTCTTTTTGCAGGAGCCTACTAGTGACAGCAAAAAGGTGTTGAGAAGAAAGATTGAAGATGAATTCCGCGGTGCCCACCGCAAGGCTGTATTACGCAAGATTTTGCCGGTGATATCACCCCTGGGGCATCAAAATGATCCAC
>CALZIQ010000156.1 GCA_945787735.1 uncultured Chromatiaceae bacterium | reverse complement strand
GAAATTCGTCAGGCTTCAGCAGGCGCAATTGTGGTGCTGTCGGCCGGGCGATATAAAAACGCCCCCGAGTACGGTGGCGATACAGTGGATAACAATTCTCTGGTGCGGGTACGTTACGGCGCCTTTGTGCATCGCTTGACCGGATTGCCTGTGGTAGTGAGTGGTGGTCATGTGTTTGATAGCGATGGCGATAGCCTGGCTCAGGTGATGGCAAGCAGTCTTCGTAATGATTTTCAGATTGACAAGGTTTGGTTGGAAGACAAAAGTCGCACCACGGCTGAGAACGCTATGCTGACCAAGGCCTTGTTGCAGAAGAAAAATATCGACACGGTATTGCTGGTAACACATGCCGTGCACATGCCAAGGTCGGTTGAGATCTTCGAACAGGCTGGTCTGAAGGTGATCCCCACCCCCACCTTTTTTGTCGAGCTGGATCAAAAATGGTTCCTGATGTTGTTTCCCAGCAGCAGTGCCTTGGGTAATTCATATATGGCCCTGCATGAAATGGTCGGTCGGCTTTGGTATTTAATTCGCTATTGAATCACGGCGTGTCTTGGTACAACGCCAGGCGATTTATTCGCCCTCTGATTTCGCGTACCAGCATTTTATAATTTTCACCTTCGATTCCACCGTATTCCTGTTCGAATTTTTGTTGTGAAAGGCCCTCGGCTAGTTGTGCCAGATCCGGAAAGAAGCTTGCTTCATCACGAAGCAATTCTGCTTTTTTGTGTATGCGCAAACTCGTATCCGGGTGGGTGGCAAATTCTGCAAACTGTATCCCGGCCTGGTCGGCGGCGAGGTCGGCAAAACTAAAACCGGAGCCCCCGCGCACTGAATCGCCCAACTCCTTGAATTCACCCATGGCAAAGCTGATGTCATTGTCAGACATGATCTTGATCATGGCGGAAAAGATGAAGTGCAGACTCAGATCCTCGCGGCCTGCCAGCAGACTGCTTGCCTTGGGATATTGGCAGCGATCAAGTTCTTTTTCAGGAATTGCATTAATGATCGTATTGAACTTGTAGCTGCCAAAAAAGATGGCCAGTGCCACCAGCGCGGCGCGGTTTTCCATAACCGCCTGCTGTGGAGTGTTGCTGCGCTGCGCCGCGTTTAAAAACAGTGGTGCGAGATAGTTATCCAGGTCTGGGGGTGTGCCGCTGCGAAATCTCTGGCAAAGATTGCCATAGTAAAATTGTATCGCTTTTGGGTCGCTGAGGGTTTTGAGATCACCGCCGAACAAGCCTGAATGATTTAGGCCGCGAGCAATAATTTTACCGAGATCATGACGTCCCTGGTATTGAATCAACACTCTGTTGTTTTGTGTTCTGATTGTCTTGACGGCATTCAGCAGTTGCCTGCTCTGTTCTTTGCCCAGTAGATAGCTCATGAGTGTCTTGACAATCTTTTGCGCAGTTTTGCCGTGAAACGATAGTTTGCCGATTTCGAGTTGGCGAATGTCGATGCCATTAGAATTAGGTGCCTGAGTCAGCCTGATATTTATAAATTTTCCCAGAGGATTTTCCGGTATATGCAAGGCAAGGCTGATCACCGTGCCATTCAATGGTGAAATATGTGCCGCCGCATTGATCCGCTGAATGGCTCTGGCGGCGAGCGCAAGCATGCCATCCAGATCGTCTTGGCTGATGTTCAGTGTTGAGCGGCGACTGAAGTAAGCGGCGTATTCCACTTGGTTAACGATGCGTTTTACGCGAGCGACAGTGGCGCTGTCGACAGTCATGGTGGTTTGGACAATGGGGTGGTCTGCGCTGATGCTGTGAATTAACAATACGGGTGAAACGAGCAAGCCAAGAGTCAGTATAAAGATGCCAGTTTTGATTAATCTACCCATTTGGCTTTTGTCTTTTCTCGCCATGGTTAGAAGTATAGCTTTTCATGGTTTCGAAAAGGTGTAAGCGTTAGATGGTGTGATTTTGTTCGGAGATAAAAAAAATGCGCACATGGGGTGTATATGTCTTCAAGGGTTGGGGGGGAGGAGATAAAAGACGCCTCCCATGTGCGCCAACAGAGGTAGCAATAGTTACTACGATTGCAAGTATGCCAAAATTATAATATAAACTATAATCAATTTTTTCTATGTAACATATAGATAAAGTAAAATAGCTGGTTGTGACACGTTTTGGCTTATTTACACAGCAAATTGGTCGCCCAGGCAGGTCGATTGACTGGCAGAAATAATACTTGTATGGGTTTAAAAAATGCGCACATGAGGGTTGGGTTGTCTTAGGAGGGAGGGGGGAGGAGATAATAAAGACGGCCCCCATGTGCGCTAAAAGAGATAACTATGTTTACTACGGTAGTTACTATGCCAAAATACTCATATAAATAAAAATAGAAAGTTTCTATTATTCCTATAGTATTTTATCTATATTGATGGGGTGACAAGTGATCAGAATTCGAAATGCGACCTTCAGACAGTTGCAAGTGTTTGAATCAATTGCCAGAAATGGCTCGTTTACTGAGGCGGCGGAAGAGTTGCATTTGACCCAGCCGACGCTTTCCATGCAGGTTAAAAAACTCACCTCCATTATCGGCATGCCCTTGTTTGAGCAGGTCGGCAGGCGCATTGCGCTGACGTCGGTGGGCGAGGAACTGCTCAAAACATCCAAAACGGTATTCGGGGCACTGGATGATTTCCAAATGACCGTCTCGGATATCAAGGGAGTCAAAAAAGGCAATTTGAGAATTTCAGGGGTGACCACGGCTGAGTACTTTGCGCCGCGTATTCTTGGCGACTTCTGCAAAAAATACCCGGGTATCAGTGTGGCGCTGGAAGTAACCAACCGTAGCCGAGTGCTGGAGCGACTGGAAGATAATCTGGATGATATCTACATCGTCGGCCAAGCACCCACCGGTTCGGGCATTCACACCATCCCCTTCTTAATCAATCCGCTAGTCATCCTGGCCTCACCCAATCATCCGTTGGCCAATAAAAAGAACATCCCCGTCAGGGCGCTGGCCGAAGACAACTTCATTATGCGTGAGCCGGGTTGTGGCACATTTCTCACCATGGACAGAATGGTGAAAGGGCGCGACGTACAATTTCGCAGCAGTATGGCCTTGGGCAGCAACGAGGCAATCAAGCAGGCAGTGATCGGTGAGCTGGGTATCTCAATGTTGTCGATCTATGCTTTAGTGCATGAGATCAACACAGGTGAATTGGTGCTGCTGGATGTGGAGGGCTTTCCAGTCGATGATGAGTGGTATCTCTGTTTTCCCGAGGGTAAAAAACTCTCGGTGGTGGCGCAGGTGTTTACCGAATATATGCTCAGCGAAGGGCGTGAACTGACGCTCAGTTCATTGCCGCCTTCGTGGAAAGAGAAGGGTAAGAACTGTCTTTAAAGCATGTTTACTTAAGCACATTCTGGGTCTTGAGCAGATAGCTGGCCATCAGGTATTCATATAGGACTGCGTTGCTGAGCTTGAGGGTTTTCTGCAGGCCCGCTTCATAACGAGATTGGTGTGTTGATGGATCGCCGCTAACCTGTTGCAGCAGGGCATCATAAAAATAGGCCTCAGAACTCAGGCCCTGGTAGTTCAGGCCATATACTCCCAGGTGGCGCAGGGCGGATTTGTCAAAGCTCTGACGACTTAGCAGTGGTGCGAACAGTTTTTCTTGGGGCA
>CALZIQ010000155.1:1468-3699 GCA_945787735.1 uncultured Chromatiaceae bacterium | reverse complement strand
GGTTTCTCTTTTGGTGTTGGCGCGGGTGGAAGATAAACCCGCTGAGCTGATGATCACCGCCGTGGTTCGCGCCAAGATGTGTGAAATCCTGGCCAAGGCTGTGAGCTACAAGGCCGAAGACACCTGTTTTACTGTCGGCCTGTTATCGGTGCTCGAAGCTTTGCTCGACATGCCTATGGAAAAAGTACTTGGCATGCTCAGCCTGAGTGACGATGTCAATCGTGCCCTGCTGCGCTATGAAGGCGTGCCGGGAAAATTGCTCGAAGTCGTGTTGCACTATGAGTTCGGCGAATGGGACCAACTTGAAAATCCAGAGCTTGAAGAAGCGCTTATTCTAGATGCCTACCTACAGGCGATTGCCTGGGCCACGGAGGCGTGTCGGAATCTTTTGGGAGAGTAGTAGCGCCCCATGCCAGCGATTTACACGTGCAGTGGGCGGTTAAGATAACCGGTGTGTCATAGGCCACTGCTGAGTGAAAAAGGTTTGAAAACTGTCGAAGTCTTGGGGCTTGGCAAAATAGAAGCCTTGAAACCGATCACAGCCGATCGCGCAGAGCTTTTCAAGTAAATCTTTGTCTTCAACACCTTCGACAACAATTTCTAGGTTTAACGCATCAGCGATACCGACAACCGCCTCAATCAGGGCCCATGCACGGGGGTTGCTTTTTGCATTGGTGAGGAAGGAGTGGTCAATCTTGATTTCATCTAAGGGTAGCGTGTTGAGATATGATAAGGATGAGTAGCCCGTTCCGAAGTCATCCAGTGAAAAGCGTACGCCAGCAGTGCGAAGTTCTTCCATACGCGAGATAGTCATGCCGACATTGTCCAGAAGTGCGGTTTCAGTGAGTTCAAGTTTAAGTATTCCAGGTGGGATGTTGTTTTCTGACATCGCTTTCAATACAGCATCGCAGAAACCTTTGTCTCTAAACTGGATAGGGCTAACATTTACAGTGAAGGCTGCGAGATTTTGTTTAAGAACCAGCTTTGACATGTCGCGGCATGCCTGCTCAAGTATCCACGTACCAAGTTTGATAATGAGCCCGGTTTCTTCAGCAACCGGTATAAATTTCGCCGGGCTTACTGGGCCTCGTTCCGGATGGTTCCATCGCAGCAATGTTTCAACGCCTAGAATTCTGCCTTCAGCGTTACACTGCGGTTGATAGGCGAGAAACATCTCTTCATTGTCCAGTGCTTGCAACAAGTCTTTTTCCAGGTGTAGGCGTTCATCCGCCGCGACTTGCATTTCGATTTCGTAAAAACAGACTTTATTGCCACCTTCTTGTTTAGCTCGGTACATAGCAGTATCCGCCCGTTTCAATAGGCCTTCTGCATCATCATCCAATCGTGGGAATATAACGACGCCGATGCTGGGCTTGTAGTGGTAACTATGCCTATCCAGGTGGTAAGGCTCGGCGAGAAGGCTGCGGATTTTTTCCGCGGTTATAGTCACGGGGCCAACAATATCGTCACCGTCTTTTTCAATCTGAGGGAAGAGCACAACAAATTCATCGCCACCTAGGCGGCTAACAGTGTCTTCATCTCTTACAGCTTGGGTGAGGCGTTTGCCGACTTGTTTAATTAAGCGGTCGCCAGCATCATGGCCAAGTGAATCATTTATATTTTTAAAGCGATCAAGATCCAGCATTAGCAGTGCCCCGCGCTGGCCATGGCGAACTGAACTTGCCAAGGTTTTTTCAAGGCGATTCATGAGCAGGCGGCGGTTGGCCAGACCGGTAAGCTCATCGTTATACGCCATATATTCGATGCGAGTCTGCGCTGCGCGTAGCTCTTCTAGACGATTGGTTAATTCTTGATTGGCGTCAGACATGCCGCTGAGCGCTTTGTCACGTTGTTCATGGGATTGTTGGAGGCTGGCGCTCATCTGATTAAATGCTCGGGCAAGATCGCCCACTTCATCGTCACGCGTTACCTTTACTTCCACGCCCCGGTTTCCTCGAGCCAGTTGTTGGCTAGCCGAAACCAAGGCTGATAGAGGTCGTTGAATATGTTGGGCCAATAAGATTGAGATAAAGATGGCGATAATGCTCACGACTAACAGCACCAGGGCGATGGTGTTGCGGATTTTGATTATTGGTGCAATGAAATCTTCATGCGAAATACCTATCAACAGCGTCCAGCCTGAATCGTTTATTTTTCGCTGCAGCTGAAAAGTTTGTATGCCTAGGCAATGGCTTTGAGAGGCGGATGTTGTTTGTCGCATGCCACAACGT
>CALZIQ010000155.1:0-1458 GCA_945787735.1 uncultured Chromatiaceae bacterium | reverse complement strand
GTCGCACGCCCGGAGCAGGAAGCTTGCTGTTGTTTTTGCTGCGGTACGCGACGCGTCCATTAGGGTCCAGCGCAAGAATGAACGTTTTCTCTGGGAACTTCATTAAATCGTTAAGTAACGTCTTTAAGCCTATGGTGGCAACAATGGCGCCTCCAAACTTATCGAAAAAATCCTTTTTGACATAAGCGAGGACGAGATGTGCAGGGCTATCCTCGTTAGCGCTAATAAACTTAACTGATGGTGTGTTTGGAATCCAGCGTGCATCCAAAAAGGTTTCTTGGGTAGTGAACGATTGGTTTCGGTTGTGAATCTGTCCGTTTTTTAGGCTAAATTCTTCCGACCCGGGTTCGTCAACGATAAAAAGGCTCTGAAACTGGTTGCTGTGCTGACGTAGTAGGCTACGTAATGGCTTGTCGTTGAAGTCCGCTTGATAGACTGCCATGGCTCGACCATCAACAAGTTTTCCGAGGGCGTCGCTCATTTCTGCAAGCGTTGTTTCAATGTCGTAGGCAAAATCGGTTGCTAGCAATTGAAGTCTTTCTGATTGTGTTTCTTGTAAGGTCTTAGTGACTAAGCGGTAACCAATCAACCCGATCATCGAGGTGATCAGGAGTATCAGACCAAGATGGGTGATGCTGAGTTTTTTACTTATTTTCACTGAGTCGTTCCACCAAGCATTTGATTGCTATTGCGTGGTAACGGTAAGGTGCCGTGGGCTCTCATAATAGCAGCGGCTGATTCGCTATAGAGAAAGTCAATCAAGCGCTGGAGCGTAGGATCATCGACGTTTTTAAATGCCAATCCAAAACGGACGCTGATAGGGTAACGTTGACTGATGACGGCATCTTCATCGGCGGCGACGGCATTAAAATCAAGGATGTTAACTTCGTGTGAGCGAGCTAAGTTGAGCGTGCTAAACCCGAGGGAAAAAGGATGAGATTCTACCGCTTCAACCATGTCGATGATGCTGGCAACGGGTTTGGCGATGGGAAGCTTTGCGTCGGGAAATCCGTTGACCGCCGAGCGGATCGCACCCAGAACGGAACCTGAATCACGCGTGACCGGATAGAGTTTGCGTGGTGGACCACCAAGCGCCTCCCAGCTGCGGATTTGTCCCGAATAAATCGAGATTATGTCTTGGTGGCTGAAGGAAGTAACATCTGCGACACTAGGGTGGGTGATGAAGACAATGGGGGAGACAGCGAAATATATGGCGTGCAAACCATACTGCCTTTCTTCTTCGCTTAATGGTCGAGATATGCGCGCAACTTGAGTCTTACCCTGAACTAAGGCGCGTATCCCGCCGCGTGACCCGATGCTATGTGGTATTTCCAGGCGAATGTCACTGTTTTTCGATTCGAATGATCGGGCCAGGTCCCGCAACAGCAGTTGACTGGCGCCAGTGCCAGGGATGGTTAAGGTGTCAGCGTTTGCCGTTGTCATTAGAAAAATGCTAAA
>CALZIQ010000154.1 GCA_945787735.1 uncultured Chromatiaceae bacterium | reverse complement strand
GCCAGAATTATTCGATGGCATGGGTATACCCTCCTGTTGTGTTGTTTTTAACGATAGTTGTGTTCATCTCAAATTCCTTTTATTCAAGCCCGAATGGCGATTGCCTATCGGGTAACTCTGGTTCTCAGGCCACGTTGGTTAACAGCCTGTTAAGCCAATACCACCTCTACATTATGTTCCTGGCGATCATCAATCAGGGGAATCAAGTCAGTTTCATTCAGCACCACACCATCCAAAGTCACACGCCCTACCCCTTCAGCGCCGTATTTAATCGTGATGTGATAAAAGGTATCGCGATAGCGGTAATGGATTTTGTACGACGTCCAATCCGCCGGAATGCACGGTGCGATGCGCAGTTGATCCCCTTCCCGGTTCAGGCCCAGCAGTGTTTCCACGCCGAGTCGATACATCCAGCCCGCTGCGCCGGTATACCAGGTCCAGCCGCCTCGGCCAGTGTGAGGCGCGGCACCGTAGATATCCGCGCTCATCACATAAGGTTCAACTTTGTAGCGTTCGATCTCTTCTGGCTTGCTGCTACGGTTAATGGGGTTGAGCATACCAAACAGTTCCCAGGCCCGTTCTTTTTCACCCATCATGGCAAATGCTGTGGTGGCCCAAATGGCGGCATGGGTATATTGGCCGCCGTTTTCACGTACGCCGGGTACGTAGCCTTTGATGTATCCCGGTTCAAGCGCTGATTTATCGAAGGGCGGATCGAGCAGTTGAATTAACTGCGCATCACGTCTAACCAAACGTTTGTCCACTGCCGCCATTGCCTGGCTGGCACGTATGACATCACCGCCGCCGCAGATCACCGACCAACTTTGGCTAATGGAATCGATTTGGCATTCGTCATTCTGAGCTGAGCCCAATGGCGTGCCATCATCAAAATAGGCGCGTCGATACCAGGCGCCATCCCAGCCATTTGTCTCAATATTGCTAAGTAGTTCTGCAGCCTGTTGAGTACAAAGATCGGCAAAAATTTGATCATCACGGTCGCGGGCCAATTCAGAAAACTGCTGTAGGTTTTCATAGAGAAACCAGGCCAGCCAAACACTCTCGCCCTTGCCTTCGGCACCGACCAGGTTCATGCCATCATTCCAGTCGCCGCAGCCCATTAACGGCAGTTGATGTTGACCAAAACGCAGGCCGTGTTTGATGGCGCGCACACAATGTTCATAGAGCGAGGCCGTTTCGTTGGAGCGTTGCGGTTGGTCGTAGTAGGCTTCTTCACCGGGGTTAAGCTCACGGCCTTCGAGAAAAGGGATGGACTCATCCAGCACGGCCGTATCGCCGGTTGCCCGCACATAACGACAGGTGGCATAGGCCAGCCACAAGTAGTCATCAGAGAATTGGGTACGCACGCCCTGGCCGTTCGGTGGATGCCACCAATGCTGCACATCGCCCTGGCTGAACTGGCGTTCGGCGCAACGGATGATCTGCTCACGAGCCAGCCATGGGGTGGCATGGATCAGCGCCATGGTGTCTTGTAGTTGATCACGAAAACCGTACGCACCGCCGGACTGGTAATAGCCACTGCGGCCCCAGTAGCGACACGAGAGTGTCTGGTAGATCAGCCAACCGTTAGTCAATACATTCAACGCGGGATCGGGCGTCTCCACATACACTGCACCCAGGGTGTGATTCCAATATCCCCACACCGTTTCCAAGGCTTGGCGTGCGCCAGCCGGGCCACCGAAGCGTTGGATAAAATAGTGCGCTTCATCCGCGTGTTGCGCCGCGCCGAAGATAAACACGATCTCGCGTTCCTGACCGTCGGCCAGTTCGATCTGGGCCTGCATCGCCGCGCAGGGATCAAGTCCTGCGCCGGTCTTGCCCGACAGACGTTCGCGGCCCAGCGCTGCCGGATTGCTCAATGAACCGTTGCGGCCGATGAACTCGGTGCGGTTTCCGGTCACTGACCGTTCTGGTTCGCTCACCTGGGCAAAGACAACACGATTAGCGCATTCACGACCGTAGGCATTGCGCGCAAAGATCGCACCGCTGTGAGGATCGGTCTCGGTGACAATATACATCTGATTGGCGTGTCGCCACTCACCCAGCACCAGTTCCCAATAACCGGTCAAGGATAATCGACGTCGTGCACTGCCCGATTGGTTACGTAGCTTGAGCACCACGAACTTCACTGGCGCATCCATGGCGACGTAGGTATACAGCTCTGAAGCGATGCCCGCTTCAACATGTTCAAACACGCTGTAGCCAAAACCGTGTCGGCAGACATAACCTGATTTACCACAAGCAGGTAACGGTGTGGGCGACCAGAATGCACCTGTCTCTTCGTCACGGATATAAAATGCCTCGCCGCTACTATCACTGACCGGATCGTTATGCCAGGTGGTCAGGCGGAACTCATGGGCATTTTCCACCCAGGTGTAGGCGCTGCCACTTTCGCTGACCACGGTGCCGATGTGCGGACTGGCAATGACATTAACCCACGGTGCCGGTGTGCTCTGTCCCGCTTCAAGGGTGACCACATATTCATGACCATCGGGGGTAAAACCACCGAGACCGTTACAAAAGATACGTTCGCGTGGGGGCAGCGGTTGAGCCGCTTCAGAGACTGCTTGCACTGATGCAATCAGACGATTCGGCAAACGCTCAGCCACTGCACGGCGTTCCACCTGTTCTCGCAAAGTCTCGGCACTGTCGTTAAGCACCATGCGGGCGACACTCTGGAACAGTACCCGGTCTTCTTCGGAAAGTTCTTCCGCACGGCGCACAAACACACCGCCCGGTTTATCGAGCACTTGCGCCTCAGGCCCTGAGTTAATCAGCCCCATAATCTGGTCTTGCAGAACTGCGCGGTAGCCAGAGAAATCATCGTTCACAATCACCAGATCTACCGTCAGCCCCTTCATGCGCCAATAGGCATGGGCTTGCAGCACCTGCTTAACCAGGTCGATACGATTCATGTCACCGATGTGCAGCAATACGATAGGCAGATCACCCGAAATACCAAAGCGCCACAGCCCGGACTGCCCCAACTGATTGCGCGCAATGACACTGGGCGCGGCACGACGCAAGGCGTTGCCATAAATAACGGCGCTGGCCAAACGGCCATAGACTTGCGCATCGGCTTCAGTAGCATTTAGATGGCGCAGCACCTCTTGGCTCTGGAACCAGGCCATTTCAAAGGCCCGCTCAACAAAGTGACGATCACAATATTTATCCAGTAAGGCCAGTGCCGCCTCGCGTGTGTCTGCGACACCGGAGATGATCTGCACAATGGCAGACTCATCCGTGGATAGCGTAATCGTGCTACGAATGGCGACGATAGGGTCAAGCACCGAACCTTCGCTATTCGACAAGCGTTCACTGCCATCCAGCGCCAGCGGCTTAGCCGTTGTGCGGCCCCGGCCAATAAATTTGGCGCGGTCTGTTTCGTAAGATGGCGCATCGGCGACTGCACCCGGTGCGGCCAATAGATGGAACATCCACGGCACCTGTTCACCCGGAGTGCGTGGCCGACGGGTACAGAGCATCGCTTGGCGATCAGGCAGGATTTCGGTTTGCACAAACAGATTACTAAACGAACGATGGGCCAGATCCGCATTCAGCGGTGCCAGCACCACCTCGGCGAAACTAGTCACTTCAATACGCCGCTGACGGGACGACTGGTTGGTGAGGGTGACGCGGCGGATTTCCACATCATCTTCCGGTGACACGCTGATCTCGGTGTGCGTTTCTATCTCCTCATCACGGCGTCGATATTCAGCCCGCCCCTGCACAAAAATCGCTTCGTAGTG
>CALZIQ010000153.1 GCA_945787735.1 uncultured Chromatiaceae bacterium | reverse complement strand
GCTTGGATCAGGATTAGGCAGTTGCATTAGGTGCACCTGTTGCTGTCCCACATCGAGCCAAACGCCAGGATAACCAAGATCGGGCCTGTCCGGGTTTAGCCTCAACCCCAGTAACTGGGTATAAAAATTTGTGGCGGCGTCAAGATCGTCGACGATGAATGAGGCATGAACAATGGATTGTAGATTAGACATGGCGCACCTGTTGATCTGGTTGGATTCAATGGCCTACAGTGTAATGCAAACAACACTAAAACGGAGCCACCACCATGCTGGGTGTTTTTCTTGACCGTGACAGTGTCGACCGCGGTGATCTGGACTTTTCCGCCCTCGACAATCTTATCGACGATTGGCAGTTTTACGGCCTGACCCGGCCTGAAGATCTGCACAACCGAATTGCAGAAGCTGAGATCATCATTAGCAATAAGGTAGTGATAGATGCTTCCGCCTTCAAGGCCGCAGCGCAATTGAAACTGGTTTGTGTTGCTGCCACCGGCTATAACAACGTCGATCTTACTGCAGCACAAAAACTCGGCGTTACTGTTTCTAATGTGCGCGCCTACGCCACGCCGTCTGTGAGTCAACATGTCTTCGCCTTGATCCTGTCACTCTCCATCAACCTGGGCAAATACCGCCGCGCGGTGATGAAAAATGAATGGCAGCAAAGTCCACATTTCTGTCTGCTCGACTACCCCATCGAAGAACTGGCAGGCAAGACCCTCGGCATCATTGGCTATGGTGAACTAGGCAATGCTGTCGTTCACATCGCCAAAGCCTTTGGTATGTCAATCTTGATCAGTGATCACCGCGGTGTTACACCACGTGAAGGCAGAGTAAGTTTTGAACAGGTATTGAAAGAGTCAGATATCATCAGCCTGCACTGCCCGCTCACAGCCGAAACCAATGGCCTGATCAGCGCGAAAGAAATTCAGCAAATGAAACCGAGCGCCCTGCTGATCAATACAGCACGCGGTGGCATTGTTGATGAACAGGCGCTGGCCGATGCGCTGCGCGATGGTCATATTGGCGGCGCCGGTGTGGATGTGCTGAGCAAGGAACCCCCGGATAACAACAACCCACTGTTGGCTGAGGACATCCCCAACCTGGTTGTTACACCTCACATTGCATGGGCCAGCCGTGCATCGCGCCAACGGCTGCTGGATGAAATCGGCAAAAACATCAGCGCCTATCTGGCTAATTCACCGCGCAATGTCATAACTGAATGAATTATTACCTCGCTATCGACCAAGGCGGCCACGCCAGCCGCGCCATCGTGTTTGATCAGCAGGCCAATATCATCAGCCAGGCCGAGCATGCCATTCATACTTTCATCCCGAAACCCGACCGGGTGGAACACGATGCGCGAGAGATGATCCACGCCACCCGGCAGGCCATCATCGATGCTATTGCACAACTTGGTGAAGAAAAAAAACAGCTCAAAGCAGCAGGCCTGGCCACTCAACGCTCTAGCATCGCCTGCTGGAACAAACACACTGGCGAAGCCCTCTCCCCCATTCTAAGTTGGCAGGACCGACGTCAAGCCGACTGGCTCGAGCAATTCCAAAACCAGGGTAATTGCATTCATGAAAAGACCGGCCTGTTCTTGTCACCTCACTATGGTGCAAGCAAATTACGCTGGTGTCTCGATAATCTCGACACAGTCAGACTGGCACAGAAAAGTAATCAGCTGGTCATGGGGCCTTTGGCCAGTTTTCTCGCCTTTCACTTATTGAGAGAGCACCCACTCTTGGCCGACCCGGCCAACGCCTCACGCACCCTGTTATGGAATATCAATACACACAGCTGGGATGATGAGCTATTACAACTATTCGGCATTGAGCGATCACTGCTACCTCCATGCGGCTTCAGTACGGGAGACTTTGGTCATATCGCACTCGATGACCTGTCAATTCCACTCAGAATAATCACCGGCGATCAATCCGCCGCCCTGTTTGCCTGGGGTGTGCCACAAACAGATACGGCCTACATCAACATCGGGACTGGCGCGTTTGTACAACGCCCACTGGCCAAACCCATTAATACAGACCGCCTGCTGAATGGAATGGCCTATTTGGATACAGCTCTTGCCTGCTACACACTCGAAGGCACCGTCAATGGCGCTGCCCGCGCGTTGCAGTGGTACGCGGAGTTGAATGACATAGAAAATATCGAACTGGCCGTTGAACAGGCCATTGCATCCAATGAAACGCCCGACTTGTTTATTAACACGGTTTCCGGACTTGGCTCTCCCGATTGGCAAGCAAATCTCGAACCAAGATTTATTGGTAGTGGTGGCACAAACGCCCAATTGCTTGCCATTTTGGAAAGCATTACCTTTTTGATTCAACGCAATCTCGATGTCATGCACCAAACCACACAGAAAACCACGAAAATCATCATCAGCGGCGGACTTTCAAATCTCAATGCCCTTTGCCAGCAATTGGCTGACTTGTCCGGGATTTGCGTGAGTCGGCCCGCTGAACACGAAGCCACAGCCAAAGGCTTGGCCTATCTGACTGCCGTTCGACCGGCCGATTGGCCCGTTTGCAGCAAAATCGAAAAATTTATGCCTAACAACAATCCCACCCTGCACAAGCGCTTTCAGCGCTGGAGTCGCAATTTACAGCAAATAATTGCCAATAACGCTTGAATTAATCAGATAATTTCAATATGTTAACTTTCATAGGCAGGATTGGCATTACAACGATAACAACGCTGCCAGCGCCAAATATTAAAACGCTGGAATTAAGGATAAGTAGACTGTGCCATGGAACCACCAATTCTGATCGCCCATCGCGGTTACGCGAAAAAATATCCCGAGAACACACTCGTTGCAATTGAAGCCGCGTTGGAGGCAGGCGCCTGCTGCGTTGAATTCGATGTGCAGTTCACCAAAGACGGCGTACCGATAGTCTTGCACGACGCCAACTTAAAGCGCACGACCGGCACCAACAAGCGTGTCACCAGCATCGACCATGAAAAGCTGGAAGGCATTCTGGTCAACGAAGCCAAAAAGCACCCGAAAAAATTTGCCAATGTGGGCATCCCAACACTAGCTGAAGTGATACAACTACTAAGTCAATGGCCAGGAAGACAAGCCTTTGTTGAAATTAAACAAGAAGCCATCAATGCCATCGGCATAGAAACCGTCATCAAAACCCTGGCCAAAGTGTGTGAGCCGATCATCGAACGCTGCACACTGATCGGTTATGACACTCTAGCACTGCGCTGTTCACGCGCCATGGGCTTTAGTTCGATCGGTTGGGTGCTGAAAAAATACAACGAAGAAACCATGATCCAAGCCACCGAACTGGCGCCCGATTATCTTTTCTGCAATCACACCAAGATTCCCAAAAAGGCCGAGTTTGCCTGGGCCGGCCCATGGAAATGGGTTTTTTATGAAGTCACCACCGCCAAGCACGCCATCGAACTGGCGGAATTCGGCGCCCATTATGTTGAAACTATGGCCGTTGCGGAACTCCTTAAAAACAAACATATGAAGAGCCGTATTTGCGTTGACGACTAGCAGGCTAAAGCACAGTTTGCTAGAGAGTAAATGAGCATAGTGAGCCGGATTTTAACGCAGTATCGTGCCGCATGACGGTTATTCAACAGCCTGTTAGGCACTACGATGTTGTTATCATCGGCGGCGGCATTCACGGAGCGGGTGTGGCTCAAGCAGCGGCAGCACAAGGCTATTCGGTGTTGGTGCTGGAACAAACCTCCCTAGCTGCCGGTACATCCAGTCGTTCCAGCAAACTGATTCATGGCGGTTTACGCTATCTTGAAAGTGCCCAATTCAGTCTGGTGCGCGAATGTCTGTATGAACGCACCCTGCTACTAAAAAATGCCCCAGAGTTGGTCCAGCTCATGCCCTTTTTTATCCCGATTTATTCCGAAACCAGCCGCAGTGCCTGGCAAGTCCGCGCGGGGCTGACACTCTATTCAACCCTTGGTGGTTTAAGTGAGGAGACACGTTTTAAACTTG
>CALZIQ010000152.1 GCA_945787735.1 uncultured Chromatiaceae bacterium | reverse complement strand
CGTCACCGTGGCCCTGGCAATTGTCGCCACACGTTCGCCAGTCAGATGCTAACTATCGGCATGCCTAAAGAGTGGGTAGCCGTTCAATTGGGCCACACATCTACCAAGATGATAGACCGTCATTACGGGAAATGGATAAGCGAAGATGCGCCAGGAATGGCCGGTATGGCCAGTCGCCTACTTGGTTATGATGATGATGTTTTCACACCATCTTTACACCATAAAGAAAGCCACAAGCTATAAATTATTTATATTTCAATAGGTTATTTGGCGGAGAAGGAGGGATTCGAACCCTCGATACGCGATTAACGTATACACACTTTCCAGGCGTGCTCCTTCAGCCACTCGGACACTTCTCCTTCAAGGCGCGGGATATTAACCTATCCTTTTGGTTGCTGCAATGATGGCCTCCAGGATTTTTAAGCTAATTCATTGGAATAACTGAAATTTCCTGCAACGCCGCCGATATTCTGGATATGACCGAGAGATCGAATGTCTATTCATGTATAACTAGCAAGATCAGCCAGCAAGGATGAGTCAGGCATGATTTACACTACCCCACCTTTACCACTTTCTCCCAGCCGAACGGCCATTAATCAGGCCTATTTGATCGATGAGGACCAGCACCTAAATACGCTGCTTGAATCATTTCATCTGGATGATGAGCAATTGACTCGCATAGAACACATGGCGCGCAATTTGGTTGCCGAGATTCGAAAACAACGCACCCGCACGGGTGGCATCGATGCCCTGTTGCGCGAATACGATCTGAGTTCACAGGAAGGGGTAATGCTGATGTGCCTGGCCGAAGCCCTGCTACGCATTCCAGATACAGACACGGCAGACCGTCTAATTCGCGACAAGCTTTCTCAGGCCGAATGGAATGCCCACCTTGGAAAAAGCTCATCTTTTTTCGTCAATGCATCCACCTGGGGCTTGCTGCTGACGGGCCACATCGTGCAACTAGCGCCCGAGATGGTACATCAGAGCAGTTCATTCTTTTCACGCCTGGTCAGTAAAAGTGGCGAACCGGTGATTCGCATGGCCATCACGCAGGCAATGAAGATTATTGGACAGCAGTTTGTCATGGGCACCAGCATTAGCGAAGCCGTTGAACGCAGCCATGAAAGCGAGAACAAAGCCTATCGCTATTCATTTGACATGCTGGGTGAGGCGGCATTAACTTCAGCCGACGCCAAGGTCTATTTCGATGCCTACCTGCACGCCATCAATGTGCTCGGGGCAGATTCAGATAAAGACCCAGACGCGCTATTCGACAATCCGGGCATTTCGGTCAAGCTATCGGCACTGAATCCCCGTTATGAATATTCCCAGAAAGAACGGATAGCGGCCGAGTTAGCGCCCAGACTTCTGCAACTTGCCCAGGCAGCTAAACAGGCCAACATCAATCTAACTGTGGATGCCGAAGAGGCAGACCGGCTTGACCTCTGCCTCGACATCTTCGAACAAATATATCGCAACGACACCCTGATCGATTGGGATGGCTTCGGCTTGGCCGTGCAGGCCTATCAAAAACGTTCTATCGCGGTCATCGACTATCTCAAGGAACTCACCCATAGCTGTCATCGCCGCATTCCAATCCGCCTGGTCAAAGGCGCCTATTGGGATACAGAAATCAAACGCGCCCAAGAACAAGGGCTACATGACTACCCTGTCTTCACACGCAAGTCATCCACCGACACTGTTTATCTAGCCTGCGCCCAGCATATTTTAAATGCAGGCAATGCCTTTTATCCCCAGTTCGCCACCCATAACGCCCATACACTGGCCAGTATCGTGGTCATGGCCGGGCATAAGGATTTCGAATTTCAACGCCTACACGGCATGGGGGATGAGCTCTATACAGAGGCCATTCAGCAACAGCAACTCAGCCGCTATTGCCGTGTTTATGCACCAGTCGGCAGCCATGAAGAACTGTTGCCCTACCTGGTCAGACGCCTGCTAGAAAATGGCGCCAATACCTCCTTCGTTAATCAGATCGTTGATGAACATATTCCCGTCGAAGAGATCATCAACAATCCGGTGCACGAAACCGAGATCCTGCAGCAAAAACGTCATCCACGCATTCCCCTGCCACAGCGTATTTATGGCGAACAGCGCGAAAATTCTTCAGGCATTAATCTCAGCGATCAATCCAGCCTAGCCGAACTGGACGCAGCACTGGATGAAGCAATGCAGAAATCCTGGATCGCCGCACCCGTGGTTGGCGGCAGCATGCTTGAAGGCTCACACCAGACCCTCAGCAATCCAGCTGATGCTGAGCATATTATCGGCGAAGTCCAACTGGCCAATACAGACGCTGTAGACCAAGCACTCACGCTAGCCCACGCCGCAGCCAATGATTGGAACAACACTCCGGCACTACAGCGGGCTGAAATTCTCGACAAGGCCGCTGCCTTGCTAGAACAGAACCGCGCCGAACTGATGGCGCTATGCATTCGAGAAGGTGGCCGCATCCTGAAAGATTCTCTAAGCGAAGTACGTGAGGCAACCGACTTCTGCCGCTATTACGCCGCCATGGCGCGCAAGGATTTTGCCGAGCCGATCGAATTACCCGGTGTCACCGGCGAACGAAATCAACTGCGTCTGGCTGGACGCGGTGTATTTGCTTGTATCAGTCCCTGGAATTTTCCGGCCGCAATTTTTACCGGCCAGATCACCGCGGCATTGGCCGCGGGCAACAGTGTGATTGCCAAACCGGCCGGACCGACAGCGCTGACAGCTGCGAAAATTATCACCCTGCTCCACCAAGCCGGTGTACCCAAAGATGTTCTACACTTTCTGCCCGGCAGAGGCGACGACATCGGTACAGCGCTCATTAATGATCCAAGGGTCGCCGGCGTCGCGTTTACTGGCTCCACCGAAACCGCACAGCAGATTAACCAGGCGCTGGCTCGGCGAGACATCATCATTCCTTTCATTGCAGAAACCGGTGGGCAAAATGCGATGATCGTCGATAGCTCGGCCTTGCCGGAACAAGTGGTGACCGACACCATCGCTTCTGCCTTTAACAGCGCCGGACAACGCTGTTCTGCCCTGCGGGTGATGTTTGTGCAAAAGGACGTGGCACCACGCATCATGGAACTGCTCAGCGGCGCTATGGATGAATTAGTAATTGGCGATCCTGGCCTGCTCAAGACCGACATTGGCCCGGTGATCAACCAAGCCGCTAAAAACGGTTTGCAACAACACGTGACACGCATGAATCAAGAAGCAAAACTGATCAAGGCCTTGTCCTTGCCACCAGAATGCAACAAAGGCAGTTTTTTCGCCCCCCATGCCTTTGAGATCGACAACCTAAATCAACTCAGCCGCGAAGTCTTTGGCCCTGTGTTGCACATCATTCAATACGAAGCCAGTCATCTGAACAAGGTGGTTGAGGCTATTAATGGCAGCCGCTACGGTCTGACCCTTGGCATACACAGCCGCATCAATTCGACGGCAGAATATATTGCTAACCATGCCCGTTGCGGCAACACTTATGTCAATCGCAATATGATTGGTGCGGTGGTCGGCACTCAACCATTTGGCGGCGAAGGACTATCAGGCACGGGTCCCAAGGCAGGTGGTCCGCATTATCTGCATCGATTTGCCAGTGAGCGGGTGTTGACCATCAACACAACCGCCGTGGGGGGGAATGCCAGCCTGTTGTCGATCAAGGAAGATGAGACGTAGGGTGCACAATTCGCACCCTAGGGCATATGCTCTCCCAACGGCACTTCGATAAACTCCAACGCATTACCATCCAGGTCACGGCAAAACATCGCCCGGCGGCCGGACTTACTCAGTGTGTAGGCAATGTCTGCCTTATCCAGCTGCTGACATAATTCGTCCAGATCAACGACAGCAAACGCCACATGTCGGTCACGGCCGCCGTGTAAAGGCCGCGCTTTGCTTGGATCAGGATTAGGCAGTTGCATTAGGTGCACCTGTTGCTGTCCCACATCGAGCCAAACGCCGAGATAACCAAGATCGGGCCTGTCCGGGTTTAGCCTCAACCCCAGTAACTGGGTATAAAAATTTGTGGCGGCGTCAAGATCGTCGACGATGAATGAGGCATGAACAATGGATTGTAGATTAG
>CALZIQ010000151.1 GCA_945787735.1 uncultured Chromatiaceae bacterium | reverse complement strand
TTTCAGTATCGCCTGTTCTGACTTTGAATCAAGCGCTGAGGTGGCTTCATCAAAAATCAGAATGCTTGGTTTTTTCAGCACTGTGCGGGCAATGGCAATGCGCTGTTTTTCACCGCCGGAAAGTTTCAGGCCGCGCTCTCCGACGGTGGTCTCGTAGCCTTCAGGGAGTGACAAAATGAAATCGTGGATGTGCGCGGTCTGGGCGGCGCGAAAAACTTCATCTTCACTGGCGTCGGGGCGGCCGTAAGAGATGTTGTAAATGATGCTGTCGTTGAACAGTACCGTGTCTTGCGGCACGATGCCGATGGCGGCGCGCAGGCTCTTTTGTGTGACCTCGCGGATGTCCTGATCATCGATCAGGATGCGTCCACTGTTGATCTCATAAAAACGAAACAACAATCGGGATAAGGTCGACTTGCCTGCACCGCTGTGACCAACTACGGCCACTTTCTTGCCTGCCGGGATTTCAAAACTGACATCATGCAGGATTTGACGATTATCGTTATAACCAAAGTCGACATGTTCAAAACGCACTTCCGCTTTATTTACGACTAAATCCTGAGCGCCGAGTTTGTCCTGCACGTCGGGATTGTTACGCAGCAGATTGAACATCTTCTCCATGTCGGCCAACGAGTGTTTGATCTCACGATAGACAAAGCCAAGGAAGTTGAGAGGCATGAACAGTTGCAGCAAGTAAGCATTGATCAGCACCAGGTCACCAATTGTTAACTCACCCTTAACCACACCGTCGCTGGCCAAAATCAACATCAGGGTAATTCCGATAGCGATGATGCCGCCTTGACCGAAGTTAAGCAGGCTAAGTGAGGTCTGGTTTTTGATTGCTGCGTCTTGCCACTTTTCCAGATTGCTGTTGTAACGACGCGCCTCAAACTCCTCGTTGCAAAAGTATTTGACGGTTTCATAGTTAAGCAGCGAATCGATGGCGCGGGTATTGGCCTTGGAATCGAGTTCGTTCATGGTGCGGCGAAAACGCATACGCCATTCAGTCACGATCAGTGAAAAGGCAACATATAAGGTGACGCTGGCAAAGGTGATGATGGCGAACCAGGCGTTGTAATTTATGAATAGGATAATAGTGACCAGACCAATCTCAAATAGGGTTGGCAGGATGTTAAACACCATGAAGTTGAGTAAAAAGCTGATACCGCGGCTGCCGCGTTCGATGTCGCGCGATACCCCGCCAGTTTGGCGTTCCAGATGAAAACGCAGCGATAGTCCATGCAGATGTTTAAACACCTGCAAGGCCACCCGGCGAATCGAGCTTTGCGTCACTTTGGCAAAGATGGCGTCACGTAATTCACCAAAGGCGGAGCTGGTCATGCGTAAGGCGCCGTAGCCGATCAACAGTGCAAGTGGCAACGTGAGGACGATATTCGTGCTGGAGAGCTGGTCGACGATGTCTTTCAGAAACCAGGGCATGGCGACAATGGCGGCCTTGGCCAGTATCAGACAGATGAGTGCCAGAGTTACCCTGGATTTGTGCTCCCACAGATAAGGCACCAGCGTGCGGATGGTTTGCCAATCGTTGCGGGGTGTGTCTGGTGCCTGTTCAGCGAGACTGCGCATAGAATTCTTCCTGAAATGCTTCGCTAACGCTATCAGATTGCTGGCATCTTGGGAAATTATTCACTGCAAAATGTGTTGAATAAACAACGAGGTGGCTTGTTCCTGCCTGCTTTTCCCGGACTTATGGGCCGTGATTAAAATCCCTTTTAGGTGCCAAGAATCCGATTGTGTAATCGTTGTCGTGGAACTGCTTCTGGCAATCCACAGCTGTCAGTATTTCGCCCCACGCAAAAGTGATATAATCCTCGGCCTTTCAATTGCTTGGCGATTACTTGGAGTGTGTTTAATGCCGATCTACGAATATCAATGTCAATCATGTGGCCACGAAATGGAGGCATTGCAAAAGATGAATGATCCAGCATTGAGTGAATGTCCGGAATGCAATCAGCCCGAATTGAAAAAGTTGATTTCTGCAGGCGGCTTTCAAGTCAAGGCGTCGAGCGGCTTTGAGTCTGGCTTCAAGTGTGCTGCTAATGAACCTCTATCACCCGCGTGCGGCACGGGTGCCTGTCCGGCTTGCGAGTAGGTCGTAATTGAAAACACCACTAGATGACATAGGTAAATCCATATTTGCCATAATATTTACCGCAGAATCGGGGCATTATTTGCGCTAACAGCCCCAAAAAACGTAACATTGCCTGCTTTTGTAGAATTTTCGTCAATCATTATCAAACTGTAGCTATAGGAACAGAATAAAAATGCGTACCCACTATTGTGGACAAGTCACTGAGGCCCTGGTGGACCAGGAAGTAGAAGTATGTGGTTGGGTTCATCGCCGTCGCGACCATGGTGGTGTCATCTTTATCGATTTGCGTGACCGTGATGGTATCGTTCAGGTGGTTTATGATCCTGACACGCCGAGGACCTTTGAGATTGCTGAGCGCGTGCGCAATGAATACGTGTTGCGTTGTAAAGGCAAGGTGCGCATCCGTCCCGAGGGTACAGAAAATCCCAATATGCCAACAGGTAAGATCGAAATTCTTGGCCATGACCTGGAAATTCTGAATCGATCTGAGCCGCCACCGTTTCTGGTGGAAGATGAAACCGATGCTTCTGAAGAGGTACGCCTAAAATATCGCTATCTCGATCTGCGTCGCCCCGAAATGCTGCGACGCCTCAAAATCCGCGCCAACATTACCCGCCATCTGCGTAACTTCCTTGATCAGCGTGGGTTTTTAGAAATAGAAACACCTTTTTTGACTAAGGCGACTCCAGAAGGCGCGCGAGACTATGTGGTGCCCAGCCGCACACATCAAGGTAAGTTTTTTGCACTACCACAATCGCCGCAACTGTTTAAACAGTTGCTCATGGTCAGCGGCATGGACCGTTATTATCAAATCGCACGTTGTTTTCGTGATGAAGATCTGCGTGCCGATCGTCAGCCTGAATTTACCCAGCTGGATATCGAGGCCTCGTTCATTTCAGAAGATCAGATCACTCATCTGATGGAAGATATGTTCCGCGATATCTTCACCCATGTGCTGGAAGTGCCACTGCCGCATGAGTTTCCGCGCATGACCTATGCTGATGCTATCGAGCGATTTGGCTCTGATAAGCCCGATCTGCGTATTCCGCTGGAACTGATCAGCATTACCGATCTGATGAAAGAAGTGGAGTTTAAGGTTTTCTCAGGTCCGGCTAATGATCCCAAGGGCCGCATCGCTGCCATGCGCCTGCCCAAGGGTGGCGAGCTGACTCGCAAAGAGATCGACGACTACACCAAGTTTGTGAGCATCTATGGCGCCAAAGGCCTGGCCTATATCAAGGTCAATACTCTGGCCAAGGGCCGAGTTGGGCTGCAGTCGCCGATCTTAAAATTTCTGCCTGATGACGTCATCGACGGCATCATGAAGCGCGCAGCGGCGGAAGATGGTGATCTGGTGTTCTTCGGTGCCGACAAGGCCAAGATCGTTAACGAATCTCTGGGTGCCCTGCGCGTTAAGTTGGGGCATGATCGCGGCCTGTGTGAACACGGCTGGAAACCGCTGTGGGTTGTTGATTTCCGCATGTTCGAATTTGACGAAAAAGAGAATCGTTATATTGCCTTGCATCATCCTTTTACTGCGCCGGTTGGAACGGTTGAAGATGTGGCGGCAAATCCTGAGCAGGCATTGTCTCGCGCTTATGATCTGGTGCTCAACGGTACCGAAGTGGGTGGCGGCTCCATCCGTATTCACAGTTCGGAAATGCAGGAGGAGGTCTTGAAACTGCTCGGCATTGATGAGGCTGAAGCCAAAGATAAATTCGGTTTTCTGCTGGAAGCATTGAGCTTTGGTTGTCCGCCACATGGTGGTATCGCCTTCGGGCTTGATCGTCTTGTCATGTTGATGACTGGCGCCCAGTCAATTCGTGATGTGATGGCATTCCCCAAGACTCAGTCCGCCAGTTGCCCGCTGACGTCCGCGCCAACCGAGATCGGCGCGGCCCATCTGCTCGAACTGGGCCTGCGTCAACGCCAACCTGCCAACAAAGAGGCTGAATAATTTGTAGGGTGGGCATGTTTTTTTGCCCACCTTTC
>CALZIQ010000150.1 GCA_945787735.1 uncultured Chromatiaceae bacterium | reverse complement strand
CCCAGAGGAGTCCCCCGGCAAAGCCGGGGGATTACCTCACTGATTCACTCCGAAGTTGAAGAAAATTATGATTTATTAATACTGCCGAGCACATTTAAAAACACTACATTCGCAATGACAGCACCCAAACCTATTTTGAACTTAACCGCCCATTTAAATATATAAAGTCTGAACATGAAATCCCGTTAACACCTATGAGGACAATTCATCCTCTCTATAATTTATTCGGTAAATGTGCCAGGGAACAGGCTCGAGCAGCAGGGATTTTTATATGGCGATACAACGACCAAGGAAAATACGCTTAGGCGATTTACTTGTTGAGCAAAATGCCATTACCGAAAAACAGCTCAAGGCGGCCCTCGACGCTCAGAAAAGCACCGGTAACAAACTAGGCCGTGAACTGATTGAAAGCGGCTATATCAGCGAGGATCAGTTGGTTGACATCCTGGCCCGGCAACTCAATATTGATTTTATCGATATTCGGGACTACGGCATATCACCTGATATCGTGAATAAGATCACTGAGGTCCAAGCGCGCCGTTTTCGAGTTATTGCCCTTTCCGAACAGCCCGATCATATTTTGATTGGTATGGCCGACCCTACAAATATTTTTGCCTACGATGAAATCTCTCGGCTTCTCGGCAAGCCTCTGAAAATAGCCGTTGTTAAAGAAGAAGATTTACTCAAGACCATCGATTCAGTTTATCGTCGCACGGCTGAAATCAGCAACTTCGCTGCTGAACTGGGCCAACAGATATCTGCGGTTGAAGGACCAGCTTCCGAGCGAGCAACAAGTGATGGCTTGGCTGATGCGCCTGTTGTAAAACTTTTACAAACTATGCTTCAAGATGCGGTGCAAGTAAACGCATCAGATATTCATATCGAGCCTGATATTAATGAGTTGCGTATTCGCTTCCGCATTGATGGCACTTTACGCGTGCAAACAACAACCGACATACGCATCGCTGGCGCACTTATTTCTCGTCTGAAGCTGATGTCAGGTCTTGATATTTCAGAAAAACGTCTTCCCCAAGATGGTCGCTTTCATCTTGAGATACGCGGACATCGTATTGACGTTCGTTTGTCTACATTGCCCCTGCCCAATGGCGAGTCAGCCGTTATGCGCCTACTGAATCAATCAGCCGGCTTTCTCGGTGTCGACCAACTTGGCATGTCTGATGAGCTGGTCAAGAATGTTAGAAAAATCGCACGCAGTCCACACGGATTAATGTTAGTTACCGGACCCACTGGTAGCGGAAAAACAACCACACTCTATGCCTTGTTAAAAGAGCTAAACACCCCGGAAGTCAAAATAATTACAGTGGAAGATCCAGTTGAGTACCACTTAAGTGGCGTTAATCAGGTTCAGGTGAACCCGAAAGTTGAATTAACCTTTAGCAAAGTGCTTCGCTCTGTACTTCGCCAGGACCCTGATGTTGTTCTGATCGGCGAAATGCGTGATAAGGAGACAATTGAAATCGGTCTGCGTGCATCCATCACCGGCCACTTCGTGATGTCCACTCTGCACACCAATGACGCCATTTCCAGTGCGCTGCGTCTGGTTGACATGGGTGCCGAACCCTACCTTATTGCAGGCGCCTTACGTGGAATTTTAGCTCAACGGCTAATTCGCCGCATATGTCCAAGCTGTACCGTTACGGACACATTAGATGCTGCCACAAAGCTAATACTTAAAGACATGGGAGAGACGGTGGAAGGCATCACATTCAAACGTGGTAAGGGTTGTCGGGCATGCAACAACACTGGCCATCAAGGACGGATTGGAATCTATGAATTTCTTGAAATGGATTCTGATTTAGTTGAAACACTTCATAACAGTGACTTAATAGGCTTCTCAAAAACGGCCAAATCACGCCCCGGATTTAAAAGCCTAAAACAATCGGCTTATGAACTAGCGACCAAGGGCGTCACTACAGTGGATGAAGTAATAAAAGTTGGCTTTGGTATGGAATTTTAAACCGTGAGTATATTCAAATACAGTGGACGCAATCTGCAAGGACAATTCGTCAGTGGGCAGATCGAATCCGAATCGGAGGACGCTGTTGCAAGCCATTTGGTCAGTACAAACATCACGCCTATAGACATTTCACCGGCCCATGAGAAAGTCGGATTTAGCAACTCATTTAAATTCGAATTTTCAAAAAAAAATGTAAGCCTCGTTGAATTAATTTTTTTCTCACGACAAATGTATACATTGATGCGCGCAGGTGTTCCGATTATGGAGGCGCTGCAGGGATTACGAGAATCCACTACCAGTGACCAAATGGCGTCAATCATTGGTGAGTTGCGTGATAGCCTTGATTCAGGTGAAGTATTGAGCGCCGCCATGCGTCATCACCCTGAGACATTTTCAAGCTTGTATATCAGCATTGTAGAAGTCGGCGAGGCAAGTGGCAGCTTGCCGGAAAGTTTTCTGAAACTGGTCAATTACCTGGAATTGGAGCGTGAAACACGCGAACGGGTCAAATCTGCACTGCGCTACCCGATCATCGTCATTTTTACCATTGCCGCCGCCATGTTGATTATCAACATATTTGTTATCCCCGCCTTTGCGAAGGTCTTCAATAAATTCGGGGCTGATTTACCGCTACCAACACAGATTCTGATTGCTACCTCAGAATTTACCGTTAACTACTGGTACGTCATCGTTGCATTCATCTTTTCTCTCCCATTTTTCATTCGTTCTTATCTGGCGAAGGAAAGCGGGCGTTTGAACTGGGATCGCGTCAAACTCAAACTGCCACTTATCGGCGGCATACTCTATCGCGCCACCATGGGTCGTTTTTCCCTGGCCATGGCCATTTGTGTCAAATCTGGTGTGCCATGGGGGCAATCTATGGTTGTAGTGAGTAATGCTGTCGACAATGCCTATGTTCATGATCACGTATTGAAAATGCGTGAAGATGTGGAACGTGGCACAACCATCACCCAGGCGGCAACTGCATCCAAGCTTTTTCCTGCAATCGTTTTACAGATGATCCGCGTTGGTGAACAAACCGGCTCGCTAGATACCTTACTGTCTGAAGTGGCGGAATATTATGAACGCGAGGTCGAGTATCAACTTAAAAACCTAAGCGCTTCAATCGAACCTATCCTGCTGGCCTGTATTGGGGCCATGGTGCTGGTGTTAGCATTGGGTGTCTTTTTACCCATGTGGGGTCTAGCCAGCGTCGCCGTAGGACGATAAGCACACATAAACTATATATTTAATTTTCCTAAAGTTGTGCAGCAAATGCGCCGAAATCATCTGTGAGACTTGACGTGTTTAGCCTATCAAGCACGCAATAGAGTTGAATAAGTTATTAACATTTAAATAATGAGGTAAATAAATGAAACAGCAAGCAGGTTTTACTCTGATTGAATTGATAATGGTAATCGTAATATTAGGGCTCCTGAGTGCAGTGGCCTTACCTCAATTTGTCGATCTTACCGGCGAAGCGGAAACTGCTTCGACAGAAGGCATAGCGGGTGCGCTTAGCTCTGCAGCAACAATCAATTATGCAGTCAAAAAAGCCGGCAACGCAGCAGCGGTTACTGTGGATAATTGCGATGATGGGGCAGCTCTACTGCAAGGTGGCCTCGATGCTGACTACGGCATTACAACTGCCGCTTTCGCCGCCGCAGACCCTGAGGGCACGGTAAATACAGCTTGTGTGGTCACGCATACTGCCTCAGGAACAATAGCTAACTTCACTGCAATCAAAGTTAACTAACTCTGTATGAGTTGACTCACCATCGATGCCTGTTGGCCCTATACAGGCATCGATTTTTTCACCCACCACATGAACAATAATGACCAGAAAGGTTAATGGTTTCACCCTGATAGAACTGGTTCTAGTTATTCTCATCGCCGCCATTCTATCCACCTACGCGATCATCAGCTTTCCTTCTGGCTCCATCAATATCTCCGCTCAGGCAGACCAGGTTATGGCAGACATCCGCCATGTCCAGTCACTCTCGATAAATCGAGGCCAACGTTACCGCATCAACTTCAACAACGATCGTTATTGGATCAGCAGCGCCGATGGTACAACGCTCTACACCCACCCGGCCGACGGTAGCACAACGATATTTCTCGACACAGGAATTACATTAAGCAGTACGCATGGATTTCTGGTGTTTGATGGTCAGGGAACACCCTATACCAATACGCTCACGCCCGGCACCGCACT
>CALZIQ010000149.1:1817-4293 GCA_945787735.1 uncultured Chromatiaceae bacterium | reverse complement strand
TGCTATAGCAATTTACGGGCTCGGTATGTTGCTGGGATTGGAATATAAAGACCAGTCAACTTGATAAACATCAAAGCCACCTTCAGAGTAGGTGTAGTTACCAAAGCTGCCGTCAAAAAACGTCCCGGTATTGTAGATGTATTCACCACCAGTAACGTTGCTGACCTGGCTGTCGGTAGCCGCGTCGAACTCGAACATAGGTGCGCCGGTGTTGGAGTCTATGACTACGGTTCTATTGGCGGCCATGATACCGGTTGTGTTCATGTCATCATAACTGCTGTTAGACATGTCGAATTCGAATTCACTGTTGAGCTCACTGTTAACAACGGCTTGAGTGATCTTGGGCTTATTCAAGAAACTGGCTTTGGTGACTTCTTGCTGCAACTCTGAGTCGACAATGTTCTGGCGGAACAAGACCCGTTTAGGATTGCCAGAGCCGTTACCTGATCCACTAAAAAAGTTGCCGCCTGGGTCACCTTTAGACAGCGGGCTCGCTGTAATGGTGCTGTTCGGGAAGGTGTCCTGGCCGCCATTAAACATAGCACCACCACTGGCATTATAAGGTGCACTGCTGAACCAGCCATTGCTGCCGCCAACGGTTTTTATGTAATACTCGACGGCAAAATCGCTTGTTGGGTCTCCCACAATAACATGGTAGTACTGGCCGTCAGGTTCTTGTACAACTTCTTGGAAAAAGGGGCTTTTGTCAGGGTCTGAAAGGCTTCCACCCCTGCGACAGCCACCCAGGTTGGGGGTGCGGCAATCAAGATTAGCTATGCTCGACACCCGATTTGCGGGGTCGACTGGTTGAAAATTGAGTGTCAGGTCGGCCTGTGCCGTAGAAGAGATCCCTACTACGAACATGGCGCCTGTGATTCCCAAAGCCAAATGCTTACGTCGTATGATTTGCCTGCCCATGCTTCCCCTACCATTTCTTAATTAGGTTTATTATGATTTTTGCCACCCCCACATATCAAAACATGAATTCCTGATAAATTCAATCCTAAATTTGCTTTCGGTCCTGAAATTCTTGCCAATGATTTTGGCTTCTGGGGGGATTTGTGCAGCTTGAAATATGATAGATTGATGACAGTTATCATTCGAAGTTCACGATTTTAAAGGGAGAATTGAATATGGCCGTGTTAACAAAGGCTGCGGTTGAGGCTGTCCTGAAGCAGGTTGTCGATACTAATACGGCTACAGATCTGGTGGCGTCAAAGGCTGTAAAAAGCATTCAGATTGAAGATGATAAGGTAAGTGTAACTATTGGACTTGGCTATCCAGCTGAGGGCTATATTCCCGTTCTAAAGCAGGCTGTGATTGAGGTTTTACAACGACTCGACCCTACCGTTGAGGTGAATGTAGACGTGGGTTGGGAGGTAACTGCGCATTCAGTTCAGCCCGGTGTGAAGGCCTTCGAAAATATCAAAAATATCGTCGCAATAGCCTCTGGCAAGGGTGGGGTTGGCAAATCAACCACTACCGTTAATCTGGCCCTGGCATTGGCCAGAGAGGGGGCCAGGGTCGGCGTGCTTGATGCGGATATTTATGGCCCCAGCCAGCCGCGTATGCTGGGTATCGAAGGTAGGCCAGAGTCCATAGATGGCAAAACCATGGAGCCAATGGAAGCCCACGGGGTGCAGGCAATGTCGATTGGTTTCTTGATCGATGAAGAGACGCCGATGGTCTGGCGCGGCCCAATGGTGACTCAGGCGCTTGAACAATTATTGCGCGATACCAATTGGCATGATCTGGACTATCTTTTCATCGATATGCCGCCCGGCACGGGCGATGTGCAGCTGACCCTGTCGCAAAAGATTCCGGTCAGTGGTGCGGTAATTGTCACAACACCTCAGGATATTGCCTTATTAGATGCTCGCAAGGGACTAAAGATGTTTGAGAAGGTCAATGTCAAGGTGTTAGGTGTAGTGGAGAACATGAGTACCCACATATGCAGTCAATGCGGCCATGAAGAGCACATCTTCGGCGCCGGTGGTGGCGCGAAAATGGCGCAGGATTACGATATCGACCTGCTCGGTTCCCTGCCGTTGGATATCACCATTCGCGAAAATGTCGATGGTGGCAAACCCAGTGTGGTGGCGGATCCGGAAGGTGCTATTGCGCGCTCGTACAGCGAGATTGCCCGCAAGGTGGCCGCTAAGCTGGCCATGCAGGCCAAGGACTACAGCAGCAAGTTTCCCAATATCGTGATTCAAAACACCTAATTTGAGGGTGACTGTGGCGTTTGTAATCACTACAATACGCCGCTTTGAATTGATCTGCATGGCTGGGACGGGAATGTTATGAGTATTAAGTCGGATAAGTGGATCCGCCGCATGGCGGAACAGCAAGGGATGATTGAGCCGTTTGAACCGGGCCAGGTGCGGGAAAATAATGGTCATCGCCTGATCTCTTATGGCACTTCAAGCTATGGTTATGATGTGCGTTGCTCTGATGAATTCAAGATTTTCACCAA
>CALZIQ010000149.1:0-1717 GCA_945787735.1 uncultured Chromatiaceae bacterium | reverse complement strand
ATGTCGTTTGTAACGCGCATTTTGTTCCAGTCGAATTTGAGTTTGACGTGACGCTCGCGCTTACTGCTATTGCGGTCGTATGAGTAATTAATGGGTCTAAGCTGGCCTTCATGATAGATCCACTCAGTTTTCTCCAGCAAGGTGCTGTCGGTAAACCAGCGGGCGTAACCAATGGGTTTTGAATAGGACTCGTAGACATAATGCCCATCACTGTTCTTATAGAGTTTGCGGGTCATTTCGGCCAGGGTTAAGGGGCCTTTGTTGAGTGTGTAAGTAACGCTAAATGATTCAGGCAGGCCAAGCTCTGCCCGTGCAACGCCCATCAATACAAAAGCGATAACAAACATTGCCCCAAAAAGGACGAACTGTCTTTTTCTCTGATCAGACACTATGTGAAAGTTTTTTCCAGTTGGGGGACGGGGTGTCCATCGAGTATTGCCTGATTGTTTTCCAACTTCAAGCGCCCCTGAGCAAACCAGCCGATCGTTTCAGGATAAATCCTGTGTTCTTGTTCCAAAACCCTTTGGGCAAGTTTTTCGGCAGTGTCATCGCTTTCAATCGTAACCTTGGCGCGATTGGCCACCGGGCCGCCATCCAGCTTAGGGGTGACAAAGTGGACACTCACGCCATGTTGATTTAGCCCGGCCTCAATCGCCCGTTGGTGGGTGTTCAATCCCTGGAAATTAGGCAGCAATGATGGGTGAACGTTCAACATACGCCCCATATAATGGTTAACAAACTCCGCAGTTAGGATACGCATGAAGCCTGCCAACACCACCAGGCCGGGTTGATTCTGATCAATCAAACGGCTCAATGCGACATCGAAACTTGCTCGGTCGGGAAATTGGGTGTGGTCGATGGTATGAGTGGGGATGCCAGCCTGTTGCGCCCGCTTTAAGCCAAAGGCATCGGGCTTGTTGCTGATAACGGCCTTGATCTCGGCGTTGATCTGCCTGCTGGTGCAAGCATCGATGATGCTTTGCAGATTGCTACCCTTGCCCGATATCAAAACCACCAAAGGCAGTGGCGAGTGTGTTTCTGGTGCCATGGCCTAATTTTTCAAGACGACAACTTCGTCCGCATTATCGGCTTCATGAATTGTACCGATGTGCCAGGCTGTTTCGCCGTGGCTACCCAGGCATTCCAGTGTTTCATTCAGTGCGTCTGCTGACACGATTACAGTCATGCCCACGCCACAGTTAAAGGTACGGTGCATCTCCTGTTCTTCTACATTGCCCTGTTGTTGCAGCCAGTCAAAGATAGCGGGACGTTGCCAGTCACTGGTCGAGATGACAGCCTGGGTACCTTCGGGCATGACACGGGGCAGATTTTCAAGCAGACCGCCACCGGTGATATGGGCTAGGGCGTGCACATCCACTTTGCTGAACAGGTCGAGCAGCGGTTTGATATAAAGGCGGGTCGGTGCCAGCAGGGTTTCGCCCAGCGTGCTTTCACCGAAACTGTCATCCAGTTTTGCGCCGCTGACTTCAATGATTTTGCGGATCAGGGAATAACCATTGGAGTGCGGGCCGGAGGCGGCGATACCAATGATGACATCACCGGCCTTAACCTTGCTGACGTCGATGATCTTGTCTTTTTCCACAACACCGACACAAAAGCCGGCTAGGTCATAGTCTTCGCCATGGTACATGCCAGGCATTTCGGCGGTCTCGCCGAAGATAAGGGCACAACCAGCCGGTTCACAACCGGCACCAAT
>CALZIQ010000148.1 GCA_945787735.1 uncultured Chromatiaceae bacterium | reverse complement strand
GTATTTTTTCTAACAGCCTGTTACTGATTGCCTCGACACTTCCGCTTTGTTCAGCGCCTGTCTGTCCGTTTCGCATTTTTAGATGACGTTGGTAATGCATCAACGCAAGACGGTAATTTTTATATGCCTCACTCAATTCATCTTTTTCATGTTGAATAAGCTCATCCAGATTGCCCGCAATGCTGCCTGAAACGGCGAGACTCATCTCACTCGCATGCCCGAAAGCCAGAATGGCGTAATAACGCATGTCAGTCAGAGCATTGATGGCAGGGATGCTTTTTTGTGTCACCGCATCAAATGTGGCGTTTAGTTCATTTGTCGCGCGCAGAGAAAAATAGGCCACACCAATGGTGACCAGAGCAATGAAAACATAACCTGACAGCAGTTTGCTTCGCAGACTCATTCTGGGGGAAATATTTTTATCAGTATTAACTAAAACTTAGTAACTTATTGATGCCTGTCAAGGCATGCGTAACATGCACGATAATACAAACCCAATACAATTAGCGACTGGCTATTTGTTAAGGCAGTCTACTAAGCTCCTACCCAGACTAGCCATCATTTCGAAATACAGCCCCTTCCCCGGCGCAATATCTACCCCCATAGGATCAAGCGTTGCGATGTCGATGTCACTCCCTTCCGTGATCACTTTGAGAAATTTCTCTTGAAATTGTGGCTCGCTGAAAACACAACGGACATTTTTTTGCCTTAGCCTCTCCCGTATCTCCTTCAAGCGGCGAGCACCTGGCTTATGCTCAGCATCCACCATCAGGGCGCCAACGGGATTGAGCTGATAATGGCGCTCAAAATATTGATAGGCATCATGAAACACTAGATAGGGAATGTGTCTCACGGGTGCCAAGCGCTGACTCAGGCGTTGATCCAGCACAGTCAATTGCTGTTGCAAGCGTCGGCCATTGGCACGGTAAACCTCAGCATTCTGCGGATCCAAGCCATTCAAATGGATAACCATAGTCTCGACAATACGCCCTGCATTGGTCGGATCAAGCCATAGGTGGCCATCAGTGTCGCCATGATCATGAGACTCATGCGGGTCCTCATGCTGCCTTTCCCACGTCCCACCTTCACGACTGGACAAGATCAACATACCTTGCACATCCATCATCTTAATTATGATTTTTTCCTTATCGAGGCTCACAACCGTTTTGGCTAAGAACCCCTCAACACTTTCCCCGACCCAAACCACCACATCTGCCTGTTGCAAACTGCGCATCTGTGAAGGTTTAAGCAAATAACTGTGCGGAGAACGCCCACCGCCAAGCAGCAGCTCCGGCTCAGCAACACCGTCCATCACGCCAGAGACCAGCGAATGGATGGGCGAAATACTGACTACAACACGGGGAGCTTCGTTCGCCTGTGCAGTCAGTGCCAGCAAGAGAAACGCCGTAAAAATAAAAGACTGCCTGATCATAGAATATGGAAGAGCCCCTCAGAAATGTTATGTTATAGTATAACAACTTTACTTGATTCACGAGCCGAAAATGGCAGAGCACTCTTCTGATCACGCATTTGTAGCGCACGACCACCACCACTGCATCACAGCAGCCTTGGACGAGGCTGTGCGTATTTGTCGCGAACGCAAGGGTCGTCTGACCGAACAGCGCAAGCGCGTTCTGGAGCTTGTCTGGAAGAGCCACAAACCGGTGGGCGCCTATGCCATCCTAGAACAACTCCGGGCAGAGGGATTTAATGGCGCGCCACCAACGGTCTACCGAGCGCTAGATTTTCTGCTCGAACATGGCCTGATCCATCGCATAGAAAGCCTGAATGCCTATACTGGTTGCGCCCACCCCGGCAACCGGCATACTGGCCAGTTTCTGATCTGTTCCCAGTGTCAGCGGGTGGCAGAACTGGATGACACTAACGTGAACAATGCCATTACAAAGTCCGCACAAGCTATTGGTTTTATAGTAAATCATCAGGTTATCGAAATACGTGGTATCTGTCATCAATGCCAGGTGCAAAGTCATGGCGGATAACACCGGCCTGTTGATAGAAACCCGCAGCATCAGTCTGAGCCTGCAGGGCAAACAGATTTTGGACCAGATAGACCTTCGCGTGCATAGAGGCGAGATTGTGACCCTAATCGGCCCAAACGGTGCCGGCAAATCCACCCTAGTCCGGGTGATCCTCGGGCTGCTAAAACCGGATAGCGGCCAGGTCAAGCTGGCGGCAAAAACACGCATTGGATACATGCCGCAACGTCTCACGATTGACCCGGTGCTGCCCCTCACCGTGCGGCGCTTTCTCACCCTGGCGCAGCGTTGCGGTGAATCGAAATTAATCGAAACACTCACCGAGGTCGGCGCCGCGCACCTGCTCGAGTTTCCCATGCAGACCCTTTCCGGTGGCGAGACCCAGCGCATCCTGCTGGCCCGCGCTATGCTACGCGATCCCGACTTACTAATTCTTGATGAGCCGGTGCAAGGCGTTGATGTCTCCGGCCAGGATGAGCTTTATCGCCTCATCAGCACCATTCGTAAACGCCATGGCTGCGGCATTCTGATGATTTCTCATGACCTGCATATGGTGATGAGCGCTACCGACCAAGTTCTCTGCCTGAACAAGCATGTCTGCTGTTCTGGCCATCCGGATTCGGTACGAATCAACCCAAGTTACCTCGCCCTGTTCGGCAAGGCACCTGTGCTAACCCCCTACAGCCATCACCATGATCACAGTCATAACGCCCACGGCGACGTGATCCAGAATGATCACCAGGGCTGCAAACATGGATGATTTTCTACTGCGCGCCCTGCTGGCGGGAATCGGTGTCGCCCTGGTGGCCGGGCCATTGGGAGCCTTTGTTGTCTGGCGCAAAATGGCCTATTTCGGCGACACCCTCGCCCATGCCGCGCTGCTTGGTGTGGCACTCGGTTTTCTGCTTGAATTCAACGCAAACCTCGGCGTGGTGACCGTTTGTGTACTACTCGCCCTGCTGTTGGTTGCCCTGCAACATAAACAGCGCCTGGCTAACGATACCCTGCTCGGTATCCTCTCCCACAGCACCCTTTCGCTGGGCCTGATTGCGCTGGCATTTATGGAAACCCTACGCATCGACCTGATGAGCTATCTGTTTGGCGACATCCTTGCCGTCAATAACAACGACCTCTACTGGATCTTCGGCTGCGCCGTGCTGGCACTCACTGTATTAGTGCTGATATGGCGCCCACTGTTGGCCATCACCGTACATGAAGAGTTGGCCCGGGTTGAAGGTGTGCCGGTGACATGGGTTCGGCTGGCATTGATGCTGCTGATCGCCATCGTCATCGCCGTGGCTATGAAGGTCGTCGGTATTTTGCTAATAACATCACTGTTGATAATACCGGCCGCCACCGCTCGCAGCTTTTCACGCAACCCAGAACAAATGGCAATCTTCGCGGCGCTAATCGGCTGCGTGGCCGTCAGCAGTGGCCTGTTCGCCTCTCTGGAATGGGATCTGCCTGCTGGCCCGGCTATCGTCGCCGCCGCAGCAGTGCTATTTTTTGCGGGCCCGGCCTGGCTGCACATGAATAACAAGGCAACAAAATCAGAAAAGAAACCGTCATGATTCTTGCCGTTGCCATGAGCCTGAGCAGCGCCTCCCCTTGAAAAGACCCAGTAATTTACTATGTTATAGCTGAGCATTGTTCAAGACACTCAACCTTTATAAAGGAGACATAGGTCATGAAAAATTCAACCAGCATCTTTTTGGCTGTTATTCTTACAAGCGCCCTTTCAATCCCATATTCAACTGCGGTGCTTGCCGAGCAAACCGCCACCCAAAAAATGGCGCGCATCGTTGCCGATCTTAACCATCGCCCCAGTGCCGGCGATAAAGAGACCTTGCGTTCAATCACTCAAAAAGGCAGTGAGGCCGAAAAAACCATCGCCAATGCCCTGATGATGATGGATCACAACGTTAGCTCATCAGATAAAGAGAAATTACGTACGATTGCTAAAGACCGCTCAGTGCCTGATGATACACGCGAGCTGGCCAACATCGTGCAAAACATGAAACACCAAGCATCATCGAAGGAAAAGATGTTACTGAAGGGTATGTGATCAAACGGGTTAGACTGCCTGACTATACCTTCAGCAGTCTAACCCCCTGTTTTATCCTAGAGCGGCTTGTTTTCTTAACGTTCCAGAATGTGCAGCTCTACGCGCCGGTTTTCTGCACGACCTTCTTTTGTATCGTTATCACTAATCGGATTTGAAGCACCGTAGCCCTTGGCACTGAGATTTTTTGCAAGCACGCCCTTCGTAATCAGATAATCAGCTACCGAGCGGGCCCGTTGT
>CALZIQ010000147.1 GCA_945787735.1 uncultured Chromatiaceae bacterium | reverse complement strand
AGATTTCAAACAAGCGCACATCGACTATCCAGAGCAGTTTGAGTCGCGCTTTTAACTGTTTTTAATTAGGATAATACATTAAACAGCGACAGATTCTGTATACGCTGAAACGCTTGTTGTGCTGCTTCCAACCCGGCTAGCTCCAGATTCAATCTACCCACTGCGTCAGCGTAATCGAGATCTTCAATATCGGATAGCACTGCCCGGGTCTGCACTTCAAACTGTTCATTGATCTGTTGCTGCGACTCAACCGCATTGATACGAGCACCGATTTTCGCCCGGGTTGTGAACACGCTACTCAATGCTGTATCAAGATCGGTCAGACTATCGCTATTGGGCGTATTGGCCTCTAGATCATTAGCCAGATTATTAATCGTTGTGAAAATATTTTGCTTGCCCCCTGCAACGACAGACAGATTTTCGAAAATTTCACTGCCAGAATCCGATGATTGAATCTCACGTGTGGAGCTAATTTGCAGACGCCGTTGGTTCTGATCGCCTTGATAGGTATAGTTGCCGCCGCCAGCATCGACAAAAGGTTGCGTCTGGGATTGATAGCCGGAAAATAGATATTCACCAGTGCCATCCTTTGAGTTGGCTGTATTGAAAATTTCATCCAGTAGCTGCCGCACTTCTGCAGCAATGGCTGTCCGATTCTGCTGATTATAGGTAGTGTTCAATCCTTGAACAGCCAGCTCACGGACACGCACCAAAGCATTGCCTGCCGAGTCGAGCGCGCTCTCTTCAGCTTCCAGTCTGGACATGAGCCGCCCGATGTTACTGTTATATTGTTCATTTTGGGCCAGCTGCTGCTTCAAAGCCAAGGCCTGGGTCGTACCGGCCGGGTCTTCGGATGGTGTCAAAATACGCTTGCCGGTCGCCAGTTGCTGCTGAGTTTTAAGGAGATTAGTTTGCCGATCCATAATGCCATTGACAGCTAAACGTTGACTCATTTGGGTTGAAATACGCATAACCGACTAACCTCTAATTGCCGACAATAAAGACTGGAACATAGTATTCGCTGTAACAATAACTTGTGATGCCGCCTGGTAGGCCTGCTGAAACTTAACCAGATTGGCGGCCTCTTCATCAAGATTAACTCCGGATAAACCATCCCTTGCATCAACCGCTTGCTCCAGAAGTTTTTGTTGTGATACTTCTGTCAGTTGTGACTGGCGAGTGGCAATACCGACATCAGCAACAATCGCACCGTAAAAATCGTTATAGCTTGCAGAAGCATTGTCCATAAATTTCTGGTTTTGCAGGCTAGACATCAACAAAGCATTACGGTTGTCACCTACGCCACCCGTATTCTCTTCAATACTAAAAGTGTCGCCATCAGCCAGAGCGCCGTTGATGGTAAAGCTAATACCATTAATAGTCACCGCCTGCCCATCTGTGTAGGCGAATGAGCCTGCAGCAGCGCCGGCATAGGTAATCACCCCGGCATTGAAAGTCATGTTGATGCCACCCCAGCCGGGGTAAGGCGCCAGTGAAGTGGTATCACTGACGACAGCCGGCGTTATTCTTCCATTGCCGCTATTGTTAATATTGTCTGCTGCAGTCCTGACAGGTGCGGCAGCAGCGATCTCAGTAGGACTGGTGATATTCATACCCAGGTCATTTGCACCACGACGCCCAGGCCTGATTAGAAAGCGGTCACCATCCGCGACGGCACCTGAAGCAATGTCCAAACTAAAACCGTAATTCGTAGTGGCAGGCAATGCAGCGTAAGTATTCACTGTGCCATCTGATAGCCGTGTCAAATTATAACCAGTTGCGAGACTATAGCTCAGTTCATACTCATCATTGCTCAACTGACCCTCGTCTGTCAGCGTGGCACCAATAACGGCAGTGCCAGTATTGCTGCCATGAGTTCTTGTCTCAAGGGCCGCCACATTAAAAAAGTCTGTACCGAGGTTGCCGTTTAGATCTTGACCCAAGCGTTGTTGCTGATTGAATGTGTCTGCAAAACCGATTGCCATAACACCAAGAGAATTTTGCGACGGATCAAGCACCTGATTTCGAAAATCCAATAATGCTCCCAACTCCCCACCTGTTACCTGGTTCGAAACCTGGACTGGGGTTCCACCGGTTGGTATTACGCTCACTTCCATCCGTTTGATGTCAAACTGGTTCGCGGTTAATGTTAATTCATGGGCATCTTGGTTAAAAACAAGCAGCTGTCCCTTGCCGAAAAACACATTCACGGCACCATTCTCCTGCTGAACCGTAGTAATGGCTACTTTCTCGGCCAACTCATTCAGCAATACATCACGTTTATCGAGTAGATCATTGGGTTGTGCGTCCATGGGCGTTAACGAAATCGTCTTGTTGATATCAGCAATCTGATTGGCCAGGCCGTTAATTTCTGACACGGAAAAACTCATCTCCCGGGTCGACTGATTGCGAAAATCCTCAAAGCGTTGATTGAGATACTCAAAGCGATCAACAAGGGTTTCGGCCTGAGAAAACAAGGATTGCCGTGCTGGCAGCGACGCAGGATCATTAGATACCGCCTGCATTGCAGCAAAAAAATCATCCATAGCAGGCGCCAAACCTATATCCGGATCGGCCAACATATCGTCTATCAGCCCTGCGTTCTTGGCATACACTTCGGCATGACTGGCGCTGGCGCTATACGTTCTAACCTGGTCCACTAAGAACTGGTCATATACACGTGATATTGAACCAACTCTTACGCCACTACCAATAAAAGAATTTCCTGCATGCTGAGGTGTCTGTGTCGTTAATTCAAGCCGTTGGCGACTGTATCCCTCGGTATTGACATTGCTGACATTATGGCTGACCACCTGCAAGGCGCGTTGGTAGGCGCGTAGTGCACCTGTTCCGATTCCTATCATGTCAGCCATATAGCAAACTCCGAATACATCAAGTAAAAGAGACAAGCCATTGAATAATGGTTTGCCTCACCTAGGTTAACGGCCCTTTCGAAAATCCCTGAAGCCCCTGCGCCACCCGCTCAAACACATCACCATTCATTATCCTGTTAATTTTCGATGAATATTTAGGGTCGGTTGCATAACCGGCTTGATGCAGAGCTCGGACAAAGGCAGCACTATCGTCGGTCTGTTCAAGTGCCTTTTCATATCGCGGGCTGGATTTTAGAAAAGAGACATAATCGCTGAAACTGGCTTCAAAACTAGGATAGGCGCGAAACGCCGCCATCTCCCGCACTGGCTTGCCCTTTTCATACTCTAGTGTCGGCACTACGGCTCGGGGGCCATCCCAGCGCTGGTCAGCTTTAATGTTGAACAAATTATGGCTAGGCACACCATTGCTATAATGGATCACGTGTTTGCCCCAACCGGTTTCAAGCGCTGCCTGTGCCAGCAACACTTTCGGACTTACACCAAGTTCAGCGGCGTGCTTTTCCGCTAGCGGCATGAGTTTCTCTACAAAGTCCTCGGGTGAATCAAATCCTTCGATTGTTTCGCGGCTGATATTTTCTGCCGGGGCAAAGGCTTCTATCGCAGCGGGCGTAATTGGCCTATGCAAACGCAGGCGGTCTAAATCGAGTTTGGCATCTGTGGATACCCTATCCTGCGTAACAGCTTGCTGTGAGCCCAGTTGACTCACCAACATATCAGCAATGCCCACCTGACGCTTCTTGGCCATTTCAACAGAAATCTGCTGATCGAACATTTGCTGATAAAACTGGGTTTGCTCACTGTCAAACAGGCCATCACCCAGACTTGTACTGCGCATGGTCTTAAGCATCATATGAATAAACAAAGATTCGAATTGCCCGGCGGTCTCTTCAAGCGCAGCCGAGGCATCCCGACTCGCCTTCGCTTTCAGCGATGTCAGCGAACTGGTGTCGGTATAGATATCACCTGGATTAACAGAAGAAGTCATGGGACTAGATCACAACCAGCTCAGCACGCAGCGCACCAGCTTCTCGAAGTGCTTCAAGAATGGCGACCAAATCCCCTGGTGCTGCGCCAACGTTGTTTACAGCACGCACAATCTCACCGAGTGAAATACCTGGGTCAAACAGAAACATCTTGTTGTTCTCCGCCACCACATCCACATCCGAAGTCGGCACCACCACCGTAGCACCACCCGCAGCCAGAGGAGGTGGCTGGCTGACGAAGGGCTTTTCGGTAATAGTGACAGTCAAACTGCCATGGGTTACAGCGGCGGAAGTGACACGAACATGACGGCCGATGACCACCGTACCGGTTCGAGAATTGACCACCACCCTGGCCGATGACTCGCCCGGTTCAAGGGTCAGGTTTTCGATCAAGGAAACATAGGCAACCCGCTGACCAGGATCACGTGGCGCATGAATACGAATCGACGAACCATCCACCGGCTGGGCGGTGCCCATGCCTATCTTTTCGTTGATGGCATCGGCGAGGCGATGGGCCGTGGTGAAAT
>CALZIQ010000146.1 GCA_945787735.1 uncultured Chromatiaceae bacterium | reverse complement strand
AACAGACTTGAAGCACTCATACTCAGGCTATCTACGCCTAGAGCCAATAACTCCAGCACTGCTCTAGGATCTCCTGCCATTTCGCCACAAATACTCACCGGACAATAATGACGTGCAGCACCTTCAACAACCAGCTTGATGGCCAGAATAACTGCCGGGCTTAGGCTGTCATACAGTTCTGCCACACTGCCGTTATTACGGTCCACCGCTAAAAGATATTGCGTTAAGTCATTTGTACCCACGGAAATAAAGTCAACGCGTTTAGCAACCGCTTCAATCTGGTAAACAAGCGAAGGCACTTCGATCATCGCGCCAACCCGTGGCTTGGCCACCGCCTCACCATCTTCGAGCAACTCATGATAGGCCTGCTGGATCAGTTTTAGTGATTCATCCAACTCACTAATGCTACTAATCATCGGCAATAGAATGCTCAACCGATCCAGGCTATCCGCCGCCCGCAACATTGCTCTGACCTGAACCAGAAACAGCTCAGGATGATCCAGGGTAATACGAATACCGCGCCAACCCAGGAATGGATTCTCCTCCTTAATCGGAAAATAGGGCAGACTCTTATCGCCTCCCACATCCAGGGTACGCAACACAACCGGCTTGGGCGCAAAGGCCTCCATCACCTGGCTGTAGATATGGAACTGTTCATCTTCAGTGGGAAAGCGATCCCGCACCATGAATGGGAACTCGGTACGATACAAGCCGATACCCTCGGCACCACTCAGCAGCGACGGAGTAATATCAGACAACAAGCCGGTATTGGCGTAAAGCGGGATACGAAATCCGTCTGGAGTCTGGGCCGGTTCATCACGCAACTCGGCCAGATCGGCGGTCATTTGCGCCTCTTCTGCAGCGAGACGCTGATACTCCTTGCGCACATTTTCTGACGGCGCAACATAAACCCGACCGTTATATCCATCAGCAATAAGGGACTGCCCCTCCATGCGCACCACTGGCAGTTCCTTCACACCAACTACTGCTGGTATGCCCAAAGCGCGCGACAGGATGGCAACATGCGAAGAAGATGACCCTTTCGCTGAGATCACCCCGACCAAACGATCAATCGGTGCCTCGGCCAACATGGTGGCCGTGATCTCATCACCCACCAACACAGTACGTTCAGGATAAGGGGGCGGGGCTTGTCTATCCTTTTGCAGACAACGCAGTATGCGCCGCCCGAGATCTTTAACGTCGGCAGAGCGTTCGCGCATGTACGGATCATCCATGCTTTCAAACACGCGCACATGCTCATTGATGGTTTCACGCAAGGCACCCGAGGCCCAGCTTCCTGCCCGGATGCGGCCGATCACTTGCTCAATCATGCTGGCACTGCCGAGCATTTGCAGATAGGCATCAAATAGCGCTTGATCCTCCTTACTCAGCGCCGTGCTGAGACGCGTTTGCAAGTCACGGATATCGTCCTGAGCCAGGGCGACGGCTTCCCGAAACACCTCCACCTCAGTTTCTACATCTTCCACCTGGCGATCTGGTACCGCATCCAGATCAGCGGGGGGATAAATTACCAAGCCAGTTCCAATACCCACACCGGGCGAACCCGGCAAGCCTTTCAGGGAGACTCCCTCACTTACATTAGAAACCAGTTTGGCAATTCCGCCGCTGACCTCGGCATGAGCGATGGCGCCAGCCAATTGCGCTGCCACCGTCATCAGAAAAGCGTTTTCGTCCTCTTTAAATCGACGCCGAGCCCTTTGCTGTACTACCAACACACCCAGCACTTTACGGTGATGAATAATGGGAACCCCCAGAAAAGCACAATAATTCTGCTCGTCCGTACCTGGGACAAAATGATAACGGGGATGATCGGGCGCGCTTTCAAGATTAACAGTCTCGGCTCTTTCAGCCACCAGACTGACCAAGCCTTGGCCAAATACCAAACCGGCTCGTCCAATTGACTGCGGATTCAGACCATCCGAGGCCATCAGAATATGGCGATGCTGGGATTCGTTCGAGAGATAGGCGGAACAGACGTCCACCTTCATTGCTTCTTTTACACGCTTAACGATAATCGCCAGGGCGCGTTCGATATCATTCGCCTGACTGACTTCTTGAATAATACGCTGAAGAATCGCTAGCATAGATGCCAATTAACGCCGCAAGGCATCCCGTATCTGCCTCAACTCTTGTTTATCGTATCCTAAATGGTGAGCCAGCTCTTGAAGAGCCCGGCTATAGACATCGCGTTTGAAGTGAACCACTTCCATTACCGGATGCCAGTAATCAACCCAACACCAGTGATCAAATTCGGGATGGCTGGTTAAATCAAGGCGGACTTCATTCTCATCCGCTAGCAGGCGCAACATAAACCAGACCTGTTTCTGCCCAATACAGACCGGTTTGCTGTTACGGCGAATGAGCCGTTTGGGTAAACGATAACGTAACCAACCACGCGTGGCACCAATGACTTCTACATGTTCAGAGCCCAAGCCAACCTCTTCAGTCAGCTCACGATACATAGCCTCTTCCGGGGTCTCATCAGAACGAATGCCTCCCTGCGGAAACTGCCACGCATTTTGTCCTATTCGCCGGGCCCACAACAACTTACCTTCGCCGTTGCTTAGTATGATCCCAACATTTGGTCGATACCCATCTGAATCAATCACTTAAAACCTGTTGTGTATAAAACATATATATCACTCATTGTTCCACACAATCACTGCTCTGATCAATTAGGCATTTACCCCCACCGAATTGTTTGGCATTTACCTTTTGCACATAAGCGCCTATTCTAGGCCGCTTTGCACAAAGCTGTGGAGAAACACGTGAAACTGGCGATATTCGATCTCGACAATACCCTGTTAAATGGGGACAGCGATTATCTCTGGGGCCAGTTTTTGGCTGCTGAAGGGATTGTGGATGGCGAGTTCTACCAGCGTGAAAATCAGCGCTTTTATGATGAATATAAAAATGGCACGCTGGATATTCTGGAGTTCCTACGCTTCTCTCTCCGCCCCTTGGCTGATAATGACCTCGACACCATGCTGGCCCTGCGGCAAAAATTTATGGCATCCGAGATCGAATCCATTATCCTGCCTAAAGCGCGCCAATTGCTGCAACAACATCGTGAACACGAACATGTGTTATTAATCATCACCGCCACCAACCAGTTTGTCACCGCGCCGATCGCTGAAGCTTTAGGCGTCGACAACCTGATTGCCACTGATCCGGAATTTAAAAATGGCCGTTACACCGGTGAGGTTAGCGGTATACCTTCATTTCGCGAAGGCAAGGTAGAACGGCTCAGCGCCTGGTTAACACAAAATGGCTACAATCTGGCTACCAGCTGGTTCTATTCTGACTCACACAATGATCTGCCCCTATTGGAAATGGTGACCCACCCAATTGCCGTAGATGCAGACGAAACACTCAAACAACACGCAGAAATTAAAGGCTGGCCCAGCATTAGCCTCAGAGATGGCACCGGGACTAACTAAGCCACCACCATGGCAGTGTTGCGACGCAAACAATTCTCTCTGACACTCATTGGCTTAACCGCGCTGTCACTCATCAGTCTGGCATGGGGCTTAAGCCAGGGCAGCATTAACCTCACTCCGGCTCAACTCTGGAATGCCTTATTCAATGCTGAGCAACTGGAACACCGTCTGATTTTCGATCTGCGTCTGCCGCGCCTGCTTAGCGCCTTTGCCGTGGGTGCGCTACTGGCCCTGGCCGGGGCATTAATGCAAACTCTGTTGCGCAATCCGCTGGCCGATCCTTATGTGCTTGGTATTTCCGGTGGCGCGGCTGTGGGTGCACTAACCATCATGCTGCTTGGACTGACTGGATTCTGGCTCACCGCCGGCAGTTTTGTTGGCGCGCTGTTTTCCATGTTGCTGGTATTTGCCCTGGCCCATGGTCAAGGCAGTTGGACAGCAACACGTTTATTACTCACTGGTGTCATTGTCGCTGCTGGCTGGGGGGCGTTGATTAGCTTTATTCTGGCGATCAGCCCGGACACCAATCTACGCGGCATGTTGTTCTGGTTAATGGGTGACTTCAGTCATGCCAGCGAACCGGGCACAGCGCTGCTAATCATGCTGATTGGACTTGCCATCTGTCTACCCATGGCGCGCAACCTGACTCTGCTCAGCCGCGGCGAACTTCAAGCCCAAGCCTTGGGGGTGAATGTGGCACGCCTGCGCTGGACGATCTATTTTCTAGCTTCGCTGTTAACTGCCGTGGCAGTCACTCAGGCAGGCAGCATTGGCTTTGTTGGACTGGTTGTGCCGCACATCATACGTCTCGCCATTGGCAATGACCAACGTCTGCTGCTACCGGCCAGTATGTTGCTGGGGGGGACTCTTTTAGTTTGTGCCGACACCCTGGCTCGCACCATACTGGCGCCGCAACAATTACCGGTTGGTGTTATCACTGCCTTTCTGGGGGTACCGTTGTTTTTATATCTGTTACGGCGCAGCCAGCTGTCATGAGCCTGTTGCAATCTCACAAGCTCACACTCAG
>CALZIQ010000145.1 GCA_945787735.1 uncultured Chromatiaceae bacterium | reverse complement strand
CCAAGCGTTTGGAGTTGCCCGTGATTCTGGTAGTGGGCATGCGCCTGGGCTGCCTGAATCATGCTTTACTCAGTGTCGAATCAATTCGGGCCTGTGGTCTGCCTTTAGCAGGCTGGGTTGCAAATCAAGTCGCACCTAAAATGAGCTGCTTGAATGAGAACATTCAAACCCTACAGCAGATGATCGATGCCCCCATGCTTGGGCATGTGCCTCATCTTGAAACATTGGATGCAAGCCTAATCGCAACCAAAATTTCGTTACCTGCCGACGTTAACAGCCTTAGGCCTGGCTGGGCGATTTAGCCTCTCCGGTCTCCACCCGCATCAACCATAAACCACTACCGATAATCACCACCGCCCCCACGGCTGTCCAAAGATCGACTGTGTCACCAAAAATAAAGTAACCCAAGACCGCCCCCCACAACATCTGCACATAATGAAACGAGGCCGCCGTCGCTGTGCGCGCATGGGCGAAGGCACGGGCAATGCAGATGGCACCAAAGGCGGAGACGCCGCCCATGAAGGCAAGATAGGCTAAGTCCTGAAAACGCAGCCATTGCAGTTCATCCAGAAACAACAGTAACAATATAGAAATAATCACTAGGTGCGGATAAAAGGCCCAGGACAACAGTGTGTGCTGGCTGTTACGCATATAACGCGCAGTAATATTAACCAATGAAAAAAACAGTGCTGAGATCAATGCCGCGAGTGAGGCCAGTTCCAACGGAATCAAACCCGGCCGTAAAATTATCAACACGCCGGCAAAGCCGATGATGATGGCAGCCACATGGCGCCAGTCAATCTTGTCTTTTAAAAGAGGAATAGCCAATAGCGCTGAAAACATCGGCGCAACAAATGAAATGGCATAGGCCTTGGCCAAGGGTAATTGAGTAAATGCATAGACAATCAGAGATAACTGCACAAACACCAAAACACCACGCAACAGGTGAAGCTTAATACGTTTATCCCTAAGCGTATTTTTGATGCCACCCAACCAAGGTGACAACAGCAACAATACAATCAAACCAAACACCGAGTTATACAACACCAGTGAATAGGTGCTGTAGTAGCTGCTGAGATACTTGATGGTGGCATCACCAAAGGAGAGCAAACTAAAACCGAGTAAGGAAAGAACAATGCCCTTGGATACGGCATGACTGTGTGCATTCATCTAATAACATGCGCCTGAATTTATATGCGCCGTTATTGTCTCACACAAGCCCTCACATGGGGCAGCCTGCCAACATATCTTTACACCAGCCGAGCAGGCCTGAAGTTATGTAGAATAATTTCCTTAACATGCCGCGTACAAAGCACTGGCAAGAATGATTTAATGCGACTGCTCAGGCTAAGTTTATCTAGCTGCTCTTCATAGATCAGCCGCACATCATTTTCATCCATTTCATACTGCAGGGCGATCGACTCAATGACACTGTCATGAATATCATCATGCTCAATTTTATCCACTTCACTCATGGCAAGACTCCTTTTTCTTGACGGCTTACTTGAACAGGCCTGCCCACTACCCTTCCACATCCACCCATTTCTGATACTAACAGGCAAGCATGACAGACCTATTTCAGTTTTGTGTCAAAAAACCTAGCAAAACACTTAGTTAAAACCACGTTAAAGAGCCTTGTAATCCGAGCAAACCGGTCTAGATTTATAGTCTCAGACTAATATGCAAATCCATAAGAAATTGAGAATATGTTCAACCTACTAATTGACCTCCAAGACGGCTTTAAAAACGACCACATTGTTATCTACCTTGACAACAAGGAGATCTACAAACAGAACTCGGTCAGCAGCAATATGATGCTGGGTTTTGCCGCACGCATCGAAGCCACCAGCAAGGAACGCAGGGTGACCCTGGGCATAAAAATCACAAGCCGGAAACTGGAAAAATCACTCCTGCTCGAACTCGACAAAATCGGCGCCATTGGCATCGCCATTCTGAATAACGAAATTTTGATCCGACAGTCAAGCACGCCATTTGGCTATGCCTAAACAAATTAAACATTTCGCTTTCCAGTGTTAACTGACGGCTAATACCGCAACGCAGAACTGCTAGATGAAGCAAGGAGAAGACAGCATGACTACAACCAAAGACAGGAATGAAACCATCGACGTCGAACTCAGACAAACTGAACTACCCGACGACCCGGAATTAAGAGCCCGCCCTATCGATAACCTGGAACGATACCGGGTCTATGATTACGAACTATGGCGCTGCCTGCGCCTGGCGCCGGTGAGCGGCAACTTTTACGGCCCCATCAGCTCACCTACTTCGGGCAATTGGGAGCTGGACCTGCGCGTCGACATCGACAGCGGCAACGTCAATACTCCGGTCACCAACCGCATCAGTGGCGATCTGTATCAGGTCTATAATTTTTCCTGGGGTGGACGCACCTATAACTGGCGCATCTATCGTACTTCATGGATCGTCAACAGCCCCACGGTATCGTGGTCGCGCTGCTCAGCAAGTGTGAGCGGCAATGTCAGTTATCTGGAAGGCAGCTACCCTAGCAGCACGATCGAGATTTCCATTCCCTGGCAGTCCAACAGCGTGGGGCCGGCCCAGGTCACATTCAAACCCAGCTCAGGTGCAAACAGCACCTATAATTGCAGCAAAAAATCCAATACCTTTCGCCAGCTCACGCTTGAAGTGGATGTGTGCGCCTCGGTCAACAGCGGCACGATTTTGCCAACGTACAATACTCACGCGCACAACACTCGGCCCACTGATATTCCGCAACGCAACCTCACCATAGAGCAGGCCTATCGGGAAGCGGGCGTAGAGGTAAACATCTCCCCCAACAGATCTATCATCAACGACAGCTCAAGCACTTTCAACACCTGGAGCGACGCCGAGTTGCATGACGCCATGGAAACCCATCACAGCAGCTATGTGGAATATCCACGCTGGCAGATGTGGGGCATTCTGGCGGGCGACTATGTCAGCTCAACCACCGCGGGCATCATGTTTGATTACGGCACTGCCTATGGCGGCCCTGGTCGCAGCCCGGAACGGCAAGGCTTTGCTGTATTCCGCAACCACTCCTGGTTCAATAACCTGCCCAGCGGCGCACCCAGCAACCAGACCGAGGCGTCGGCACTACGTCAATTCCTCTACACCTGGGTGCACGAGGCTGGCCATGCATTCAACTTCGTCCACTCTTGGAACAAGGGCCGCTCCAACGCCCTGTCATGGATGAACTATCCGCAATACGTCTCGAACTTCTGGGGCAACTTCATGATGCGTTTCGATGAGGAGGAATTGATTCATCTGCGTCACGGCAAACGTTCCGAAATCATCATGGGTGGCGACCCCTGGGCCACCGGCAGTCACCTGGAAGATACCGGCAGCGGCATGATCGACATGGATGGAAATCCGCCGGTTGATCTGTTACTACGCAGCAAGGGCACGGGCTACTACCAATTCATGGAGCCGGTCATTATTGAGGCACGACTCAAGAACAAAACCGAGCTGCCCATCGACATCGATACCCAACTCGACCCCGCCTGCGGCCGCATGGATATCTACATCAAACGACCGGATGGCAAAGTAGTCAGCTACGACCCCGTGGCATGCAAACTTTCTGCCCCGGCAATGTCCACACTCATGCCCGGCATCGAGGCTGACACAGGCGAACAAACGACTACAGGCAAAGACCGTTTGAGTCAGAACATCATCCTCAGTTTCGGCAAGGGTGGTTTCTATTTTCAAGAACCAGGAGAATACAGCATCCGCGCGGTCTATCACGGCAGCGAGGATCTGGCGATCACCTCGAACACATTGAAACTGCGCATCGGACGTCCCTTCGAACGTGATGAAGAACGCCTGGCGCAGGATTACTTTGACACTAACGTTGGCCTGGCACTCAGCTTTGGTGGTTCCAGCTCGCCCTATCTCAGCGGCGGCATGAATACGATTGAAAATTTGGCCGAACGCTTTACCGACACCGCGCTTGGAGCGCAGCTGTCACTGGCGCTGGCACAAAACCAGGCACGGCCCTTCCATCGTATCCAGAAAAACAAGCTGGTCAAGATACGCGACGCCAATCCGGACTCGGCCCTGAGCCTGACCGACAGAGCGCTAAAGCAATACAAAAAAGATAAGTCGATCCTCTCCCCCATCATGCTGCACGAATGCAGCCGTCTGCGTGCCGAGATGCAAACGGCTCGCGGCGACAAGGCCGGTGCAGGCAAAGAAATCGACAACCTGCTAAAAGAGTTGAAACGCCTGAAGGTGAAAAACGCCGTGTTGGACGGCATTGTGGCATTTGGAAAAAGCTTGAAGAAATAAACCCCATCTAACCGGGCGGCCATCACGGCCGCCCTCACCAGAATTAGAGAAAATTTTCATCATAGTCAAAGCATAGCATTGGTGAAAAAGGATATGCCAAATATAAACTGACTTGCTTATCGTTAATAATCGAATAGTTACCTGCTTTGGCGTTTTATCATCAAAGTTAGTAAAAGTAATGTGGTGGTGGAAAAATCTACAGCGATGAATTGGATTAGAAAAGATTCACCCAGAATCAGATTTTTTTATGCTCTACGAGCGCAACAACACTGCATCCATCCTGAAGCGGACATTGGTGAGATTATAGTTAACTGCTAAAAACGGTGTTTGTCAACATAGTTGTCGCCTAG
>CALZIQ010000144.1 GCA_945787735.1 uncultured Chromatiaceae bacterium | reverse complement strand
AATTGCAAAACCAGGATTTCAAACCGAGGTAGTTGCTCGCTTATTTCAGCAACATCATCTTCAGGGCTGAGTTTGATGCCCAAGGGCTCACTGCGTTGGCTCAAGACATCTTTATGTTCATTCCAGAAAGCGAGGCTGACGATGATCTTGCCGGTCGGCAGTTGATCTATGCTAGTCTCGGCATCAATGGTTTGCCAGCTATCTTCAACAATTTGACGATTACTAATTACTTTCATAAACACGTCCTTTGAAAGGCTCAATACCAATGCGATAGAAGGTATCTACAAAACGTTCGCCCTCTACTCGTTCATCTAGGTAAACCTGGGCAATTTTCTCCACAGTATCAGCAACGTCGGCCTTGGCGATGGCGCGCCCCAGGCGCACACCAAGTTTAGCTTCGTTTTCGGAGAAACCACCAAGGGTGAATTGATACCACTCTACGCCTTTCTTATCGACACCAAGGATACCGATATGGCCAATGGAGTGGTGGCCACAGCCGTTCATGCAGCCAGACATTTTGAGATCGATCTCACCCAGGTCATAGAGATAGTCGAGTTGCTCAAAACGTTTCTGAATATCCGCCGCGACGTCAATTGAACTGGCGTTGGCCAGGGCGCAGAAATCCAGGCCCGGGCAGCAGATCATATCGTTGATGGTGTTGATTGACGGAGTTGCCAGATCGGCCTGATCCAGTGATTGCCACAATGCAAACAGATCTGCCTGTTTGATGTCTGTCATTACCAGGTTCTGATCGTAGGTGCTGCGTAACAGGCCATAACTGTATTGATCAGACAGGGCTGCCACCGCTTCCATCTGCTCCGCAGTGATATCTCCCGGTGGCCGTTTGGGCGATTTGAGAGACACGTGGACGACCCGATAGCCATCAATCTTATGTGTAGTGGTGTTGTGATTAAACCAGCGGGTAAAAGCTTCGTTGTCAGCCAGATGCTGATTAAGTGTATTGTCTTGAGCGGCCTTGTCGTCGTAGTTAAAAGGCGTAAAAAAGGCCTTAACCCGATCAATTTCGGCCTGGTCCAAGATCATGCTGTCTTTTATCCGGGACCACTCTTCCTCGACCAGCTTGGCGAAGGCTTCTGCGCCCATGCTGCCGACAAGAATCTTGATGCGGGCTTTGTATTTGTTATCACGGCGGCCTTTCAGATTGTAGACACGCAGCACGGCTTCCAGATAAGAAAGCAGGTGTTGTTTTTCGAGGAACGGGCGAATTGTTTGTGCCACCATCGGCGTGCGACCGAGACCACCGCCAACACTGACTTTAAAACCGGTTTCACCGGCGTCATTTTTCACCAGGCGCAGGCCGATGTCGTGAACCAGTGTGACAGCGCGATCCTTACTGGCGCCAGAGACTGCAATCTTGAATTTGCGCGGTAAGTAAGCAAACTCAGGGTGCAGGGTAGACCACTGGCGAATAATTTCGCAGTAGGGGCGGGGATCTTCAAGTTCGTCTGCTGCAACGCCTGCTAATGGGTCTGTAGTGGTGTTGCGAATACAATTACCGCTGGTCTGGATGGCATGCATTTGAACTGAAGCCAGATCGGCCAGCACATCAGGCATATCTTCCATTTTGATCCAGTTGTACTGGATGTTTTGACGTGTGGAGAAGTGACCAAAGCCTCTATCGTACTTACGGGCGATCTGGGCCAGCATGCGCATCTGGTCCGCCGAAAACAGGCCGTAGGGGATAGCAATGCGCAGCATGGGCGCATGTGTCTGAACATAGATGCCATTCATTAAACGCAGGGCGAGGAACTCATCATCGGAGAGTTCGCCAGCAAAATAGCGCTGGGCTTGGTCTCTAAACTGCGTGACACGTTCATCCACCAGTTGTTGGTCAAACTGGTCGTAGATAAACATGCCGGGTCTCTGGCCGCTGACATCCTGGCTGGATGAGGCCTTGGATAACTGACTTGTGCTCATAAATACCTTCCGTCTTGCCTGCACGGCGGGATCATACAGATGTGAACGGCAAAGATAACGGTTTTTTTATATAAGATAAATGAATTGTTATTTATATTTTATATTATATTTTTATATAAAGATCTTCGCCAGCATGGATTAAATGGCGCCCCGAGCAGGATTCTAACCTGCGACCTACCCCTTAGGAGGGGGTTGCTCTATACAGCTGAGCTACCGGGGCGAATTGATGCGAGGGGAAGTATATCAATTACTTAGGTGATGACGAAGCCGAACACCGCTTAAAAAGCATCTTTTTGGCGCGTGGCGCGCTGTAAACTCATGATCATCCGCTGTAAATCTCTCTCTATTGATTTTTCAAGATCAACAAATTGACCGCCCAAAAATGCCGGTCTGATTTTGTTCTTGTCGTGTTTAATGACTCGAATGATAAATTCACAGTTCAATTTTTCCCTTTTATCCGGGGGGAGTAAAAAGGTGCATTTTATTTTTGCCCCGGCCTCCAGAGTGTGAGCGAGGTTCTGCCTAAATCGTGCCCTAAGACCGCCAATAGAGATGTCTTCAATCTCGCCATTAAATGATTTGCCTTCATCGGTGGTAAATGTGATTGGTATAGGATTGGCGGCACTCAGCCTTATTCTGACCGCCTGTCGCCGTTGGTGGTAATCGAGTGCTGCGGGAATTGAAAGCTTATAGAATGGAATATTGTTATCGATTCCGAAATCACTGACTTTGGCATTAAAGCGTAAATTGACACCATCCAGGTAACTATCAATATGGAGCGCTGGATCCTTTCTGAGCAGCCGGTCCCCTTCTTCAGGTTTGAGCTCATCAAGAATTATAAAATTATCGTCGCGGTTGACTTCAAGGATTGCGGATGTGTAAGCCTGATTTTTATCTTTTAGTTTTATGGTCAGTAGTGCACGCTTGTCAACAAGACGTTGAAGCAGGATGTATATACGTGTTTTGTCTGTCAGCTTTTCCATATAGATCAGGCAATGCTTTCTTGATATTCATTTTAGGATAACGCTAGTTCCTAAGAATACAGACAATATTATGATCTTCAAGCTTTGCTTATGCAGTTGTGAGACTCATCTTTGACTGGCTGACCTCCAGCGCCATAGGTGAAATTGCCAGGGGTAATTTGCCCCCGTAGAATGGCAAGCGCAGTCTCGGCAGATTGTTTGTTGACCGCGATAATGTGGCCATTAATGGCATTTTTTTCCTGGCAGGCCTGCATTACTGTCGTTAGTTTGCCTTTGAGGTGGCTGATCTTTTGAGAGGTATCACCAGGCGCAGCTTTAATTAGCTTATTGAAGGCTTCAGGTGAATAAGGCTGCTTTACAGCTTTAAATAAATTGCTTTGTTGTTGGCTAAGCGTTGCAAGTTCCGCAGTCTTGCCCTCTTTCTGTTGGGCAATCTGTTGGATCTTCTCGTGTTGTCGTTTGACCAATGCCTCATTTTCATCCTGCAATAACTTTTCAAGATCAACAGCCGTTTCCAACTGTTGTTCAAAAAGCATTTCCAGTTTATCAAAGAGAGTGTCCAATTGATTAATGAGTGGGGCTGTTGACATGGTGTGTATCCCGCTTAAGATTTTGTCCTTACAGTATTCAATGCTGATTCAAAGTTCAGCATTTTATCTGCAACTTGAGCAGGGTCAGGGTCGTAACGGCCTTTATTTATCGCTGACTGTACTTGCTCAATCCTTTGAGTATCTGTAACAGGCGTTGACTTTATTTGTTGCTCAACTTGTTGCAGTTGAGCCGCTGCTTGAGTAAAAGTCACGGTATCTGATTGCCTTGTTTGATGCGATGGTTCTGTTATTGATTGCTGATTTTTGTGTTCAGCAGACTGGTTTTTTTGGGAGGACTGACCCTCTTTTGTGCTTTGCACAAGGTTCGAAATCGAACCAGAGTTGTCAATTTGCATAATCTAACTCTCCTAAGCATAAATGCTTAAAAATTTTATCGGTCTTGAATGCCATAACTTGAATTGTTTTAGGGCTATTAGTTCCTATTTCTTGCGTATATGCAAAGTTCATTACATCGTAACCTTTACAATGCCTGGCCCCAGAACAATACCGATAACGGTACGTCTGGATGAGAGATTTTGTACTTTAATCTGGTCGCCTTTTCCCGCATCTGTGAGTGCCTTACCTGGCATTCGAACGGTGATGCCATTGGTTTCCGCCACAATGCTGACGCTACTCCCTTTGCGGATGACTTTTTGTATGGCCAGGTCCCGTGGCGAAACTGTTGATCCTTTTGAAAGTGATCTACGAGGCGAATGACCGACTAAACCAGTTATGTTTTCAAAATAACCGCTTGTGAGACGGCTGAGTTCACGTTTCTCAAAAGAGATATCGGATTTGTTTATCGGAATGCCGCGGGCAAGTGGCCGATTCACGACCGCTACGGTCAAATATATTTTGATTTTAACGGGCACATACACAGTCCATGGTTTAGCATCATCACATTTGACGATGACAGTCATGTTGGTGTTATTGCTTCTGTGGCTCAGTGGCTCGGCGGTAAGAGGAATATTGCACTTTTTTAAACGAAGCCTGGGGTCAAGATGCCCCGCTTCAACGGTACTGTCGTCACCCGGTTGAGAAAATTTTTGTAAGGCGAGTGTTGTTGCAGCCTCGCGGATCTCTTCGAGAGGATGATATTCAGTTGCATCTGCAGGGCTGCTCAGCATTGAGCTGAAACAAACAAATAATCCTA
>CALZIQ010000143.1 GCA_945787735.1 uncultured Chromatiaceae bacterium | reverse complement strand
ATAAGAAATTCTAGATAATATCTTAAGGGAGCCAACCACTGTTCAGATCCGCCAACCTCACGATATTAAAATAGAATTTCCATCGCCGAGCTAGCACTCCAATGGATACATACATTTACACGCAAGATTTATACAATAGGAATATGAATTTTAGTGAGAATATTCTTCTCACCCACCTCACCGGGAAAACTCTCATAAATTTCATACATAGGCACGCTCTTCGACGCTTTTTGTTTATTGGCTCGCAGCAATCCATGTGCAGTAACCCAAGCATTACCCAGATGCCGATAGGGCCCAAGATGATCGACACGCAAGGCTTTATGTTTTTCGATGTAGCCCGATTCAAGCGCCGTTTTATTGCTTATCAAGGGTGCGGTTTTATAACCAAAGCCAGAGGTATACTCACAACGTTGTTTCGGCATGTCATATTGATGATAAAACGAAAAGGCAATGTCCGGCTTGGGAATATCACCTTTTTCAATCATTGCATAGAGATCCGAAAAACTCTTTTCCATGCTCGCTCCAATTTCACTCAGGTTGCATGTAGCACGTTGCCCCAGATAATAAAAACCGTCGCACTCCGCTTCACCAATAACATTAACGTTGGAAAGCACCTCACCTGTCTCAGCATACTCTTTCAACATCGCCAGGCCACGTTCATAATCACTACCCACTAGCGCTGTCATCATCTTGCGCATAAAAAACATAAAAATGGGTAAGGCACCCCACATAAACCATGTAACCTTTGTGTCGCCTCCCTCTTCAATGAATTCAAAGCTCGACTTGCTTTTGCTTTTCCAAGGTTTAAGAAAAGTAATGCTGTATTCCAGCCGCGCAGGTGCATCAACGGACATCAGCATCATTTCACCGGTGCCAATACGCTTACCATCCCAGCTTTGCGCGTGCCCCACCTGACCAGGCTGCCCCTGGATCGTCACCGGGCATTCGGGCTCCTGGCACAACCAGGGTGACCAGGCCCGCCAAGTGTTGAAGTCAGCCACAATGGCGACCAGCTCTGCGATGGGCTTTGAAATAGTGATGGATCGCTCAACAGTAAAAGGGATTGTGAACATAGTGATATCTCTGCGCGCCTTTAATTCGCTGCGGGCCGCCAGTCAGCCTGCTGCTATCATTGCTAGAATTTAGACTTTTCCAGCTAATTTGCAAAGCAGACATGGTGATCACTCAACCCCATATTTTCCCGTCAAATTAACCACAACAACATGATTTAAATAAGTTTTTATACCAAAAGACACATATCTTCAAAGAGAGATATTATTACCGCCATGAAATGCAGACAGAAATCTAATAATTCCGCTAGAATTGACCCTTGCTTGAGACGTAGGAAGTAATGAGATGACTTATTGTGTAGCTATATCAACCAACGAAGGGCTGGTTTTTTGTTCCGATTCAAGGACAAATGCCGGACCGGATATGATTTCAACCTACAGTAAGATGCATCTTTTCAACCTATCACCAGAACGCATTTTCGTGGTGCTGTCCGCAGGCAACCTTGCCACTACCCAGGCAATCATCAGCCGTATCGAGCATGAGCACGACGAACCAGACAGCCTTAATCTACTCAACTGCAAGAAGATGACCGATGCCGCTCGCTACATAGGCCTAATCAGCCGCGAGGAGCAAGCCCATGCTACCTCAGCGACGTCGAGTAGCAATGTGGACACGTCATGCACACTCATTTTCGGCGGCCAAATCAAGGGCCAGCCGCCAGCACTATTCATGATCTACCCAGCCGGAAACTTCATTACCCACTCAGATGAAAACCCCTTCCTTCAGATCGGCGAAAACAAGTATGGCAAACCAATACTCGATCGCATCTTGACACCCGAGACCTCGCTCGAAGATGCCGCCCGCTGTGCCATTGTCTCAATGGATTCGACGATCAAGTCGAATGCCACCGTTGGGCCGCCAATCGAGGTGCTAGTCTATGAAAATGATTCCTTTGAAAACGATCACTACATCCGCTTGGAAGAGGATGACCAGTACCTGCGCGATATCAGACAAAGCTGGAACGAAGCACTCAAACTTTCTTTCGCCGAACTACCCAAGTTCGACTGGGAAACGCGCAGCCACAACACAAATGTGCATCCGCTGACACACGACATCAACAATTAATAACTCGCAAGCTGGGGAGACCCACCATGTCGATTCGCGTCGCCATTCGACAAAAAGCAATTACGAATATGATGCGCCAAACAAGCTCTTCCCCCCACCTAGTAAGACTGCGCCCCGCAACCCACTGCCGCAGCACGCCGATCCACAGCTACAGTCTAAAGGGCACGCCAGAGAAACACTTCGTCAACTGGCAGCAAGACCCATTCGGCGACTTTGTAGACCGTTACGTCCTTCCAGAAAAGATCACCCACTTCAGCGTAGACGTTGAACTGATCGCTGAGATGACAGTGATCAACCCGTTTGATTTTTTCGTCGAAAAATATGCCGATAACCGGCTTTTTCAAATATGACTAACAAATCGCCCACGAACTGTCACCCTATCTCAAAATCCGCGAACACGGACCGCTGCTGCGCAAATGGGTAGCCAGTGTCAAACGCGAGCCAACCCAGATTGTCGAATTCCTGGTTCGAGGCGCCTCCAGCGCTGCACATTTCCGGGTTTTGAAATATCAGAAATGGTGCGATTGAGTCGGCATGCGAGACACAAATCGTTACCATCATTTTCTTCAATGATGGCGTTGCAAATACCATAGTCCCAACGATTACCGCAGAGTCGATAGCGCCCAGCCTCTCCAATCACTTGCCAGTGATTAGCCGCAAGCTATTTGAGCGCAGCTATACGACCATGTATCGGGTCGTAACCAAAACTAAAGCTGCAGTTGTGGCAATAGCTGTTATCAAAAAAACATTTCCTGAGCGCAGCCGCAATAGAAGCTACGCATGTTTCTAATGATAACGGAAATAGGTGTCAGCAATGGCAACATGCAACTGGTCAATATCCACCTGAAACTGATCGATGAATTTGTGCAGACTGCTGCGCTTCATACGTTTGGTATTGACCTCTTCCAGCTTTTTAATCAGAAGATTAAGCTGCCGCCGCGGCACTCTGGGGTTGGGTATATTTGACAAGCAACTACCCACTGATTTTAGCGAGTGCCCCATGGAACGAGGAAAATGTTCTTGATGAATGAGATAATCCAATACATCATCGCCATTCACTCCCAGGTAACCCTCCAGCCGGTAGGCTTGGAAGGCATTGAGTGATTTCAACACATTAATCCAGCGCACAGTGGCAAAAGCAGGATTAAAATCCTCTGCGTCGGAAAGCAGATTTCCCGCCGCCACATCGATAATGCGGCTACTCATATCTGCTCGCTCAAGATTGCGACCGATGCGCAAAAACTGATAGGCCGCATCGTGGCTTAGCGTGCCCATCATCACGCCGGTCATGGTCTGGCAACGCCGGATCAAACCATCCATAAAATCATTACGCTTGCGCCGACTGATGGAACCTTTAGCATATTCAGCGGTGTAATGGAAAAGTTCATTAGCCTGCTCCCACACCTCATTCGGAATAATATCGCGGGTAACACGGGCATTTTCACGCGCCCCGTTGATACAAACAACGATAGCACTGGGATTGCGCAATTCAGTGATCAGATAGCGCATCACCGAACGTTCGTCCCGTTTATCCTCATACAGTTCCTTAAAGTGATCCTGGGCGCCAACGACTTTGATCAGCTCATACCAAGTCATTTCCACTTCCTGCGGCAAATCCAGCAGGAGATTGGTCATACTGTTAATCAAGCGCGCCGTGTCTTCCGCACGTTCCAGATAGCGCGCCATCCAATATACATTTTCTGCTACGCGTGACAGCATGATTAACTCCCTACATTTACTACCCAGGTGTCCTTACTGCCACCCCCCTGGGACGAGTTGACTACCAGAGAGCCTTCAGGCAAGGCAACCCTGCTCAAGCCTCCCATCGTGGTATAGATTTTCTTACTTTGCAGCGTAAACGGACGCAAATCCACATGCCGTGGCGCCACCTTGCCGCCATCAACCAGCGTAGGAACCGTCGAAAGACTGAGTGTCGGCTGGGCAATATAATTGCGTGGATTTTCATTAATGAGTTTGGCGAATTGTTTGAGCTGCTTTTTGGTCGCGTGGGGGCCGACCAGTAGGCCATACCCACCCGACTCATTGGCCGGTTTCACCACCAACTCGTCCAGATGATCCAGCACGTAGCTGCGCTCATCGTCATGCATACACAAATAGGTCGGCACGTTAGGAATGATGGGTTCTTCACTCAGGTAATAGCGAATAATGTCGGGCACAAAAGCGTAGACCACTTTATCATCTGCCACCCCGGCGCCAGGGGCATTGGCAATGCCTACGTTACCTGCACGCCAGGCCCGCATCAGCCCGGGTACCCCCAGGGTGGAATCTTTGCGGAATTCCTCCGGGTCGAGAAAATCATCATCGATGCGGCGATAGATGACATCCACCCGCTTCAGACCGTAGATGGTTTTCATATAGACACAGTCATCATCGTCCACCAACAGATCCGAGCCCTGCACTAGCTCTGCCCCCATTTGTTGGGCCAGGTAACTATGTTCAAAGTAGGCGGAATTATAGATGCCGGGTGTCAGCACCACCACTTCAGGCAATTCACCCTGGCGCGGCGAGATGGCTGCCAGCATGTCAAACAGCTGGGTGGTGTAATCATCCACCGGCAGAATATCCATATCTTCAAACAGCT
>CALZIQ010000142.1 GCA_945787735.1 uncultured Chromatiaceae bacterium | reverse complement strand
TTTGCCAGTATTCGCAAGACCCTGTCTGTTCTTGCAGTCTCAACACTAAGCTGATGAAGGTTTCTTGTAAGTGAACTATTAAGTAAGTGAAATGTGAAAAATTACCAAACCCTCCTGCACGCTTGGTTGAAGTACTAGTAGACACAATCGCATATGTAATTACTCTCAAGATCAAATGGCGGATAGATGCCACAAGCTGTTATTAACTTTCAAAAACGCTGTGCATAGAGAGTTTTTTATATGCACCTTGATCCATAAAAAAGATAGAGGTAAATATTTCACAAACTTTCAGCGGCAAATGCCGCAGAGTCAGTCATACGATCCATTTAGGCTATAGCCGTACTCCAGATATTCATCGGAGTGCAACCTTGAGAGAGTGTCTTCATAAAACTAAGGAGCGAAAAATCATGAAATATATAAGTATGACTGCAATTTTATTTGGTGCCCTCGCCTTATTTGGCGGGCAAGCAATGGCTGGCAAGGCAACCCTTCCTGGGTCGGCATGTGTCAAATGGAACAGCAGTGATCCAGAGCCTTCACTCAGTTACAGCGAACTACGCAATCCATCCAGTACACGTTGGCTGCGAGTCGACTGCCCGGTGGTCCGCACCGATTTCGACGGTTTTCTGCATGATGCAGCCGTCGAAAAAAGTTGGGTTCGCATGGTCGACAAGAACTACAACCGCAACGGTTACTGTCGCTTGGTGAGCTATTCACACAACACCAATGGCACCACCTCGTACTGGGCGACTGGCAATCGATTCACCTCTGGCAGCGGTAATCAGGCGCAGGTGTTAAACACCGGCAGCCTGGATGGTGAAAATGGCGCATCGCATCTGTACTTCAGTTGTCATATACCACCGAGCTATGCAGGCAACTACAGCTCGCTCGTCACCTACTACGCCAATCAGTAGCCTTGATATCCCCACGGGCCTAATCACCCGTGGGGACACCCCCCAATGGAGATAAAGACAATGAATACAGGAAACACACGAATCATGATCACAGGCATTCTGGCGATATTCGCCGTGGTGGGCGCCTGGCAAATACTGCCCGGTGACGACAGCGCGATGCTTGCTGAATTGAAATCCATGAATAAAAAAATCGATGACAATACTTTACACCTGACTGCCAGGGTTAATGATCTTGAAAAGCGATTGGCAAATCGCTCCATGGCAGCGGCAACACAAGCTATAAAACTAGACGACTTAAATTCAGATGCGATAACAACGGATGTGAATAATAAAATTGCAGATACTCAAAACGGACTGGCACGCTTGCAGCAGGAGCTGGCGGAACTCAAAAATACTTATGAACTGCCCATCGCCGCCAACCCAGAGCAGGCATTTACACCCGAACAGATTGAGGCACAGGCCATTGAACAGCAAATTTTACAGACACAACTACTTGAAAACACGTTGATGTCCGAAGCATCTGACCCCGACTGGAGCATCTCCGCCGAGGAACAAGTACGCTCCGGAATAGACAAAGTTGAAGCCGAGCTGACCATCAATGATCTTGTGTGTGCGTCAACCGTATGCAAACTGGAAGCCAGCTCAAAGTCCAACGATCCTGCAGAGGTTTTTCGCTCTATGGATCAACACCTGGCCTGGGATGGCGAGATATACATGACCATCAATCTCGATGAAGGTCACACCACCGCATGGCTTGGCCGCCCGGGTGAATCATTACCACGCGCAAACAATGGCACAAATTAAATCTATCGTCGGGGGTGAGGCAGGCGCTTCACCCCTGATACTGGCAAAAATTCTCATCTCTTTCGCTAAACATCTCAGATTTTTTCTCAAAGCCACAGCAAGATCACAGACTGAAGAATGCAGTCGCCCCCACACTTCCAAAGCTTGAGCGTTACATATACTCTAATGGTATGTGCCCACAACATCCAAAAAGGCCAGATTTGGCCGCTCTCGAGCTTGCACCATTAACGCTGATGCAACAACGTTACAGGATTTGCCATGCCTGAGCTTCACTGCCGACTCTGCGCAGCCCCGCTGCGTCATACCTTTATCGATCTCGGTATGTCACCCTTGTGTGAAACGTATATCGAACCCCAGCAACTCGATCAATACGAGACTTTCTATCCCTTACACGCTTATTTATGTGAGCATTGCTTTCTTGTGCAGGTTGGGGAATACGTGACGCCAGAACACATCTATAGCGAGTACCCTTACTTCTCTTCGTATTCCGATAGCTGGACCGAGCACGCGCGGCGCTACTGCGAAGCTATGATCAAACGTTTTGAACTGGAAAGCGACTCACTCGTGATCGAGATCGCCAGCAATGATGGTTATTTGTTGCAGCACTTTGTAAAACAGAACATTCCCTGCCTTGGCGTTGAGCCGGCCGCCAATGTCGCCAAGGTGGCACAGAAACGCGGCATACAAACCGTCAGCCGTTTTTTCGGAGAAACGACCGCCCAGGACCTGGCCCATCAACCGGGCAAGCCGGACCTGCTCATCGGCAACAATGTACTTGCACACGTCCCAGATCTGAACGATTTTATCGCCGGCATGAAACTGCTGCTTAAATCCAGCGGCGTCATCACCATGGAATTTCCGCACCTGCTGCGACTGATGCAAGCGAACCAGTTCGATACCATTTACCATGAACACTTTTCTTACCTGTCTTTCCTGGTCACTGAGAAGGCGTTTTCAAACCATGGCCTAACCATTTTCGATGTGGAAGAGCTGCCTACACACGGCGGCTCACTTCGAATTTTTGCACGCCATGCAGAGAATGACGCACTACCGATTTCAGGGCGTGTAGACACACTGCGTGATCAAGAGCTTAAATTCGGTATCAACAAGCTTGATACCTATGCAGCATTTGAAAATAACGTCTGTGAAACAAAGCGCAAGTTGCTTGAATTTCTGATTAAAGCCAAGCGTGCCGGCAAGCAGGTGGTCGGCTATGGCGCCCCTGGCAAGGGCAATACTCTGCTGAATTATTGTGGAATCCGCACCGACTTTCTCGACTACACCGTTGATCGAAGCCCCCACAAACAGGGCCGCTTTACACCCGGCACGCGCATTCCCATTCTGCATCCAGACCGCATTATGCAAACCCGTCCCGACTACGTGCTGATACTGCCCTGGAACCTGGCCGATGAGATTTCTCAGCAAATGGCCGCAATCAGGGAATGGGGCGGCCAATTTGTTGTTCCGATCCCCGAAGTGAGCGTGCTGTAATCAATGAATACATCCATGAATGTTCTTGTAACCGGCACAGAGGGATACATAGGCATGCGGCTCGCACCCTGGTTGACCGCGCGCGGCCACACGGTTACAGGGCTGGACAGCGGCTACTACCGCGACGGCACGCTTTATCTGGACCCCATCGGCCTGCCGCAATTGCCGCAAACATTCTACAAAGACTTGCGCACCGTCACAGCCTCTGACATCGAGGGCTTCGACGCTGTCGTGCATCTTGCCGAGCTGTCGAATGACCCGCTGGGTGAGCATTGCCCGGACGTCACATTCGAAATCAATCACCAGGGGTCGGTACGGATCGCGCAGGCGGCGCGCGATGCCGGAGTGAAGCGCTTCGTCTATGCATCTTCATGCAGTGTTTATGGCGCAGCAGCCAGCGACTTTGTCGACGAGACCTCACCGGTGAACCCTCAAACCGCCTATGCAGAGTGCAAAACCTTGGTCGAACGGGATCTCAAAGCCATGGCCAGTGACAGTTTCAGCGTTGTCTTTCTACGCAATGCGACTGCCTATGGACCCTCCCCCAGAATGCGCTTTGACATTGTCTTGAACGACTTATGCGCGCTTGCGTGGACGCAAAGGAAAATCGCCATGATTAGCGATGGCAGTCCGTGGCGGCCCATCGTACACATAGAAGATATTTGTGAAGCAATACGCTGCGCGCTCGAGGCACCATCCAATAGCGTAAATGGTGAAGTCTTTAACGTAGGCAACACCTCAGAGAACTACCGTATACGTGAAATTGCACAAATCATCGCCTCCGTGTTTATCGATTGTGAAGTGACAACCGGCCCGCCAAGTGGAGACAATCGCAGCTATCGCGTATCGTTCGAGAAGATTACAACTTGCTTGCCAGGATTCAAAACACGCTGGAGCGCAAAAGACGGCGCAATGGAATTGAAGCAACTGTTTGAACGCATCCAGATGCCCCAAGAGACTTATGCGTTTCGGGCATTTACCCGGTTGAAGCAATTGACCTATCTTCAGCAAACCGGCCAACTCGATGAGAGATTGTACTGGAGGGCGCGTTGAAGTTTACACCGACGGATCTCCAGGGGGTTTATATCATCGAGATTGACCCAGCAAAAGATGATCGTGGTTTTTTTGCCCGACTATGGTGCCAAAATGAATTCCAGCAACATGGCATTACCATGGACCTAGTCCAGGCTAGCGTCTCACATAACGCCGTTGCAGGCACCCTGCGCGGTTTGCATTTTCAATGGCCGCCTTCACAAGAAGCCAAGCTGGTTCGCTGTCAACGTGGCCGTGTCTACGATGTGATAGTGGACTTGCGCCCGGATTCCTCCACATTCACTCAGCATGTGGCAGTCGAGCTGGATAGCCGGGCACACAATGCCGTGTATGTGCCACCAGGCTTTGCCCATGGCTTTCAAACGTTGGAGGCGAATAGCGATATCGTTTATATGATGTCCGATTACTTTCGTCCCGAGCTTGCCGATGGCGTGCGCTTTGATGATCCTCAATTCGAAATCGAGTGGCCACTGCCAATAGACTGTATCGTAGATCGAGATCG
>CALZIQ010000141.1 GCA_945787735.1 uncultured Chromatiaceae bacterium | reverse complement strand
TCGGCCTTTGGTCTGGCCAAGCAGCTGGGTATCCAGCGCGCCGCCGCCCAGGAATATGTCGATCTCTACTTTACTCGCTACCCAGGGGTGAAGGCGTTTATGGATCGCATGCGCGCCCAAGCACACGAACAGGGCTTCGTCGAAACCCTGTTCGGTCGCCGCCTCTATCTGGCCGACATCAACGCTCGCAACGCCCAACGGCGCCAATACGCCGAACGCGCCGCCATCAACGCACCAATGCAGGGCACCGCAGCCGATATCATCAAGCTCTCCATGATCCGCTGTCACGACTGGCTGAATGAGGGAGGGGTGGATGCCTGCATGATCATGCAGGTACACGATGAACTGGTGTTCGAAGTCAGACAGGATCAATTGCAAGCGGCCATATCTGGCATTGAGCGCAGTATGTCGGGCGCTGCTGAGCTGGCGGTGCCACTGCTGGTGGATATCGGCAAGGGTGACAACTGGGATCAGGCTCACTAAGACCCGACCTTCTGCCTGCACCCAACCTGTGCAGGGAAAATATAACTTTCGTACAAAAAATATAAATCGGCCCTTGAACTTTTGAAGTCGGGGCCGATCTATACATGTGAGCGCTGCCCTTTGCGCTTAGCCCGCTCCTCCTCCCTGAGCGGGACCCCTCTACCCGGCTTCCCCAAGCCGGGATTAGACGTTAGGCCCCGGACTCCCTCCAAATTGTTCCGGGGCTTTTTTTATTCATGAAAAACATTCGAAAGCGACATTTTTTTGAATAAGTCTAATTTTATTGTTATACTTTCCACTCCTGTTGCTAGTCCGTTTTTATTCTCCCTAACGGACAAGCCTTACTACCCACCATTTCCCCCAATGGCAGGTAGGCACTTTGCCCCGGCGTTCCCAATATTTGCCGGGGTATTTTTTTACTGGATTTGTAATCAAGGTTATTGAACTTTAGTTTTACACTTGATGTCAAATTCTTCGAACTACCGAACACTGCCTTTCTCCTCCTTAAGGCAGACCCACCTAACCCCAAGGTGGTTACTCAAGCCCCGGCATCTAAGGCCGGGGCTTTTCTTTATTGAACAAACCAGCCGTCCAATCTTTGCCAAGCTTCTTCCACGCCGAGCCCCTTCAAGGCCGAGAATAGCTGAACAGTCGCCCAAGGATGTTCACGCTCGACGCCATATTCTTTGCTCAGAACCTGACGCACCTGTTGTAACACATTACCCGCGGCACCACGCCCCAACTTGTCGGCTTTGGTTAGCAGAATATGCAAGGGCATACCGGTGTGCTGACACCAGGCAATCATCTGGCTGTCAAAATCATTTAAGGGAAGGCGGATATCCATCATCAGCACCAAGCCTCGGAGTGACTTGCGCGTGCGCAAATACGCTTCCAACGTCTGTTGCCAATGACGCTTTACCTTTTCTGACACTTTGGCATAACCATAGCCAGGCAAATCGACGATATGACGCGTCTCATCGAGCGAGAAATAATTGATTTGCTGGGTGCGCCCGGGTGTCTTGCTGGTGCGTGCGAGGGATTTTTGCCCGGTAATCCGATTTATAGCACTGGATTTGCCAGAATTGGAACGCCCCGCAAAGGCGACCTCGATTCCCACATCCGGCGGCAGCTGGGACAGATTATGCGCACCAGTGATGAAAGTCGCCTGCTGGTAAAGTGGGTGCATCATTGAAACAGCTCTTCTAGAAGTAACAACACAAATGTCTTATCTACGCTTTCCCCACCCATAACGGGTAGGAATCTGGAGCCGTTAGCGCGCCCCACATGCTTAGCGTTTTCCCGGCCCGTAGATATAACGCGACAGATTAATCTCCTCGGTGCTCAAACGTCGTACCAGATGATCCAAACTGATAATGGCATGCTCGAGCAGGTTTACCGCGATGTAGGGGTATTCGATCCTAAGCCTGTCATACATGGGCCGCGACAGTTTTAAAAGCTCAGTTTCGGCGCTGGTGGCACGCATTTGCAACATTCGTGGCTGTTGGTCAAAGAACGACATCTCACCCATCAGTTCGCCTTCTTTCATATGGCCCACTTCCACTTCACGACCATTATCATCAAACAGCAGCGCAGCCTCACCCCGCACAACAAAATAAAGCGCATCACCCACCGAACCGGCCTGCGCAATGATCTCATTTTTCTGGTAAGAGACCAGCTCAGTGTATTCAAGCAGGGTCTCGACCTCTGTCATGGTCAAGGACTCGCACAAATACTGTTGATTCATGAAAGCCTTTAAATCGATGATTTTGGCGGACATAACTAGCCTGCTCCTTAAAATTCATACAAAAAACGAGAACGATCATAACAATAAAGCGGTCATACATTCTAGCGACGCAATCTTTAGCAGGTTTGCGCTTGTCGGCTGCAAAAGCAACCGAGAATCAGATACACTTTGCAGAATTGCCCTGCCTGGTTATTCAAAGAAACACCAACAATAAGGAAATCAAATATGAAATTGTTCAAACTTGCCTTGCTGATGCTGGTACCGTTTTTTGCTATGACAAGCATCAATGCTGCGCAACTGCAGGAAGGAACAAGCTACACGGCCATCACCCCTGCGCAACCAACCTCCGCCGATGAAGGCATGATCGAGGTGATTGAAATTTTTTCCTACGGCTGTTCACATTGCCATCGCTTTGAACCAATGCTGGAACGCTGGCTCAAGACCAAACCCGACAACGTCAAATTCGTACAGCTACCCGCTATCTTCAACAACGTCTTGGCTATTTACGCACGCGCCTTTTACGCCGCCGAGGCACTGGGTGTGCTGGACAAGATTCACAAACCTTTCTTCGAAGCAATTCACATGCAAAAACGCCGCATGAATACCGAAGCCGAGATTGCCGAATTGTTTGCCGAACACGGCGTAGATAAAGAAAAATTTGAAAAGGCCTTCCGCTCCTTCGCCGTCGAGGCAAAAGTGCGCCGCGCATCCGAGCTCGGCAGACGCTACGGCGTTCAGGCCACGCCCTCCATGGTGGTCAACGGAAAATACATCACCGACCCAGGCAAGACAAATGGCTTTCAGGGCATGATCAACACTGTCAATTCACTCATCGAAAAAGAGAGCAAAGGCGGCTAAGATCAATTTATGAACGCGGCTGAATTGTTCGTACGCTGCCTTGAGAACGAAGGGGTAGAGTACATCTTTGGCATCCCGGGCGAGGAAAACCTCGCCATGATGGATGCCTTGCTCGACTCCAATATCAAATTCATCACAGTACGCCACGAGCAGGGCGCCGCCTTCATGGCCGATGTCTACGGTCGCCTCACCGGCCGCGCCGGTGTCTGCCTCTCGACCCTGGGCCCCGGCGCCACCAACCTAATCACAGGCGTGGCCGATGCCAACATGGACCACGCCCCGCTGGTGGCCATTGCCGGTCAGGCCGGTACAGATCGTTTGCATAAAGAGTCGCATCAGGTGTTGGATCTGGAAGAAATGTTCCGCGCCATCACCAAGTATTCGGCGCGGGCCTTGCTGCCCGAGATCATTCCCGAGCTGGTACGCAAGGCTTTTAAACTGGCCCAGTCTGAAAAGACCGGCGCCTGCTTTATCGAATTCCCTGAAAACGTAGCTGACATGGAGATCGATGCAGCGCCGCTGTGGTCAAAAAACCCGGTCACACCGGCACCGACCCAGGATCGTATCGACGCTGCCGCCGAAGCCATATCCAAGGCCAAACACCCGATCATCCTGGCTGGCCATGGCGTAGTGCGCGCCGGGGCGGCACAGCAATTGGCTGACTTCGCCGCAAAACTGAATATTCCAGTAACCAACACATTCATGGCCAAAGGCGTGGTGCCATTCAAACACCCCACCAATCTTGGCAGTGCCGGGCTGCAGGCCAAGGATTATGTCGGCATCGGCTTTGACAAGGCTGATGTCATCATTTGCGTCGGTTACGATCTAGTGGAATACCACCCCTATTTGTGGCACCCGACACGGGATCGCTTCATTATCCATATCGATTTTCAACCCGCTGAGGTGGATGCCCACTATGGTGTCCGGGTCGGTGTGGTCGGCGACATCAAACAATCATTACAGCGCATTGCCGAAGCCGCCAAACCGCAGACCGAAACAGCGTGCCTGCGGCCATTGCGTGACGCCCTGATCCAAGACATGAACGAACATGCGGACAGCGTTGATTTTCCGGTGCAGCCACAAAAACTAATCTGGGACCTGCGCACCGCCATGGACCTGTCCGACATCGCCATCTGCGATGTTGGCGCCCACAAGATGTGGATGGCGCGTATGTTCCGCTGCGAAGAGCCCAACACATGCATCATCTCCAATGGCTTCGCCAGCATGGGCATTGCTGTGCCCGGCGCCATCGCCGCCAAGCTAGCGTATCCTGATAAAAAAGTGGTGGCAGTCACTGGCGATGCCGGTTTTCTGATGAATAGCCAGGAAATCGAGACCGCCATGCGTCTCAACACGCCCATTGTCATTCTGATCTGGAATGACGGGGGTTACGGCCTAATCGAGTGGAAACAGATCAACCAATATGGCCGTAAGAGCCACGTTGACTTCAACAACCCGGATTTCGTCAAATATGCCGAATCCTTTGGTGCCAAGGGCTATCGCATTGAAAAAACTGAAGATCTGTTGCCGACCCTAACGCAGGCCTTGGCCGATGACACAGTCAGCATTATTGATTGCCCAGTCGATTATTCAGAAAATATGAAACTGACCGCCAAACTAGGTGAGACAATCATTCAATTATAATCATCAAAAAATGCCAGCGCCCAGCCGCCTCAGCCAAACAGAAACC
>CALZIQ010000140.1 GCA_945787735.1 uncultured Chromatiaceae bacterium | reverse complement strand
CAAGGATAAAAACCAGTAGACGAATGCGGATGGATTTCATTCTGCAATCTTTCGCATCACGTAACCGACACCACGTACCGTGCTGATGGCATTGCTGCCGAATTTTTTACGTAGGTGATGGATGTAAACATCAAGGGTGTTGCTCTCAAGATCGCTGCCCCAACCGTACATCGACTCTTCTAGACGGGTGCGGGTTAACACCTTGTCCAGGTTTTCCATTAATACCTGCAGCAGAGCGAACTCGCGCTGAGTTAATTCAATTGTTTTATCATGATGAATGACGGTGTGTGCGGCTGGGTCCAACGAAATGCTTCCGTTCACCAGCAGAGGCGTGGCGCGCCCACTGCTGCGCCGCAGTAGTGCTCGCAGTCGGGCATTCAATTCGTTTAAGTCGAAGGGTTTGATCAAATAGTCATCGGCGCCGCTGTCCAGCCCTTGCACCCGGTCTTCTACTGTGTCGCGGGCAGTGAGCAACAAGACCGGTACGGCGCTCTTGCGGCTGCGCAGCTGTTTTAACACTTCGATGCCGGAGAGTTTGGGCAAGTTGATATCCAGTACCACAATGTCGAAGTTTTCGTATTGTAGGGCATGGTCCGCGGCTTCGCCGTCCTGAACCCAATCAACGATATAACCGTCCTGTTTCAGGCCGGTACAGATACCGTTCCCCAGCAGCTGGTCATCCTCTACCAAGAGTAAACGCATTCATCCCCCTGTCAGGCTTGCATGATCATCTTTCAGTACCTTGCGCATGACCTTATTCTGTGCTCTTAGCGCGGCATCAACAAGACGTGGCATTAGAGCATTTATACGCACAATTAGCTTCTCAGGCCAGCCCAAGTAGACATCATTTTTATTTTGTTCGATGGCGACCACAATTTGAGCTGCAACCTTGTCCGGGTCATCCATTTTCATTTTGACGGCTTCTGCCATGTGATAGACAGTTGGGCTGTTGAGTGAGGTACGAACAGCCCGTGGTGCCACATAACTGACATGAATGCCATCTTCTTCAAGTTCACGCCGTAACGCTTCTGAAAATCCTCGTAAGGCGAATTTGCTGCCGGAATAATTGGCAAAACAGGCGAAGCCGATGGAACCGAAGATGGAGCCAATGTTGACGATATGACCATGGCCTTGGTCAAGCATCATGGGTAGCACCAAGCTGGTTAATGCCACAGGTGCAATGAGGTTGGTTTTATATAGACGCTCGATGGCTTGTGGATCTTCGTCTTTAAACAGCGAATAACTTGAAATCCCCGCGTTGTTCACTAGCATGTCGATTCCCCCCATCAGCTCAGACGCTTGAGCCACGATGGCTTCTCGACCCTCATTGCTGACAAGGTCTGCGATAACATAGTGGCTGTTTCCACCCGCGGCAAAGATTTCTTTTTGTAGTGCAGCCAGTGGTTCAGCGCGTCTTCCAATAAGTACAACCTGAGCACCTTTGGCGGTGAGTCGCTTCGCAATACAAGCACCGATGCCACCAGCCGCCCCGGTCAGAATGATACGTGCATTTTTCAATTCCATATTGCTCTTCCTTTTTTAGAGCGGCAGGCTGCGAAAAACATTGCCGTAGAGTGTGTACATGACTTTGGCGCAATGAACGATATCCTGCTGGTCTTGCGTATCATCTATACGGTTCATAAGCGATTCAAAGTAGTCCACATGCTGTATATCAAGCGAACCATGGGAATACAGGTAGGAGAATGATTCTTTGGGTAGCTTCAGTTTTTCACGCAAAGCATCAGCGGCCTGAGTGGCGACCTGAATGCTAGTGCCTTCCAGTACTTGCACCATGCCGAAGAAGGCTACGGGATTGGCACGATTGATGGTGTCGTAGGCATAAGCCACCATCAGTTCGGCCGCCATGCCAGGACGTTCGTTGCGTACCTGTTCTGCATCGCCGCCACAGGCCTTGATATCGTTGAGTATCCATTCTTGATGCCCAAGTTCTTCTTCGATATATTCCGCCACGGCGTTGCGCAGCCATTCCTTGCTGGCAGGTAGGCATGAGCCGCAGGCCATTAGTAGGGGGGTGGTGTGTTTGACATGGTGATAGGCTTGGGCGAGAAATGCGATGTAACTCTCAAGGGATAAATCACCGCTAGCGCCAGCCTGAATAAACGGAATACTGAGCAGCTGCTCGCGTTCCTGTTGTGTTTCTTGTTGCAATTGTTCAAAGAAAGTCATTAAAGTTTCTCCTTGCGATAATCAGATGCTGAATAGTGCGCGTCGATGCGCTCACCATAGGTTTGCCAAATCTTTAGACGCCTCAATCTGTCGGTAGCAGTCAGTAGGCTGTTAGCAACGCTAAATGGAGCGTCTGCTCTGAGCCAGTGACCTATACGAGCATAATCGGGCAGTCGGATATTGGTCTCATCAACGGCGCGTTGGATCTCATTGTCAGTGGCGGTTGTTACAAGTACCGCCACATTCCATGGACGGGCTTCACCATGGATGAAGGCCTGGGCAATAGCTGGGGTTAGTGTTAGCTCCTGCTCAACCCACTCCGGGGCGACGTTGCGGCCAAATGAAGTGATGAACACGTTCTTTTTACGAGCAGTGATAAAAAGATAACCATCACTATCGACATAACCGATATCCCCTGTGGGCCACCATTGTGATCCGGAATGTAGGATTTCACCGAGATAACCGTTGAAGAGAGCGCCTTTGACGAAAATCTCGCCATCTTTATTAAATCGCAGACTGACGTGTGGCAGGGGACGACCGACACTGCCCGGCCGATTGTGTTCATTGTTGTTGAGTGCCACGACTGAGCAACACTCCGACAGGCCATATCCCTGAAACACAGGCAGACCAAGCGCCGCGGCCCGGTATAACAAGCGTTGTGAAACGGTGGCGCCACCTACGGCCAGGAAACGTAATTGCTGTGGTGCAGACTCACCCGCTTCCAGTCGTTCGACCAACGCTTGCAGCAATTGTGGCAACAGAATGGCACGTGTTGCACCATGCTGTTCAAGCGCAAAAATAAGACAGTTGATATCTACACCACTGGCACCCTGCATGCCGACTTCATGTAGTGAGGGTAGGGCAATGGTGGCGCCAGCCAGGAGCGGTACATAGATACCGCTGATGTTCTCAAACAGTGTAGCCAACGGCAGCAAACAGAGATGCACATCATCCGGTTGAATCTGGCTCTGATGCACCAGCGATGTGGTTACAGTGTCGATGGCGGTGCCGCTGAGGCAGACGCCTTTGGGGGTACCGGTGGTGCCAGAGGTGTAGGTGATCTTGATTGTGTCATCAATAGTTGCATTCAGTAGCTTGATCATGGGGTCGTCAAAAAGCAAACAGTGCAATTCCGTACCGGCAATGTTTTTGTTATCTAATGCATGATGATCAAGATTGCCAAAACGTTCAGGTTGGTCGGTGATCAAGGCCTCTACATCGGCATCAGCAAGGCTATGTTCAAGTTGCTGGTCCGTGAAGAAGCCGGGGAGTGGCAACAGTGTGACATCGGCCCGGGCAGCGGCGAGATCAATTACTACCCAGGCAGGGCAGTTATCCAGCATGATGGCCAACGTGCGCCAGCCTTTGGCTATGATCACGCTGGCGAGTTGTTCTATTTGTTCATTCAACGCTGCGTAGCTGAGGACGGTATCGGAACCACGCAGGGCAATTTTTCCTGGCATCTCAGACGCGTGTTGATTGAGCGTGTTAAGTATCTTCTTCATATGGGTGATTAATTCCTGTTAGCGGCTACGCACGCCCATCTCATAGGCGTCTGCGCACAGGTGTAATAGCGCTTCATTCCCTGAACTCTCAGCAAAATGGAGTATGGAAAGATAGGCTTGGCTGACACGTACGGCCATCACCTCGGGAGAGGCATCGTAGTAGCTGCCCCAGTCTTTGGCGTCATCACCAAGGCGTGCTTTGTCGGCCTTGGCCAGTATGTGTAATCTGAAACCAAGTTTGAGGAATGTGTTTTTAAGAAATGGCGCAACAGTATAGATTGCCCACTCGGTGCCACGGCCGTGTAAGTAGGCTGCCAAGGCCAGGAAAATCCAGCGTGCAGCACCAGGGCGGGTTGATGCCAGGTTGCCGATCTCAACAATTTGATTCCGTTGTGTATTAAGGCCTGTCACTGCGCTTAACCGTTGTTCGACAGGGTCATCAAGATATGTCTCGAGGAACAGCTTTTCTTTACCACCGCTGCGCATGCCCAAGGTAGCCATTAGCTCACCATCACTGGCTTTTAAAGATAAAAATTGTGGTAGAAAAATCTTTATGTCAGCACCATAGCCATGGGCGAAGACGCGGTGGATATAATCTTCAAGATCTGCTCTATCGGCGCTTTCAACATGATGTATGGCAGCAAGTAAACTGGTGTGAGCTTTGGTGTTGCACCTGTTTCTTCGTTGGCGCGCAGGATTTGGCAGGTCGGGCAGTGCCGGAGATCTTGATGTAGCCATGTTCATGTACTCCTGATATTTCTTTTGGAGTCTTTAGGCTAATCAGGGAATCTTAATGGCTGATTAAAAACATGCTGAATTATCTAAAAAAGTGTGAAGATAATTACACTTTTTTAGATTTGTTTGAGTTATGCGAAGCTAAGCGTATGCTCAGTCACTCGCGGAAATATTCGGGAATCTCTGAATAACTCCTCGGTGGTGCGGCGTTGGCTACGTTAAAAAATAGTTTAACACATTCATTTTCTTGTGAATTCTGCTTTTTCATTCCCCTTTGCCTTACTATTATCCGCTCGACGCGCTTACACTGAGCAACACTTATTTCTTTAGTGATTCTGCCTCGCTTCAATCTGAAAAAGATGATCTACAATCTCAGTG
>CALZIQ010000139.1 GCA_945787735.1 uncultured Chromatiaceae bacterium | reverse complement strand
CTTCAAAGCGCAGGGGTTCAAAGTTAAAGCCGATGGCGGTTAGGCGCGCGATCATGGTTTGCTGGCAACCTGCGTCTTCGGGGGTGACAGAGGGGCGGCTGATTAAGTCCTTGGCGAGTTCGAGAGTTTGAGACACGGTTTGCCTTTCGCTAGATTCAAAATGGGCATTATACATCTGTTAACATTAGGTTTTTATTTGAACAGGGATATTTTGATGGCTGTCCAGTGGTACCCCGGTCACATGCACAAGGCCCGCAAGAACATCAAAGAGGTAATGCCTCAGATTGATGTGGTGCTTGAGGTGCTGGATGCCCGCATTCCCTATAGCAGTGAAAATCCTGCGGTGACTGAGCTGCGTCAGCAGCGCCCTTGTATCAAAATTCTCAATAAAAGTGATCTGGCCGACCCGGAAATTACCCGTATCTGGATCAGTCACTTCGAGCAAGAGGAAGGGGTTAAGGCGTTGTCGCTGGTGGCGGAACAAAAAAGTCAGGCGCGCCAGCTGCCGCCGCAGATTCTGGCCTTGTGCAAAAAGATTTTGCCACAACGTAATCTGGACAAGAAGCCGGCCCGCGTCATGATCATGGGTATTCCTAATGTGGGTAAATCGACCTTGATGAACGGTCTGGCCGGTCGGGTTCTGGCCAAGGTAGGCAATGAACCGGCCGTGACCAAGGCGCAGCAGAAGATCCAACTGGCCAATGGTATTCAGCTGTTTGATACCCCCGGTATTCTCTGGCCAAGGATGGAAGATAAAAATTGCGGCTATCGCCTGGCTGTGACAGGTGCCATACGCAACACCGCAATGGATTTTGAAGACGTCGGCCTATATGCCGCCGCCTTCTTTTTGCAGTACTACCCAGAGGCACTGACGTCACGCTATAAACTAAAAGAGTTACCCAAAGATGATGTCGCCGTGCTGGAAGAGATAGGCCGTAAGCGCGGTGGTTTGCGCGCCGGTGGGCATATCGACATGAACAAGGCGGGCGAGGTGTTACTGCATGATTTCAGGGTCGGAGCCCTGGGGCGTCTAAGCCTTGAGACACCGGAAATGATTTCAGCGCCGCCACTGGATGAGGTAAAAAAATGAAAACGGGCCTGACCATTGCTTTTTATCTGCTTGTAACCAATCTCTATGCCCCGGTCTGCATGGCAGAGATCTATAAATACAAGGATGCCAATGGCAATTGGCAGTTCAGTGACAAGCCCCCCCAGGATGACCAGAAAATTGAGCGCTTGGATTTTAAGCGCAGCAACAAAAGCAGCCTGCCGGAGGATCTCGATACCCATCTGAATCAAAAATACGCTTCCAGCACCGCGGTAGAGAAGTCCACCCTGGCCGTAGTTTCGATAGAAACAAAGCTGGGATCAGGCTCAGGTTTTTTTGTTTCTGATGACGGCTATATCGTCACCAACAAACATGTGGTTCGCCCTACGGATAACTCATTCTGGCAAAAACAAGTCGACTCTTTTGAAGAGGCTGACCAAAAGCTCAAAGAGGCAGAGAGCAAACTGACTCGACGCAAGGCCAAGCTCGATAAAATGTATGATGACTTGGCGCAATATAAAAAAGACATTGATGACTATAGTGGGTCAGATAAGCAGGTCGCACTGTCTGAATATCAGGTTTATAAAGATCGCTACAACAACATGAAGCGTGACTATGAAACGGCGAATAGACAGTACAAGCAGAAAAAGCGTGAAATTTCACAGGCCAACACCCAATTTGATTTGAAGAGTAGTACCGCCAAGACAGCCTATGACTTTAAGGTTATGCTCAAGGATGGTTCAAAGTTGTCGGCGCGCTTGATTCAACTCAGCAAAGAACATGATCTGGCACTGTTGAAACTGGATCAACATATTACCCCTTATCTTGATATCACAAAACTAGGCAAGGCCAGGCAGGGCATGGTGGTATATGCCATTGGAAGCCCGCTCGGTTTGAAAGACTTTGTCACCTCAGGGGTGATTACTCGGGCGCGCAGAGACAGCATTATTACCGATACCCAAATATTGCCGGGCAATAGTGGAGGGCCTTTGATCGACCAAGAGGGTCGGCTGCTGGGAGTCAATACACAAAAATTATCATCGACCAAATCGATTGGTTCGGAAGGTTTTGGTATCAGCATTCCGGTGAATTATGTGCTGGATGAGTTTGGATCATTCTTGGAATAGTTGGCAGTTAATTTTTAAAGAATAAAACATTAAAGATTTGTAAGGAGAGTTGTCTTGCTGGGTAAGCTGATAGGCGCAATAGTGGGATACATGATGGGTGGATTTCTCGGTCTGCTCATCGGCTTGTTTTTGGGGCATCAGCTGGACCGTCATCTGGTGCGTCTGACGGGTGGATTTTTGCTCAGTTCGCTGGCAAAACATCAGGTTCAGGCGCAGCGTGCTTTTTTTGAAGCCACCTTCTCTGTGATGGGGCATCTGGCCAAAGCTGATGGCCGAGTGTCTGAACATGAAATCGCCCTGGCGCGTCAGGTGATGCAGCGTATGGGGCTGAATGAGACGGCTACGCGCGAGGCCATGGATCTGTTCGGGCGCGGCAAGCAAGCCGATTTTAATCTTGAAGCGATGATGCAATCACTGCGTACTGCCACACGTGGGCGCCGTGACCTGTTGCAGATGTTTCTCGAAATTCAGCTGAGCGCCGGCTTTGCCGACGGTAGCCTGGCCGCGGCCGAGCGTGAACTGCTGGTAAAAATATGCAATCTGCTGGGTTTTCCGCAGGGCACGTTTGAGCGGCTTGAAGCCATGATTCAGGCCGAGATGCATCATCGTCAGGCTGGTGGCCGTGATCAAGGCCCCTCAATGGAAGATGCCTATGCCATTCTCAATATTGATGCATCGGCCAGCGATGCGGAGGTGAAAAAGGCCTATCGCCGTCTGACCAGTCAACATCATCCCGACAAACTCGCCGCCAAGGGGCTGCCGCCGGAGATGATGAAATTGGCTCAAGAAAAGACCCATGAGATTCGCTCGGCCTACGAGCGTATTCGGGACGAACGGGGATTCAAGTAAGTCGTCTGAGTTGAGCGCTGTGCTTAATGATGGCCCCGGCGGGCCGATATCTTCTTAAGCAGCCCTTTGCTTATTGAGAAGCCGTACATGTCAAACAAACCACTGGCGCCAGATTGCGAATACCTCGAGCACTGCGTGGTGTGGAAGAGATTTAATACTGACAGTAAGTTTGTCTGGATAAAACGTTATTGCCAGGGCGATAAGCAATCGCAATGCGCACGTAAAAAACTTAAAGCCGATAAAGCCTTTGTGCCTGAAGCGTTATTGCCAAGCGGTGAATATTTGACCCCCAAAGGGGAGGCTACGAACGAGTGCGAGAAATTGCGCAATTGCCCGGTATGGAAAAAATTCAATGCCGATACCAAGATGCTCTGGATCAAGGTCTATTGCCAAGGACCAAGCGGTGATGATTGCATCCGTAAACAAAAATCAGCCAGGGGAGAGAGTGTGCCTGATACTCTTTTACCCAATGGCGATACCCTCTAAGCAATATTATTAACTCATCTTATTAAGAGATCAACGCTAGCCGCTGAATGGGAAAGGGGGCGTGCCGCTGATCTCAGCTGTGCTGATTGTGGCTGTATCACTAGACGCAACGCGTGGAATCACAAAGCGCGCTTGTCTCTTTATGCCGGGGCTGTTCAGCCCTGTATCTAGATTGATGTTATTGATGGTTACGAGTGTTGCAGTGATCCGGTTTGTATCGACATCAATCAGGCCATAACCATGACCATCGGTATCGACGTAACTCAGGTGTGGGTTTGCCGTGTTGTTTGTTTCGACATTTATTGCGGATTCTGCTTGGCTGCTTGCGGCGGTTAGTGCGGATAAAACGCCGTTGACTAGGGTGTTGTTGAGGTTATTCACGATCTGTGGATTAGTCGCTGTGCTTTGTGTGGCTTCATAACTGATCAAACTTTGTAGTAATTTTTCCAGATCGGTGGGTGCCTCACGTTGAGAGAGTTGTTTGATCGCCGCAAACATGGAGATTGAGCTGATGCTACCGCATACCAGTTCAGGCATTGCTGAGACAGGGATATCGGCATCATGGTTGTCCATCACCATGCCAGCGAAGTGTCCGTGAAAATCCCCTGACAGGGAAACGACGTTATGAATACTGTTTGTCTGAAGAAATCCCATCAGTTCGTTACGTTCAGTTGGATAGCCATCCCAGCTGTCTGATGAGATAACGACATCGGGCAGGCCGGAGCCCAATGTGCTTAAATCCACCAGAAACCGCATTAGCGGTACCGGGTTGCCCCAAATTTTCCACATGGCGTTTGAGCGTTGCAGAGTGTCTTTCCACCACTGTTTTTGACGCGCGCCGAGCATGCTGCCGGGTGGGCTGTTGTGGCGAGGATTGAGTACCGGGCCGCCAGCAAAAACAAAGGCATCAGGATCATTGTTATTGGCCGTGCGGCCGGCATCGAGTTCGTTAACCAGGTCTAGTGGCATGACCATGCGTGGATGGAAAAAGCCTGGCTGTGAGGCGGTGATTTCCTCAGGCACTGCGTGGTCGCTGCGATAGGAGCGATTGTCGGTGACAATCAGATCAAGCAGCGCGCCAAAGCGAAAGCTACGATAGATGGTTAGGGTTTGAATAGCGTTTAGATTGTCGATATTGGCGGCCAGATTGTCATCATTGACGTTGCGATTGGGCGTCGTGCCAACTGCTTCAAATTCAAACTCAGCGGCATGGCGCAGGTCGACATCCATATCATCCAGGCGCAACAGATTGGCCGGTATGTATTCAAACCAGGCTTGATTGGCGGCCACTTTTCTGGGTTGTGAGGGTTCGTCTGTGCTGGCTTTTTCGCCGCTTGCACTGTAGTTAGCCTCGCTT
>CALZIQ010000138.1 GCA_945787735.1 uncultured Chromatiaceae bacterium | reverse complement strand
ATTCCTGTTTATTATCCTAGTGGGCCGTTACCTCGAAGGCATCTCTCGCCGCAACGCCACCTCTGCCACCAGTCGCTTAATGGAATTACAACCGCGTAGCGCATTACGATTCGTGGATGGTGAAACTGAATTGGTCAGCGTGCGTGCCTTGCGGGTAGGCAACCAGGTACTGGTACGGCCAGGTGACAAAATCGCCGTGGATGGACGCGTCGTCGAAGGGCATTCTGAAATCAGTGAAGCGATGTTGACCGGTGAAGCACAACCGGTGATGAAAGAAGTGGATGACCGAGTCGTGGCAGGCACAGTCAATGGTCAAGGGGCATTGGTAGTGCAGGTAGAACAGCTGGGCAATGACACCGCGTTAGCCAAGATCATTCATATGGTCGAAACAGCACAAGGTTCCAAGGCGCCAATCCAGTGTTTGGCCGACAGAATCGTGCCCTGGTTTGTGGCAACCACGATTGGGCTGGCACTCATTACCTTCTTCTTTTGGTTGCGACAGGATTTCGATCTGGCCCTTCTGGCAGCGACATCTGTGTTAATCATCACTTGTCCCTGTGCCTTTGGTCTGGCAACCCCCATGGGTATTGCCGTCAGTGTCGGGCATGGCTCGCGCAATGGTCTGTTAATTAAAAATGGCGCAGCCATAGAAGCCCTGGCACGTATTACCCATGTAGTGTTTGATAAAACCGGCACGCTAACAGAAGGCAAGCTCTCAGTCTCAGCCATTCATCCCAATCCTGACTGTGGCTTGGATGAAGCAGAGATAGTCAGCCTGGTTGCGGCGGCTGAATCGCGCTCCGAACATCACATCGCCAAGGCCATTGTCACTTATGCCAAACAACAGGGCAGTGAATTTGAACACCTGCAAATCGAAAAATTTCAAAGCATCCCGGGGCGAGGGCTTGAGGCAACCATCTCGGCTCGTCAAGTCCTGGTGGGCAATGCTTCATTAGTGCAGCAACAAGCGTTAGTCATGCCAGCCACATTGGCTGATATTCAAGCAAGCATACAGGCAGAAGCGGGCGTTGCTGTGTTTGTTGTGATTGATCAGAAGATAGCAGCAATCGCAGCGGTGCAGGATCGCATCCGAGAGGAGGCACCTGCCTTGGTAAATGCATTACGCCAACGAGGGATTGGAATGACCCTGCTAACAGGCGATAGTCATGCGGCCGCCAGCAAAGTTGCCAACGAATTGGGTGGTATGGAAGTCATCGCCGAGGTATTACCGCAGCATAAAGATCAAGTAATAGCTGATCTACAATCTAAAGGTGAGCGGGTAGTGATGATTGGCGATGGTGTTAATGATGCGCCGGCATTAGCTCGGGCAGATGTAGGTATTGCAATGGGCAGCGGCACCGATGTTTCTATGGAATGTGCTGACTTTGTGTTGATGGATAATTCCCTGCAACGTGTACTGTTCGGCATTGAACTCTCACATCAAACATTGGCCATTATTCGACAGAATATTAAGCTCTCCTTAGGTTACAATATAGTATTAGTGCCAATGGCGATGGCAGCCATGGTGACACCGGTGTTTGCGGCGATTGCCATGCCCTTAAGTTCACTGGCTGTAATCGGCAACGCCTTGCGTATTCGGCGCGTACGCCGCCCTGATTCATAGGAGGATGTAATAGTGGATACTATTTACGGCCTTGTTCCCGCAATGATCCTGCTTGCCCTCGTAAGTGTGGGTATCTTCTTCTGGGCTGCACGTAGCGGCCAATATGATGACATGGAAGGACCCGCCCACCGCATTCTGGATGACGATGATGATCCGTTGTTGCCAAACAACAATCCCAAAGAAGAAGAAACGTTTGAGAGCAAACCTGATGAGCAGGTCAAACCATAATTCGCTAAGTTCTGAATAATTAAATGCTTCGTCACTCCGGCGTATACCCAAAGGGCACAAGTGCCGGAGTCCAGAGCTTCCAATCCAGTACTTATTAAAATAGATTCCGGCACTTGTGCCCCGTGGGTATTCGCCGGAATGACGATAAAAGAATTAATCAAAGCATAAATAAATAATTGCACTAGAGGTAGACATGACCAACGACACCCCCTACAGCCACCAAGAGATTCGTTTAGCCCAACTGCCTCACCAATTGTTTCTATTCAACAGCATCGGCAATCATGTCTTGTTAACGGTTATCACCATCAGTGTTGCGGTATCAAATCCACTGCTCACCTTAATAATCCCAATCATTTCTGCCTTAATCATTAGCTACACCCTTATCAAAGGCAAAGCTATGGCCAAACAAGAGTCATTGTTAGTTCGGGCTCACTGGGGCATCGTTGTGCGCCGAACTAAAATATTCCTGATTGGATACGCCTTGCTAGCAACGGCCGCAACACTGGCCTGGTTGCTATACACTTATGGTGGAGCCATGAAGGAGCTAATGTTTGCCTTGGTGGGTGGGCTGGGCTTGCTACCGATGATGGTGTTGATCCTGGCGCTGACTATTATAGAGTCGGAAACTCTTAATCATGCACATAAAGGTTTTGTGCCGGATTGGGCGGTACGCCGGTTTGGTACAGATGCGGAAAATAAAGCGCTGGAAGAAGGGCTGGAGAATGCAGTGGATGCTAATCCGGTGCAGTAGCACGATTACCTAGTACGTGTATCTCGGATTTTTTGTCATAGCGATGCCCATATGGACATAGGTGATAGGAGCCCATGGACGGACGAGGTAGACAGTATCAGGAATATATAGTCGATGCCACGTAAGGAGCTAGCGGTCGAGGCATGTAAAGACGAAGCAACCTCTTACCAATCTGAAATTAATCCCATCACTCTATTCGAACTAGCTAATGCTGCTTTAAAATTCAATCTCTTTACAATTTAACCTCAGTGACATAGCTTAATTAGTGGATGGGGAGATATCCTTCATATGGGCGTAGTTAATTGCGTCAATATGACAAAGTTGATTACGTCAGAATGACGTCTGCTGATATGTGGTAATCGCAAGTCACACCACACCAAAACAAGGAGGAATGCCATGAAGAGAACAAAATCGAAATTCAGACAGCCTTGGCTTAGTAAATGTGCCTTATTTTTGGTCATTGCGGCGGGATTTGTAGGCACCTCATTCGCCGCGCAGTTCGACGCTCCGTACAACGCTTTACAGAAAAAGAACAAGGACAAGTGGGCTGCTGAGGACAAGCAGATCAACGCGAAGCTTGCGGTACTGGAAAAGAAGTTTGGCAAGAAACCCAACATCATCTACATCCTGGCCGATGATGTAGGCTGGGGTGAGATGGGCTGGCAAGGCGGTGGTAAACACCGCGGCACGCCAACACCCGAGCTGGACAAAATCGCCCTTGAGGGCATGCGTTTCTGGACCGCTTACGCGGAACCGTCTTGCACGCCATCCCGGATTGCCATTAACACTGGTCGCCATCCGGTGCGCACCGGACTGCTGAGTGTCCTCTGGCCCGGTCAAACCGACGGGCTTTCGGGCAAGGAGGTAACGGTGGCCGAGGTGCTATCCAAGGCAGGTTACAACACCGCTATGTGGGGTAAATGGCACCTTGGCGAAGAGCCCGAGCATTTACCTGAAAGCCAGGGCTATGACTACGCCTTCTATGGCCTGTGGAATGGTGCACCTGACAACTGGCCCGGTTCATTCGACCAATATAAGGACGCGCCGAATCCCCACAAAGCGATGTTTTACGACTTCCCAGGGGAAGAGGAATATTTGAACCGAACAGGGATTGATCTGTCAGTGGCCGGTTACGTTGGGCGCAAAGGCAAGGGACGCAAGCCTATTGAGGGAGTTGCGGGCAAACTGGGTCCCGACCGACAGGAAGCCTTTGAGGCCGAGTCGATCAAGCAAATCACGGCTTATATCAAAGACAACGCCAAGGGCGACAAGCCTTTTTTCATCTATTGGGCAACATACACGCAGCAGCTGCAAGGATCGAAGGCCCATCACAACGACAAGTATGTCGATAAGGTCAATGCCCAGGCTTCCGAGATGGCGGCCCACAATGCGCACATGAAGCAAATGCTTGACACGTTGAAAAGCGAAGGCATCGCCGAGAACACGCTGGTCGTGTGGATAAGCGATAACGGTCCCATGTATGCCTTCTACCCGAATTCCGGTTACTCCTGGCTGAAAGGCGGCAAGGGTGATATCACGGAAGGCGGTGTGCGCGTGCCGGCGATGGCCTGGTGGCCGGGCATGATCGCGCCCAACCAGGACCCAGTGGACATCCTTAATATCACCGATCTGTTTACAACGGCTGCCCGTCTGGGTGGGGCGCTGGGTAATATCCCCAATGACCGTATCACAGACGGCATCGATCAGACGGCGCTGCTCTTGCTTGGTGAAGACCATGGCCGGCGCAACTATATGTTCCATTACAGCGGCGGTGCCCTTGGTGCAATCCGCTATGAGGACTTCAAGATCCATATCACGGAAGGCCACGGCGGGTTGCCGGGCATGGATTTCTACAACGTGATGCGCGACCCTGGAGAGAAGTATGGACAGCTCTACCCGGGACTCTTCGCGGTAACGCCAGTTCAGATTATCTTGCGGGAACACATGAAAATGATCGAGAAATTCCCACATCGGGTATCAGAGGTCACGCCAAAGGGCGCAGAACTTACGCCGCATGACTAACGCCACATAACAATCGCATTAACTCGGACAGCCAAAAGCATCGCGCCCTATCGGGCACGCCCCTTTTGGCTGCCGGTTATGCGAAACGTTATATCATTTGGAGGGAGTATGGATACTCAGGAATATCACCAAACAAGTAAATGGGGTCTGACCCGAATGGTACTTACTTAAGGAATAACATGTTGATATAAAAACAAAAAAGGCTGGTTCAGGTGATACGATGCAAGTCGCCTAACCGACAAAGATCAACTAAGGAACCAGCCTTAATGCATCC
>CALZIQ010000137.1 GCA_945787735.1 uncultured Chromatiaceae bacterium | reverse complement strand
TGCCAATCCTCGTAATGCTGCAGCGGGTAGTTTACGTCAGCTTGATCCAAGGATCACTGCCGAACGACCGTTATCGATGTATTGTTATGGCATGGGTGAAATTGATGGCTTTGCCATGCCAGACACCCATCTTGAACTACTAGAAAAACTCAAAGAGTGGGGCTTGCGCGTTTCGCCTGAAGTCCAGATTGTGAAGGGTGTTTCTGAAGTATTGACCTATTATCAAACACTGAGTGAAAAACGAAACGAGTTGCCTTATGAGATTGATGGAGTGGTTTATAAAGTCAATCGTCTTGATATGCGCGAAATTTTGGGATTTGTTTCTCGTGCGCCACGTTGGGCGATTGCGCATAAATTTCCGGCTCAGGAAGAGATAACGCGTTTACTTGATATCGAGGTGCAAGTCGGACGAACCGGTGCAATCACACCAGTTGCACGGTTAGAGCCAGTGTTTGTGGGTGGTGTAACGGTAAGCAATGCCACCTTGCATAATGAAGATGAGGTCAGACGCAAGGATGTCCACATCGGCGATACAGTAATTGTGCGCCGTGCTGGTGACGTTATTCCGGAAGTGGCTTCCGTTGTTGTCTCTAAACGGCCCAAGAATGCCAAGCCTTTTGTCATGCCTACGCAGTGTCCCGTGTGTGGTTCTGATGTAATTCGTGTTGAAGGTGAAGCGGTGGCACGTTGCAGTGGCGGGCTCTACTGTTCAGCCCAACGCAAAGAGGCGATTAAACATTTTGCTTCACGCAAGGCGATGGATATAGATGGCCTGGGGGATAAATTGGTTGAACAACTCGCGGATGAGGGATTGATACATGATGTGGCGGATCTCTTTTCGTTAAAGCAAGATCAAATCGCCAATATGGAACGCATGGGTGAAAAATCAGCTGTGAACCTGATTGCAGCCTTAGAGAAAAGCAAGCAGACCACATTGGCTAGGTTTCTTTATGCTTTAGGAATTCGTGAAGTAGGGGAAGCGACTGCTCAGTCCTTGGCAAACCACTTTACAAAACTAGAGTTGATAGAGATTGCCAGTGAAGAAGAATTACAAGCGGTGCCTGATGTGGGCCCCGTGGTTGCCGCCCATATTCGTGCTTTTTTTCACCAGCCCCATAATCTTGAAGTCATTGAAAAACTGATTCAAGCTGGAGTGAACTGGCCAACTGTTGAACGGCGTGCTGAATCAGAACAACCGCTGGCGGGAAAAATAATTGTATTAACTGGAACACTGTCTATCTTGACCCGTGATGAGGCTAAGCAGCGCTTACAAGCATTAGGGGCAAAAGTGACTGGCAGCGTTTCAAAAAAGACAGATTTGGTGATAGCAGGCGTTGAGGCGGGTTCCAAACTTATCAAGGCACAACAGCTTGGTGTTGAAGTGATGGATGAAGAGGGGCTTGAAAAACTCTTGCTGAAATATCAATAGTAAATCATTGGACTCAAGCTTAATGTTTGACAGTCTAGATGCAGTGTAACCTGAAAATCGCAAATATTGATAACAGACAATCGTAGTCAGATTTAGATCAGTTGTCCCTAGCCCTCTTTAGACGTTCGAACTAACCTAGAACTTCAGCATTGGAATGCAGAATTTACAAATGCGTTTTGTGAAGTAACACTACCACCGCTTCACCTATCGTGATTACGGTCTAATAATCATCTACACTGGAAATTAAGATGAAACATTTCCCGTCACATCTGTTCTTACCTCTGATCTTGCTATCCACGGCAGCGCTTCTGTTTGGTTGGCTTATCTCACCCACTTCATCAAATGCAGCAAATGAAAACAGTGCTGCTAGTCACCAACCACTAAAGCGTGTAGCCGCGCTAGGCCGTATTGAACCGAATCGCGGCACGATCCGTCTTGCTGGTCCACCACGTCCTGCAGTGGTGATTGGTCAATTGATGGTGAAAGAAGGCGATCACGTCGTGCAAGCCCAGGTAATAGCGGTACTGGCTGATATTGGTATTTACCGTGCCGAAGTGGCGCGTCAAAAAGCCGAACTTGCCAACGCTGAACATGAACTAACGCGCAACCGGAAACTTTATAACAACAAGATTCTGCCTGAGTCAGATTGGCGTGCTTTGCAACTGGCTAGAGACGTTGCTACCGCAAATCTGGCGCGGGCCGAGGCGGAACAAGAGTTATCGACTGTTCGTTCGCCATTAACCGGCCAGGTAATCGCGGTGCATAGTCGCGAAGGTGAACGGGTGGGGCTGGATGGCATTGTGGAATTGGGCGAGACGGCGGCCATGTATGCGGTGGCTGAGGTGTATGAGACGGACATTGGCCGTATCCGCATTGGGCAGCGGGCCCAAATTCGCAGCATGGCCCTGCCGCGTGAGCTCGGCGGAAAAGTTGAGCGCATCGGTATGATGATCGGCAAAAAGGATGTCTTGAGCACTGATCCGGTAGCCGATGCCGATGCTCGCGTAGTTGAGGTGGATATTCGGCTCGATGAACCTGCGCTGGTGGCAGCGCTGACTAATCTAAGGGTAGAGGTGGTATTTGAACCCTAAGTGAGGGTGTGTGACACATAGGATCCCACTAGCGTGGTTGCAGCTGAGTAAAGACAAGGCGCGTTTATTTACGGCCTTGGCTGGTGTCGCCTTTGCCGTGATCCTGGTATCCATGCAATTGGGCTTTCAGAGCTCCATGTATGACAGTGCGGTCCGGTATCACCAACTGTTTCAGTACGACCTGGTGATGCTAAGCCCGTCAACACCATTTATTGGGTATCCCGAAAGTTTCTCCCGCCGTCGTCTTTATCAGACCCTGGCCGCGGAAGAAGTGGAGGCTGTAACGCCTATCTATCTACGCCAGGGACAGTGGAAAAACCCCTGGCAACACAACCGTCGTGGCCTGTTGGTGGTGGGTTTTGACCCGAACCATGATGTGCTTGCCATCAGTGGCGTGAGTCAAAACCTGGCCTTGCTTAGACTGCCTGACACGGCTCTGTTCGATGATGCCTCGCGGCCTGAGTTCGGGCCGGTGGCCGCCAAGTTTCCTGAGCAAGGTGAGGTTATAGCGGAGGTCAATGATAGACGCATTAGTGTGGCGGCACTGTTTCATCTGGGTAGTTCCTTTGGTATCGATGGCAGTCTTGTAACCAGCGATCTTAATTATCAACGCATCTTTCCCGACCGCCCGGCGGGTTTTATCGAGCTGGGCCTGATCCATCTGGCTGATGGCGTTGATCCCTTGCCGGTGCAGCAGAAATTGCAGAGCGCGCTAGAACACGACGTGGAAATGCTCACCCAACAGCAGTTCATCGAGCGCGAACTTGAGTATTGGCGTACCACCACTCCGATTGGTTACGTGTTTGGGTTTGGTGCCATCATGGGGCTGATTGTTGGGTGTGTGATTGTCTATCAGATCCTGTTTACCGATGTCTCGGAGCATCGGGCCGAATACGCCACGCTCAAGGCCATGGGTTATAAAAACAGTAACCTTTCGTTGATGGTATTGAACGAGGCGGCCATCCTGGCAGTGCTGGGTTTTCTGCCGGGTTTGTTAATCACCTTTGGCCTCTATCACGCCATGGCCGAGGCCACTAGTCTACCGATTGAGATGACGATTAGTCGCGGTCTGACGGTGTTGTTGTTGACCTTGGGAATGTGTGGCCTGTCGGGTTTGTTGGCCTTACGCAAGGTGCGTTCAACTGATCCGGCTGAGGTATTTGCATGACAGCTCCGCATATTATTATCGATAGTCTGAATCATTACTTTGGTGAGGGTGATTTGCGCCGCCAGATTCTGTTTGATGTCAAAACCAAGATTCATGCTGGCGAAATCATTTTGCTCACCGGGCCCTCAGGCTCGGGTAAGACCACGTTATTGACCTTGATCGGGGCGCTGCGTACCACCCAGGCTGGCAGCCTGCGTGTATTGGGGCGTGAGTTGATGGGAGCAAACGAGCAGATCCTCACCGAGGTGCGCAAGCGTATTGGTTATATCTTTCAATCCCATAACCTGCTCGAGGCGCTGACGGCGCAACAGAACGTGCAGATGGCTTTGCAACTCCAGCCTCACCTCCCTCATGCACAACACAAACAACTGGCAGCTGAGGCTTTGGCGGCGGTAGGCTTGGAAGAGAAGACGCATATTCATCCCGGCGAACTGTCAGGTGGCCAGCGTCAGCGTGTTGCCATTGCCAGAGCACTGGCCGGGCAGCCGGACATGATTCTCGCCGATGAGCCCACCGCTTCATTAGACCGTAATACCGGCCGGGAAATCGTCGAACTGTTACAACAATTGGCTAAACAAAAGTCGGTGACTGTTGTATTGGTAACTCATGACAATCGTATCCTCGATATTGCCGATCGTATCCTCACCCTGGAGGATGGTCGGCTCTCATCGCTGATGAATACCGTCACCTCCGACACCCAGCACATGATGCGCATGTTAGCCCAGGATATCCGCAAGGGAGACCTGGTACAGCGTGTTAGTGAAATGGGTCAGGCCGAATTCAGCCAAATGTTGCGTCAGATAACCAACGAGACCCAGCGCATGCTCGAAACCATAGAGCTGTTACAAGGTGATGCCTTTGAAAGCATGTACCAACAGGTGATCAGCGCCTTTACCACCAAGGCAGGCGAAATATTAGGCGCCGAAAGGGCGGTGCTTTACTTTTTGGATAGCGGAGCAGGGCAGTTTTGGACTTTCCATCGCGATACCAACGGTAATCTGCAGGAGATTCGGATTTCCGCCGATTCGGGAATCGCCAGCGCAGTCATCAGGGATGGCAAATGCAAGAATGTTGTGGATGTTTTATCCGCAGAAAATTATGACCCACTTGTCGACGGAGATCAGAGCCGCACTCTGCTTGCCATCCCGGTGACAGATTCCAATAGTGCGGTGTTTGCGGTCATTGAATTAAGCAACAAGCTTGATGGCCAAGCCTTTACGCAAGCGGATGAAAAACTGCTTGCCGAATACACCGCCTCGCTTG
>CALZIQ010000136.1 GCA_945787735.1 uncultured Chromatiaceae bacterium | reverse complement strand
AGATATGGCAGGAGATCAGCACTTCATCGTCCGAGTCGCCCGGAATTAAAACTCCACCGTAGGTCAGGAAGCCCGGCGCCAGGGAAGAATCGATGCAGACCTCATACTCGCCATCCGCTAGTGCATCGAGCTGATTTTGGCTCAGGCAGAAGCCCCAGCTTTTCTCATAGTAGGAGGTTCGATAGGGGATCCAATCAGGTTGATCCGGTAGCGTAAACAGATGGGGCCGAAGCTCTTTCAAGGACATCCTGCTACTAACAGGCATGCTGTAGTTGACCACGTGAAGGTTGGAACGTTGAAAATCGATCACGCGTTCCCCATGTGCATCCTTGACGTAGGCATCGCGAATATTCCACTCGTCAGGCACCACCCAATCAAACACTTCAGTCCCACTAGGCACTTCGTGGATTGCCAGTGGCACAATCTGATTAAGACGCGACAGGGTTTCACGCACTCCATCTCCAGTGATACTGCGGCAAATCGAGAACATATCGGCAACGCAATCGAAGAGCTGCTTGGCAAGCACCTGTTCGTTTACTGCCTGACGATGTATATCCCTGAGCATGTGAGGCTTGGCCCTCTAATCTGGGTGATTGGTAAGAACATATCACGGTGGGAGGCTTGGATTAAATCATTTTAAGACTCACCCCGTGCATGGTACTCTCACCTCAATAACAGAATCTCAAAATAGTCTTATGCAAACCACCCCTGTCTTAAGTGTTGGCATACCCATTTTCAACGGCTCGAAATGGATTGAGGATGCCATCGAATCGATTCTGTCGCAGAGCTTCACCGAGCTCGAACTGATTATTTGCGACAACGCCTCCACTGATGATACCGAAGCCAAGTGCCGACGCGCCGCCGCGAACGACAGTCGCATCCGTTACTATCGCAACGACACTAACATCGGTGTGCACGCCAACTACGACCGCGCATTTGAATTAGCAGAAGGCAAATACTTCAAATGGGCATCTTGCAGCGATATATGCCTTGATGGTTTTTTTGAGAAGTGCGTGACGCTACTTGAATCGCGGCCTGATGCGGTTTTAGCCTACCCCAAAGCCACCTTGTTGATTTCCCAGCCCGGAGGCGAAGAACTCGAAGTGCCGTACGAAGACAATCTCAATATTGAGTTTGAACAACCCTCAAAGCGATTTTCTGAATACTTGGACAGGGAGAAAATCAATAACGTAATGAATGGTGTGATGAGGGTATCCGCTTTACGTCAAACGGCGCTAAACCGACCCTTGCCCGGTTCTGACATCAGTATGATTGCCGAACTTTCGCTGCGCGGTAAGTTTCTGGAAATTCCGGAGCGATTGTTTTTTCGACGTTTCAGCGCCGAGACCACCGGTATTCTGATGGATGCTGACGCATCGAAAGAGAAAGCGCCGGCCAAAGGTTATCTGGTGCATTCAAGTAACATGCAACGAATTCAGCTTCATGGTTACCGCTTTGTTACGGCACTGCGTGCGCCAATTAGCGTCGCTGAAAAACTACGTGTCTGGTTTTATTTATCCAAACGTTATGCCAAGCTGGCACCGCAAGCCCTGAAGAAAGTTGCTCGCATGGCAATACCAGGCCGATGACTAGAAGTAAGCTTGCTTTCAATCGGGACTCAACATGCAACAAGCTGACGTAGCGACTGACAATTTCAATGTTTCCCAGCTTTCAACCGGGCCGAGCAACCCAGCCTGGTCCATTGCAGTATTCGCACACAACGAAGCTCGGAATATCCAGCTCGCACTCGAGAGCATTGCTGCGACCACCGGTGGTAGAGATATTTCAATCTATGTGCTTGCAAATGGCTGCACTGATTCGACGCTAGAGAAGGTTCGCGAAAGCGCGGCCAAAATATCAAACCTGTGGCTGGTGGATAGTGATGTTGCGGATAAAGCCAGCGCGTGGAATCTTTTTGTTCATGACATCTTATCGGCGCAACGGCTAGAGCAGATTGATACCTGCTTCTTCATGGACGGTGATGTGACCCTGGCTTCTGATGCACTGCCACTCCTGGCGTCTGCCTTAAACGAGGTTTCTAGCGCTGAAGCCGCCGGGGCCATGCCCGCAACCGGTAGGGATAGGGACGCTTGGCGGCGACGGATGGCCATTAATGGCATGCTCGCCGGCAATTGCTATGCCCTGCGTAGCAGTTTCGTTCGATATTTGCGGAAACAACAAGTGCGCATGCCCACCGGCCTGATCGGCGAGGATTTCTTTGTATCCTGGTTGGTAGCAAGTAATGTCTGGCGTGATGCGTTGCTTGAAAAAGAAGGAAACCGCTGCCTTTTCCACAACGATGCCGAATTTTTTTTCCGGTCATTATCTCCATGGCGCCTGGCCGACTATCGAACCTATATGCGCCGCAAGTGGCGCTACACCTTGCGCGCGCTCCAGCATCAAATGCTGCTGCTACTGCTGATGCATCAGGGCATGGAAGCCATGCCGCGTGACGTCAATGAGCTTTACCGCAATGCACCTCTACCCTCGCGATTGAAGTGGTGTGGACTGGACACTCCACTGCGTCTAATCGCTGTGCTGTGGATACGGCGGCAACGAGGGCAAAGTGGGGCAGATACCGAGGACTGTTGATTTGAGCGAGCAAGCTGGGCGGACCATGATGGCACAACTTCGGCGCGGCTGTTTAGCTGCCTCGATGCTCGCGGTACCACGCGATCGTTCGGGCCAGACCTTGTTCCAGCTCGACCCGTGCCAGCCAATCCAATTTGGTCCTTGTTTCACTCACGTTAGCGATGCGCTCCTGTTCCATGGCGCGATCGGTGACTACCCCGAAACGCCCTTTGATTGCAGGGTCTATCTGTCCCAGGATTTCTTCCACCACTTCTTTGATGGTATGGGATTGGCCGGAGCCTAGCTCGATAGTTTGCCCTTCAAGTCCGGGCTGGCAGCTCAACTGCAAAAGCCCGTCGACCACATCACACACGTAGATCCAATCGACCTTACGCAGTCCGCTCGACAGTTCAGGTGCTTTCCCCTCCAGGGCTTTGAGAATTGTGTACGGAACAAGTTTGCGGCGATCTTTCTGTTCGGGTCCGTAGACCATGAACACACGCGCTATCACGATGGAAAGACCATAGAGCGCATGAAACATCCGAGCATAGGCACTGGCCGCAAACTTCGACGCAGCATAGGGTGACGAGGGCACTGCATTTGGGTCGCTTCGTTCCGGTTCTTCCTGCGAATTCGTGATCACCAATCGTTTGCAGCATCCAGCCTCTTGCGCAGCGATCATGACGTTGATGGTGCTGGTCAGGTTGTTCTCGAAGGTCGGCAGCACGGCGTCGAGCTCGCGTCGGCCTTCGACGCAACTTGCCAGATGAAAGATGAAGCCTGGCCGAATGTTGTGGATCACATCGCGAACCGCCTCCAGATCTGTCAAGTCAAGGCGGACCCACTCAGCATGATCCCCACTGGGGACATTGTTTAAATATGCGCCGGTAACGCGCGCTCCTTGCTGACTGAGATGCCGGCACAAATGCGTGCCAATGAAACCACTGGCACCAGTGACCAAGACCGAGGCGCCTTGGAAAGTTGAGTTGGAATCCATTCTCACTGATACCACGTGAAAGGCTCTTTACAGAACATATAGAAGGCCCGTGACATTCTCTTCATTCCGCCCAACAACCATTCGCGGCGCATCATGCAGTGGCCATCCTTCACCAATTGAATAGCCCTCGGTGACCGTGCTTGTTTCCTCTCTGTGCCAACGAGTTTTCATCGGCCGGGTATCACGACTCGGGCTAACTTCCGCAGGGCTTTCGGTGCCAGCATGGCGTAACCTCGCGACAGGTAAAGCCAGACACGCAATTTCTCGGACAAGCTGATTGGCGCTCGAAGGGGCGTGACTAATCGATACGCATGCAACGTGACGCGTTGTTTGAGAGTGCGCCCCAAGGGCACATCACGTTCAGCAGCTTTCGAGGCATTCATCATCATGCTGGATGTTTCGGGGTCGAAGCGTCGAACAAACAAGCGGTCCGGGATTTCGACGAACTTCCCCAGCAGCGATAGCTCGGCAATCATGCTGATGTCGGAAGCCGGAATGGGCCTGATAAGGCTCGTCTTGCGCAGAGCGGATGCCCTGATGATTCCGTGCATAACGTTGTTAATCCGTTCACGATCCAGATACTTGCTGAATCGCTCTGATGGTCGATCATCCTGGAGATTGAAATCCTCGTAATACTCCACTGCGACTTCCTTTCCGTCCGGACCCCAGAGGAGCAGATAGGCCCTCGGATAGGCAAGAACAACGTCCGGTCTGTCTTCCAGCGCGGCCACACATTTCTCGAAGAACCCTTCTAGACAAAAATCGCTATCAGCCGCCCATTTGAAGTACTTCCCTGATGCCAGCTCGAAGACGCGGTCGAAGTTCCTATAAAGCCCGATGTTAGTGCTGTTGCGATGGTATTTGACACGCGCATCGCGCGCAGCAGCACTGCGGCATATCGCCTCGGTGCCATCGGTGGAAACATTATCGGCAATGATCAACTCGAGGTCGGTGAAGCTCTGCTCGAGAATGGATTCGATGGCGTCTCCGATCCATTTTGAACCGTTGTACACGGGCAAACCAACGCTCAGGACGGGCCGAGGAGACTGGGGGCTTCGAGCAGGATTCGAAGACGGATGCTCAAGCATGAGTCGCAATCATAGTCTTGTGCGCACTGACTGAATTTGAAGGATAAAGGATATGTCATTCAAACTCCCGGGGCAAGAAAGGGGCAAAGCTGCAGAATTAGTCCATATAGGGATGCCAGCTCAGAATTGCCTCCATGGCCAGAACACCAAGCCATCACCTGCCCGGTAGACTCTATAATATGATGCTGCACGGAAACGACGGACAGTAAATTTTCCTTGATAACTAAAACGGTAGCACCTGTATTTTCTGCTCTTGCAAGGGTGTAACGATATGGTCATCGGATCCATGGTTCTTGCTGCATAACGAACCACATACACTTGGCCATCCAGGTCGCAGAAGATCCTTTGGCCGGGATACTGCAGAAGCTGTGGATTTTAATCCTGCATCAACAATTGAAATATGAGAACAAAAAAATGAATGACTCAGCATTTATTTCGGAGTGCACTAGCTTGCGCATGACAGAAGAATCAATTTATAAAATGAAACCTTTTTAGACTAGAGTTTAGAGTCTCAGAGGAGAAAAGACCGAATTATTTCCAATAAAACATTGACATAGCAACGGCAAAAAAGTTGCCGCGCCTTGCATAACTGTTTTTAAAATTCACGAGATGCAAG
>CALZIQ010000135.1 GCA_945787735.1 uncultured Chromatiaceae bacterium | reverse complement strand
CAAACAATAGGTCGACGAACGTATGAAGCCTGTCATTGCCTTGGTCGGGCGTCCCAATGTTGGCAAGTCGACCTTGTTCAATCAACTGACCCGGAGTCGGGATGCCTTAGTAGCAGATTATCCCGGGCTGACGCGTGACCGCAAGTACGGCACGGGCAAGGTTGGTGACCGGCCCTATATCGTGGTGGATACCGGTGGATTGACTGGCGACACCGGCGGGGTTGAGGAACAAATGGCAGGCCAGGTTCACCAAGCCATCGGCGAGGCCAATGTGGTGTTGTTTTTGGTGGATGCACGCGCAGGATTGACGGCGAGTGACGAACAAATTGTGCAACAGCTGCGGCGCGTCAACAAACAGATTTTTCTGGTCGTTAACAAAATAGATGGAGCAGACGAAACCATGGCCGTGATCGACTTCCAGTCGCTTGGCATGGGTGAACCACTGGCCATCGCTGCCTCTCACGGCCGTGGTATTTCGAAAATGATGCAGACTGTGCTGGCAGACTTGCCTGTCATCACAGAAGAAGATGAAGAAGAGGGTGGCACTAAGGTTGCCATCATCGGCCGGCCCAATGTAGGTAAGTCGACTCTGATAAATCGCATCATGGGCGAAGAGCGGGTAGTGGCTTTTGATATGCCCGGCACTACACGCGACAGTATCTTTATTCCCTTTGAGCATGAAGGGCGTGAGTATACCTTGATTGATACGGCCGGCGTGCGTAGGCGCGGCAAGGTTAAGGAAACGGTCGAGAAGTTCAGTGTCATCAAGGCACTGCAAGCGATCGAAGCGGCCAACGTGGTGATACTGGTTCTGGATGCCCATGATGGCATCTCCGACCAGGACGCTACCCTGGCTGGTTTTGCCTTGGATGCTGGACGCGCCATGGTGATTGCCGTGAACAAATGGGACGGCCTGGAAAAGAATGCCCGCGAGCGTATGAAGGCCGAGCTGGATCGGCGCCTACCGTTTCTCGATTTTGCCGAGATGCATTTTATTTCGGCGCTGCATGGCAGTGGCGTTGGGCATCTGTTTGAATCTGTTGATGCTGCCTATGAGGCCGCTATGAAAAAACTATCCACTCCAGACCTAACACGCCTGTTGGAAGAGGCTGTCATGCAGCACCAGCCGCCATTGGTGCGTGGGCGGCGTATCAAGCTGCGCTACGCCCATCAGGGAGGTAAGAATCCGCCATTGATCATAATCCATGGTAATCAGACAGAATCCGTGCCCGCAGCTTATAAACGTTATTTGGTGAATGTCTTCCGTAAGGCATTTAAGCTGCTAGGTACGCCAGTGCGGCTTGAATTCAAGTCGAGCAAAAACCCATATTCAGATCGGAAAAAAGACCAAACTCAGCGTCAGGTGCAAAAGAAAAAGCGCCTCAAAAAATTTATTTCTAGCAAAAAGAAATAGTCTTGTGACTACGTTTGGCGACTAGGCAACCTTGCCTGAAGCCAGCAGCAGTTTATTAAACCGATTTTCGGGAACCGGTGGACTGAAATAATAGCCTTGGTATACATGGCAACCGATTTGTTTTAGAAATTCGAGTTGTTCCCTTGTCTCTACGCCTTCGGCGACGATGGTAAGGTCCAGGCTTTTGGCCATGCTGATGATTGCCCGCACAATGGCCTTGTCGTTGTTGTCGGTAAGGAAATCCTGGATAAAACTGCGGTCAATCTTCAAAGTGTCAATTGGCAGGCGTTTGATATAGGACAGAGATGAATAGCCAGTGCCAAAATCATCTATAGAAAAACGTACGCCGTACTCTTTCAGCTGTTTCATCTTGCTGATAGTCTCTTCCACATCCTTGATAACTGCTCGTTCGGTAATCTCCAACTCCAGGCGGTCACCCTCGATATTATATTCGTTGAGCAGTGTGGTAACACTGCTAACAAAGTCCCTATCCATAAACTGTCGTGGACTAATGTTGACGGCCACAACTGGGCGGTCACTATGATTGGCAAAAAAGTTATTGTTAGCTAGAACGCTACATGCTTGGTCCAATACCCATTGACCCACCGGGTGAATCAGACCGCATTCTTCCAGCACATTGATGAAGTCACTTGGCGCAGTCAAGCCATTTGTTGGATGTTGCCAGCGCAGTAACACCTCTGATCCAACGATGGCGTTTGTATTTACATCAAGTTGCGGTTGATGATAAAGCAGAAATTGTTTTTTTTCATAGGCTATTTCAAGTTCATTTTCTATTTTTATCCGTTCGATCAGGCGTGCCTGCATTTCAGGCTCAAAAAAATGTACCGAACCTCGGCCAGACCCTTTGGCACTGTACATAGCAAGGTCGGCATGACGCAGAATATCATTTGCACCCAGGTCTAGCTCAGGGAAGATGACAATTCCGATACTAACGCTGGTTTTCAAGGTATGGCCGGCGACTTTGTAGTCTTCAGAAATAATATCAAGTAGCTTGTTGGCCAAGGCTTGAGCTTCATGTGTACTTTTTTGTTTGTCGCCGCCAAGCTGTGGCAACAAGACTACAAATTCATCACCACCAAGGCGTGCCACGGTGTCTTCTTTTCGTAAAGCTCCGCGTAAACGCTTGGCAATGCCAATGAGCAGTGCGTCTCCCACGGGGTGGCCGAGAGAGTCATTGATACTTTTGAAATTATCCAGATCAATAAACATCAAAGCACCGTATTCATTACGCCGCTTAAGAGTGGCCAGAGCATTTTCAAGGCGGTCAAGCAACAAGGTACGATTGGGAAGCTCAGTCAGGTCATCATGATAGGCAAGGTGCTGTATTCTCACCTCAGATAGTTTACGCTCGGTGATATCCTGAAAGTGGGCAACATAATGCGTGATTTTGCCTGATGAATCTTCTACCGCACTGATAGAGAGGTCGGCCGGGAAAGACTTGCCATTATTACACTTGAGATCAATCTCGCCTGCCCATTTGTTGTTTTTTTCTGCATCTTTCCATATATCATTACACGGAAGACAGGAATCTTCAGTAGAAAATAATATGCAGGGCTGCCTGCCTACGATCATGCTTTCTTCGTATCCTGTTATTTTAATGAAGGCTTGGTTAACACGTAAAATCGTACGTTCCGTGTCGGTGATGAACATACATTCATGGCTCTCGAATGCGGTTGCCGCCAAGCGGGCATCATTAAGAAGTTCTTGGCGTTGTAATTCTGTCTCTTCGCGCTCCAGCTCGGCTGTAACACGGGCAGCGAATACCTGTAACAAAGAATGATACATGTCATCATTATTTATTGGCCGGTCATTCATGATGACTAGAATGCCACGTATATTCTGATTAAAACCCGTGAGTGTGATTCCCGCGTAGCTTTCTATATCAAGATCATTTAATAGTGGAGTATCTGGAAACAGGTTTTCCACCTTATTGCGATAGATTCTAAAACATTCTTTTTCTAACAAGTCTTGGTGAGGTGTATCTGCGAACTGAAATGAAATATTGTCGAGCTTCTCGCCATTACCCCAAAAAACCTTGGTTTGAATTTCTTCAGGTGTAGCCGGGTTGATGAGACCTATTAGACAATATTTTGCTTCGAGTGAGTCAGCCAGTATTGATGATAAGGAAACTAAAAATTCTGCAGACGTGGTATTACGATGGTGCTTAATAAGCTGACTCAGGGCATGTTCGATGCATTCCTGATCATCCGAGCGACGCTTGAGAGCGGTCGTCATTTGGTCGAATGCCCAGCCAAGTTCAGATAACTCTTTTGGTCCTTCAGCGCTGCCTAGGTTTGTGTTGAGTCTGCCTTGGCGTACTTGTGTTGCTGCCTCAGCCAGTTTACGGATTGGGGTGACAATCAGGCGAAAACTCCAAGCAAAGGCTATCAGAATGGCAGTAAACGTCACCAAGGCAGCCATAAACAGGTTTGTTTGTAAGGCCTGGTTGGCCTTGGCAAGTATTGCATCAGCCGGAATTGAAAGTGAAACAAAGGTCTGAGTTTTATTTAAACCTAGCGGGGCATAGGCATGAATATATTCAGTGCCGGCATTATCTATGAGCTCAATTACTCCAAGGTGGCGGAATTCTATAGCGGTTTGTACTACTTCGGTTTCTCTATAGCTGTCACCAATCTTGATTTCTTGTTGTGACGGATGTTGCATTAGAATGGTGCCGTCCGAATCGAAAATCGTCAGCACAGACTGGTCATAAAGCGGTAGCTGCAAAATCTGTTGTTTAAGCCAACTCAAATCAATGCCAGCTGTGACCAGTGAGTGCAGATTATTATCGGGTTTCAAAATAGGTTTGATGATAAAAAGCACTGGTTTTCCCAATAGAGGATCCAGGCTGTAGTTGCTGTTGGTGATTTCTTTGCTGCGGAGTGCGTTTTGAAAATATGGTTGGTCTGCAATGTTGTAGGTAGATTCATTAAGCGGTGCGCTACAAATCACCTGTCCGTTGGGTTTGAAAGCGCTCAATGAGACATATTGAGTGTATTGGTTCAGCATTGAACCAAGCAACGAGGAGCAGGCAGCATTATCGAAACGTTGAATTTCAGATAATTGCCCCACGGCTGTTAGAACCTGGTCAGCACTTTCCAGGATGTTTTTCTGCTTGAGGTCAATAGAGCGCAAAACCTCCATGGCTTGGTTACGCCCAAGCTTGCGTGCGTCAAGTCGATCCTCGAGATCGTTATAGAGGATCAAGACCAATACTGGCAGTACGGTAATAAAGATTAGCAATAGCACATGATAGCGTGTGCTAAATTGAAGCCGGGATTGAGGTTGTGGGTCTTTCACTTCGAGGTTGTTTATTAAATTCTGTGCTCAACGAAAAAACAAATCGGCCTATATAGGAGTGTTACGGTTGTATCAGAGTAGACTTTAAGACTGTTTTGAACGGGTCTGGCGTCAGAGAGCCGGGCAGATAAATCAAATTTTGGATGATATTCTAATCAACTGATTTAACAGCAATAATAATGAGGTACGGCTTTTTTACTCGACCAGCTCATAAGTCGGCTATAAAGGCACTATTATTAAGGTATATATGGGAGAGAAATAGAAATGGGCTTGATGAATCGTTGTCTTGTGTTAATGGCTGTCGCCGCATTTTGTATGCCACAGGCATACGCTGACGCTGAGTCTTCTCTGAGAGAGCAGCTTGAAGTGTTAACTAAGCGTGTCAATCAGCTCGAGCAGCGTCTCAATACACTTGAATCCCCTGAGCTTAAACAAATGGTCGAACAGGCCACTGCGCCGGTTAACCCAGGGCATAGTGATGACCAATCAAACTGGAACCGTCTAAAAGTGGGCTACAACTATGCTGAGGTGCGTGAGTTGATTGGTGAGCCTGTAAGGATTAAGAAGGGTGGGATGGAGCT
>CALZIQ010000134.1 GCA_945787735.1 uncultured Chromatiaceae bacterium | reverse complement strand
CTTGAGCTTAGCGCGGATCAGTTCGACAAATGGCAGCTGCACTATGCGGCGTTTGTTATGACGCTTTTTGTGCCAGGGGTCAGGAAAGAACAACAGCACTCGGTCGAGAGATTGATCCGGTATTTGTTTTTGCAAAATCTCGATGGCATCGTGACAAAAAACACGCACATTACCTGAGCCCTGTTCTTCCAGGTTCGCCAGCAACCGTCCGACACCCGGCCGATGCACTTCGATACCAAGATAATCATTCTCAGGCTGGGCCTGCGCCATCTCGGCCAGGGCGTCACCCATGCCGAAACCAATCTCCAACACTCGAGGGGCCGAGCGACCAAACACCGTAGCTAAGTCAAGCAGCTCGTCTGCAGGCTCCAATCCATAGTCGGGCCAAAGTTGCTCTAGCGCCCGTTCCTGCCGCTCAGTCATACGACCCTGACGGCGGACAAAGCTGCGGATGCGACGATGTTGTATTTCAGGTTCTGTCATAAAAGCTACAATCGCAACGCTGTCCCATGGCTGATTGCCATTGCGCTGCTTTACAGGCGATACGAATTATTAAAAGAATGTACCTTCAATGGGAGATGATGCGCTGGCATAACGTTTCCGCGGCATACGCCCGGCCAGATAGGCCTGACGCCCTGCCTCCACCGCTTTTTTCATGGCAGAGGCCATCAATACCGGATTTTGTGCCGCGGCGATAGCCGTATTCATCAACACGCCGTCGCAACCCAACTCCATGGCCACCGCGGCATCGGAAGCAGTCCCGACACCCGCATCTACCAGCACGGGCACCTTGAGCTCTTCGACGATGAAACGAATATTGTATGGATTCTGGATACCCAGACCGGAACCGATCGGTGCGCCCAATGGCATGACAGCAACACAGCCCATCGCTTCCAACTGCTTAGCGATTGTTAAGTCATCAGTGGTGTAGACCATTACTTTAAATCCATCATTGATCAGCGTCTCAGCCGCTTTCAATGTTTCGATGACATTGGGGAACAGGGTTTTCTCGTCAGCCAGCACTTCAAGCTTGACCAGGTCGTAACCGTCGAGCAGCTCACGCGCCAAGCGACAGGTACGCACCGCATCGTCAGCGCTGTAGCAGCCAGCGGTATTGGGCAGGATAGTGTATTTATCCATCGGCACCACATCGAGCAGATTGGGCTCGTCGGCATTTTGGCCAATGTTGGTGCGGCGCACCGCCACGGTGATGATCTCGGCACCCGACGCCTCGGTAGCCAGACGGGTCTCTTCCAGATCCTTGTATTTGCCCGAACCCACCAGCAGGCGGGAGTGATATTCAACACCGGCAATGACCAACGGGTCATTACCAGCCGTTTGAGCTGTATCCGACATAATGATTCCTGTTTGCAGGGGTAAAAACGACAGCACGTGATTATAACGTGTTGAAAGGCGATGCCCTAACCACCACCAATGGCATGCACAATCTCGATCCGGTCGCCTGGCTGCAGCAGATGGGATTCATGACTGCTGCGCGGCGCGATTTCCAGGTTAACTTCTACCGCCAGGCGGCGGCCAGTCAGCTCCAGGTCCGTAATCAACTGGGCGATAGTGTATTGCTCAGCTACTTGGCGCGGCTCTCCATTAACAATAATTTCCATAAGATCCTGCTTAAGTTCTCGATTCAGGGACCGATTCTACAATAGAACATCAATACAAGCATGATCAGGTCACGGATTTGCCTACAACCGGATGGTCAGATAGTATCTTGGTTAGGAATTGCTAATACAACAATGGAATGTTTATTTTGCATGACACTAAAAACCCAGCATTTTCAGGTCATTACCGAACCCGCCCGAGCGATTTCTGGAATCAATTCCTGCATATCAGACAGAAGTGATTTAGAAACAGATCTCGCCTACCGATATCCTAAAGCAGCGTTGCATAGAATGACTCCCGAGAGAGACACATGAAGAATTCAAGCCGTTTTGTTAACCTGATCTATCTGATATCACTGCTGTTTACCGTGGCTGGCTGCGGTGGAGGCGGGGGTGGAGGCGGCGGGGGTGGTGGTGGAACCGCACCTACCATATCATTTTCCGATGCCGGACCTGTCACTATCTATAAATACGACGACAGCTTTGCTAATGCGGCCAGCAGTGATTCGGGCGGCACGATTACCTATACTAACAGTGATAACGCTGTCGCCACCGTTGATGCGAGCGGCATAGTAACGATTGTCAGCACCGGCACAACCACCATCACCGCAACTGCTGCTGCCGCTGGCGCGTTCGACTCCGGCACGGCGAGCTATGCTTTGGTGGTCGATAGTCAGGTGCCACTTAAAACATGGATCGGTCCTACTAATACTGAGGTCATTTTGCCCACCACCACTTCAGGCTACACCTTTGTTAGCTCGACTGACGATGACTGTAATCCACTAACGCTGAGTGGTTGCTCTGGCTCACAAAACCTCAACGGCACTACCTTCACCGAGAGCACTGCCACACTCACAAGCACAAGTTACTACTGGCTAACAAAGAGCCAGAGCGAAAGCAGTGCTACTACTATCTCACTCAACAGATTCAGCGCGCGCTATGATCATCAACTGGCTGTTTTTGACAGCAAGTTGTGGCTCGTTGCCGGCGGCACCAGCAGCAGCACTGGTTTTAAGGATGTGTGGAGCTCCAGCGACGGCGAAACCTGGGCGGCAGCAACTACAAACGCTTTCAGCGCAAATAAACAGGGACATCAACTGGTTAGTTTTCTGAACAAGCTGTGGGTCATCGGCGGCGCCAATAGCAGTTCTGGCGCAAGCAAGGACGTTTACAGTTCGGACAACGGCACCACATGGAATACGCTCTGCAGCCCATGCTTCACAGATCGCATCTACCATCAGGCCGTCGAGTTTCAAGACAAACTTTGGGTGATTGGAGGCAGAGAACAAGTAGCAAACTCAACCTTGCTAAATGATGTCTGGTATTCCAACACCAGCTCTGGCTCCTCTTGGACCAAGGCTGCCGATGGAGGCTTTACCGCTCGTTATGGCCATCGCACGGCAGTATTCAACGAGAAGCTCTGGCTCATTGGTGGATATGACGGCACATACCTGAACGATGTTTGGTCATTTGATGGCACGACCTGGACTGAGGAGACTGCGGCCGCTCCCTTTGACGCACGCACCGACCATGCCCTGGTCGCGTTCAATAACAAACTCTGGCTCATCGGTGGTCGTGCTTCCGGAAGCCAGTCTCTTAGCGATATCTGGTCTTTTGATGGGAGCGACTGGGTTAGGGAAACCGCAGCGGCAGATTTTTCAGACCGATTCGGCCATCAGGTCATTGTCTTCAACAATAAACTCTGGCTGGTGGGCGGAATCGGCGATGGGGTTACTGGCACCAACGACATCTGGTCGAGCACCGATGGCACCAGCTGGACAATTGAAAACCACGGCGCCGGATTTACACCACGCAAGCTGCTCACTCTAGAGTCTTTCAATAACAAACTCTGGGCCGTTGGAGGTGATGATAACGCTGTCAAAAATGATGTCTGGTCATCCAGTGACGGCATCGAGTGGAGCGAATCTAACAGCGCTGCCAGCTTCGTAGAACGCAGCGGACATCAAGTCACTGTCTTTAATAATAAGCTCTGGCTAAGTGCCGGCCAAGGCAGTGGCGGCCTGAGAAATGACATCTGGTCATCCGAAAATGGTACGGAATGGGTACAAGCAAACAACAACGCCGGCTTCCCTGCCCGCTTCGGCCACCAGATGCTGGTCTTTAACAACGAAATGTGGGTGTTGGGAGGCAATTTAGGTGCCGGCAACTCAGACGATAACTGGTCAAGCAGCGACGGCGTGTTCTGGACGTTGCGCAGCGGCGCGAACCACGGTACCAACACAGCCTACTTTAACCGCCGGGAACACCAAGCCGTGGTATATAACAACAAGCTCTGGGTCATCGGCGGCATTGTTGGCAACTCCCCGGTGAATGACGCCTGGTATTCTGACGACGGCGAAATATGGACTCAGGATACTGTCACCAGCAGCACCCCCTTCCCAGCCCGATCACTGCATCAAGTGGTCGTCTTCAACAACGAAATATGGATGATTGGCGGCAAAGACAATAGCAACAATGCGCTGAATGACATCTATAAATACGTCGATGGTTCCGGCTGGCAATTGCAACAGCTAACGAGCGATTTCTCTGCCAGACACTCTCACCGCGTTATTGTGCATGATGGTGTTATGTATCTGGTCGGCGGTGAAGACGATAATGGCAACAAGCTTAGCGATGTCTGGAAGAGCACCGACGGCACCACTTGGCGCCGCGCATTTACCAATACCATCATCCTTCAATAATCATTCTGATTCCGGTACCGTTATGATAGTGCCGGAATCATTTCAGTTCGGTTAGAATGAAACCTGCCGAGCGGGTGTAGTTCAATGGTAGAACAGGAGCTTCCCAAGCTTCTAACGTGGGTTCGATTCCCATCACCCGCTCCACTCCTTTGCAGCTGACAGGAGCAGCCTTGACGGCCTTACTGACCGATAAAACCCAGCATATAAAGCATTAACATCACGGTTGCCGTGCCTGCCACTAGCATAATACCCAACACCATAAAAGCCATTGCCAAGCGCATAATACTAACCTGTTCGAACGTTACGATTGAGAAGGCCCATCATGATACATCAATTGCAGGGGCTTGTTACAGGCTGGACAATAGGTACGTTTCGGCAGTTTGTCACCAGGATCAAGTTCAATATCGACGCTTTCACTGCATTCCGGGCATACCCCATGGGCCTCTTCCAGCACGGTTTCCACCTTGTATTTCATGAACGCCATCACCGGCCCGGCGATAAGAAACGTCGGCACCAGAAAAAAATGGGCAATTGGTATAAATAACGTGATCAGCGCCAAGCCCCAGCAAATCGCCAAAATCTTGCCTGCCCGCACCATGCGCTCGCCATTACTGAAAGTGCGGCTGTGAAGCTCAGCCACGCTGGCGGCTGATTCATTACATTTGATTACAATCGCTTCGCTAGTGCTTTCGGACATGCTCTCCCCTCAATTTTGATCAGTTCGAATTAGCATCAAACGCTTGAGTTTAGTCCAATAAGTTTTACCATGTGGTTTGAAGAGATCAAGGACACTCGACATGGCTAAACCCTTAAAGATAATAGGCGTTCTACTTGGCGGCATCATTATTCTAATTGCCGCTGCGCTGATTTCGATCATTCTGTTTTTCGATCCCAATGAATACAAGCCTCAAATCAGCCAAGCCGTCGAGGATGCAACCGGGCGCCAGCTGGCGATTGATGGCGACATCGGCCTGTCCCTCTTCCCCTGGCTCGGCATGGAGCTAGGCCAGATTACCCTTAGCAATGCAACA
>CALZIQ010000133.1 GCA_945787735.1 uncultured Chromatiaceae bacterium | reverse complement strand
GCGCAGAATACCTATCGCGAGATATCTTCCTGTTCTAACTTCGAAGACTTCCAGGCCCGCCGTTTGCAGGCGCGCTGGCGTAATCCTGAAACCGGCAAGCCCGAGCTGGTCCATACTCTGAATGGCTCAGGTCTGGCTGTGGGTCGTACCCTAGTCGCAATTCTGGAGAACTATCAGCAGGCCGACGGCAGTGTTGAAGTGCCTGAGGTGTTGCAGCCATACATGGGCGGTCTGACTACCCTCAGCAAGGCTTAATCAGGCGTGGACTATTTACCGATTTTTGTCGACCTCAAAGGCCGCAAGGTATTGGTGGTCGGTGCCGGTGATGTTGCCGCGCGCAAGGTGAGTTTGTTGTTGCGGGCCGGTGCGAGGGTATCTGTTGTTGCACCTGATATGTCTGATGCGGTTAGCGCTTTAAATGCTGATGGCAAGATTGATTTTGTCAAAGCCGTTTATAACAACAGCCAACTGACTGAGTGTGCCTTGGCAATTGCAGCGACCAACAATATGGCCGTCAACCGGCAGGTCTCTGAAGATGCCCAGCAGTATGGTGTGCTGGTGAACGTGGCGGATGCGCCAGAGCTATGTACTTTTATTTTGCCATCAATTGTCGATCGCTCGCCGGTGATGGTTGCGGTTTCAACTGGTGGGGCTTCACCAACGCTTGGTCGCTTGTTGCGTGCCCGCTTGGAAACCATGATACCAGCCTCTTATGGTCGTCTGGCTGAACTGACACGCCGTTTTCGCGATCCTGTGAAACAGCGTTTTAAAACTATGACTCAACGGCGTCGCTTCTGGGAGAACGTGATCCAAGGACAGGTGGCTGAGTTGGTCTATGCCAATAAAGATCAGCAGGCCGAACAAGCCTTGCAAGCAGCGATTGACCAAGCCGATAGTCGTGAGTTGTCTGAAGGTGAAGTTTATCTGGTCGGTGCCGGCCCCGGCGATCCAGACTTGCTCACGTTTCGTGCTTTGCGCCTAATGCAGCAAGCCGATGTGGTGCTCTACGATCGTCTGGTGTCACCCAAGATTCTCGATCTGGTCAGGCGTGAGGCGGAGCAGATCTATGTCGGCAAGAAGCGTTCCTTTCATGCCGTGCGCCAGGAAGAAATCAACCATCAGCTGATCGATCTGGCTAAGCAGGGCAAGCGCGTGTTACGGCTTAAGGGCGGTGATCCATTCATCTTCGGCCGCGGCGGTGAAGAGATTGCAGGGCTAGCGGACGAGGGCATTCCCTTTCAGGTGGTGCCGGGTGTGACAGCTGCTGCCGGTTGCGCCAGCTATGCCGGCATTCCGTTGACTCATCGTGACTATGCCCAGTCGGTGATCTTCGTTACCGGTCAGTTAAAGGACGGCACGGTGGACTTGCAATGGCAAACCCTGGCCCAGCCGCGTCAGACCGTGGTGGTTTACATGGGCTTGGCGGGTTTGGATATCATCTGCAGCAAACTGATCGAGCAGGGTGTGTCGCCGGACATGCCTGCTGCCCTGGTGCAGCAGGGTACCACCCCCTCACAACGTGTGTTTACCGGCACGCTCAGCACCCTGAATGCACTGGTGGCCCAACATGAAGTGCATGCCCCGACTCTGTTGATCATAGGGGAAGTGGTTCAGCTGCATGAGCGCCTGAATTGGTTTAATCCTCAAGAATAGTCAGTTTACAGGGTACTTTTTTTCAAAAACCAACAATTCTGCTAAACAACCACCCAGATTGGTCGATGAACTAGCCTCATGGCTAAGGCCGATCTTGTTATTTTGTGGTAGAAGAGGGGTTATTGTGGAAGGCTCAATAGTGGCGATAATTGGTGGCGTTTTGACAGCCGGAGCGGGTTTGTTGATCGATTCAAGACGTGAGAGGATTCGAATCAGTCAATCCCGGTCTCTGTTGATAGATGGAGTATGTTGTGATCTGAACCAGGCAATCTATCTGTATGGCCGATTGCTCAGAGAATGGCAGGAAACAGGCAGGCTTTTGCCCGCCACGATTAAGGAATTAGAACTGTCGAGTTCAACCTATCATAGCAACCCGGAATGGTTGGGGCTGTTTGATGAGCTGGGTTGCAGTAATGATATCTATCAATATCACGCATCAACTGTGCAATTGCTTAGCCAGATCGCACGCAAGAGTGCCGAGCTATCCGCACTGGATCATGCCGATAAATTGAATAGTGAGGATGGCAAGGCAGTCAGGTCTGATGTAGATGTGTTAATGAGTGCACTGATTCAGTCTAGAAGCCACGCAACTGGGTTACTGAAAAAGCTGGAACAACAGAACCCTGTAAAAGCCGCATAAACAGACTTATCTTACTGTTTCAATCTAGTGCGCGGGCTTGCATAATTATCATCAGTTTATTAATTCTGGATGGAAAGATGGATTTTAATGCGGTCATAGACTTCTGGTTTAACGAAATTGACAGTAAGCAGTGGTGGGTTAAGGATCTTGAGTTTGATCAGTTAATTATTAATCGCTTTGCTGAAATTCATCAGCAAGCGGTTTTGTGTGAGCTGTTTGACTGGCGTAAAGATACCCTGGGGCGACTGGCCGAAATCCTTGTGCTGGATCAGTTTTCGCGCAATATGTTTCGTGATCAGCCGGAGTCTTTTGCTAGTGACAGTCTGGCATTGGTATTGGCACAAGAGGCAATTGTGTCAGGCGCAGACAGTGAGCTGACCCCGGTTCAGAAAGCATTTCTATATATGCCATTCATGCATAGCGAGTCAAAGTTAATTCACCAGCGCGCAGTTGAGCTTTTCAATGGCCCCGGCATGGAAGGTAACTATGACTTCGAACTGAAACACAAAGCGATTATTGATCGCTTTGGCCGTTATCCACACAGAAACGCCATTCTTGGGCGTGTGTCAACGCCAGATGAGATTGAGTTTTTGAGTCAGCCTGGCTCGTCTTTTTGACGAAGCATATTTTTAACAGCTAGCCGTCCACCATGCTATAGAGCAGGGCGATTTCTTTGTCCCATATGTCAGGATTGATTGTTTCCAAAACCATGGGGATGTCATCAAAACGTGCATCATTCATGATGTAGTGAAAACATTCCAGGCCGATTTTTCCTTTGCCGATACTTTCATGGCGATCCACGCGCGCGCCCAGGTCTGGTTTTGAATCATTCAGGTGCATACCGCGCAGATAGTTAAAACCAACAATCTGTTCGAACTTAGTAAACGTTTCTTCACAAGCCTCTGCTGTACGAAGGTCATAGCCAGCGGTGAAGCTATGGCAAGTGTCTAGGCAGACTCCGACACGGCTTTTATCGTCCACTTTGTTGATGATGTGGGCCAGATGTTCAAATGTATAACCGAGATTTGTGCCCTGACCAGCCGTGTTTTCGATCACTGCAATAACACTATCAGTTTGATCCAGGGCGATGTTGATGGACTCTGCCACGATATCCAGGCTTTCATCTTCGCTGATCTTGTTCAGATGTGAGCCGGGGTGAAAATTGAGTAGCCTCAGACCTAGCTGTTGGCAGCGTTGCATCTCATCAAGAAAAGCATTGCGGGATTTTTCCAGCGGCTCTTTTTCCGGGTGGCCCAGGTTGATTAGGTAACTGTCATGTGGCAAAACATGTTCGGCTTTGATACCTGCTTTGTCTAGGTTGGCCTTAAAAGCTGTGATATTTTTTTCGCTGAGTGGTTTTGCCACCCATTGGCGCTGGTTCTTGGTGAATAGGGCGAAGGCCCGTGCATTGATGGCTTGGGCATTCAGAGGTGCGTTATCCACACCACCAGAAGCACTGACATGGGCACCGACATATTTCATAGTTTTACCCTCGTTAAATCACTGAAAGCTTGGCAGAGTATGGCTTCGTCATCCCAGCGTAGGCCGGGGTCTAGTGCAGCTAGAAAGTTACCGGATTCTGGCATGCGCCAGAATGACGCAACTAGACAGTCCTCAATGCAGCACTCTTATGGTAGCGCGATTGTCGGGCTGATACACTTCGCCCATGCTGAATTTTACTGAAGTTGCACTACGTCGTGGCCCGCGCCTGTTGTTCGAACAGGTCAACATGATCATTCACCAGGGCCAGCATGTTGGCATAACTGGGGCCAACGGTACGGGCAAGTCAAGCCTGTTTGCCCTGATCAAAGGTGAACTGCACACCGATCAGGGGGATTTCACCCAACCGCCCAATCTTGTGATCGCCCATGTGGCGCAAGAGACCCTGGCGCTTGACCGCTCTGCTATCGACTATGTGATGGATGGCGACCACGAGCTGCGCCGTGTTGAGGCGGATATTGCACAGGCCGAGGTGGACAATGACGGCAATCGCCTGGGTCAGCTGCACAGCATGTTTGATGCTATTGACGGTTACAGTGCCCGTGCCCGCGCTGCGCGTCTGATGCAGGGGCTTGGGTTTGTGACGGAACAGGAAGCGAGCCCGGTGAGTCAGTTCTCCGGTGGCTGGCGCATGCGCCTGAATCTGGCCCAGGCGCTGATGTGCAGATCAGATCTATTGCTGCTTGATGAGCCCACCAATCACCTGGATCTGGATGCTGTCATCTGGCTGCAGGACTGGCTGAGCAGTTATGCCGGCACCTTGTTATTGATTTCGCATGACCGTGATTTTCTCGACACCGTGGTTAATTATATTGCCCACATCGAACACCAGAGCATCAAGCTCTACAGCGGCAACTATACTGATTATGAGCGCTATCGCGCCGAGCAGCTCAAACAACAACAGGCCGCTTTTGAAAAACAACAGCGCGAGATCGCCCATGTGCGCAGTTTTGTTGATCGTTTTCGGGCACAGGCGACCAAGGCCAAACAGGCACAGAGCCGTCTGAAAACCTTGGCCAAGATGGAAGTGATTGCCCAGGCACATGTGGATTCACCGTTTGGATTTTCCTTCCGCCAGCCGGAAAAGTTGCCACGCCCTTTGCTGAGATTTGAAAAGCTCTCTGTTGGCTACAGCGACAAAGCCTTGTTAAATGAAATCGGTTTGAGCATCTCCCCCGGTGATAGGATAGGGCTGCTAGGGGCCAATGGTGCCGGCAAATCTACACTGATCAAATTGTTGGCCGGTGAACTCATTCCACTTGGTGGTGAACAGATCACGGCTAAGGATCTGCGCATTGGCTATTTTGCCCAGCATCAGCTTGAACAGCTATCAATGGATGAAACACCATTTCAGCATATGCAACGATTGGCACCGAAAGAGAGTGAACAAACCTTGCGTAATTATCTCGGTGGTTTTGGTTTTGTCGGCGAGCGAGTGGATGAAGCTGTTGAGATATTTTCCGGTGGAGAAAAGGCAAGGCTGGTGCTGGCGATGCTGGCTTGGCAACGTCCCAATCTGTTGTTGCTTGATGAACCGACTAATCATCTTGATATCGAAATGCGTCATGCTCTGAGCATGGCCTTGCAAGATTATGAAGGTGCCATGGTGATCGTTTCTCATGACCGCCACATGCTGCGCAGTGCCTGTGATGATTTTTTGCTGGTGGCCGATGGAAAGGTGCAGGAATTTGAAGGTGATTTGGAGGATTATCGTCAACGGCTAAGTAAACGTTTGGAAAATGACCGCGGTGATAACGCCGACATAAAAATCAATTCAGCCCAGTCTAAAAAGCTGAAACGACAGCAGGAGGCCGAAAGACGAAAACAGCTTCAGCCCTTGCAGAAAAAAATTCAAACCCTGGAAAATA
>CALZIQ010000132.1 GCA_945787735.1 uncultured Chromatiaceae bacterium | reverse complement strand
GCAAGATCTACGACGGTAAAGTTGCCAAGCTGATGGACTTCGGTGCCTTTGTCACCATTCTGCCAGGCAAAGATGGTCTGGTGCATATCTCACAAATCTCAAATGAGCGTGTTGAGAATGTAGCTGACAAACTGTCTGAAGGTGAAACGGTTAAGGTCAAAGTGCTTGAAGTGGATAAGCAGGGCCGTATTCGTCTGAGTATAAAGGCAATAGCTGAAGGCTAAGCCTTCGCTTTTACCGATAAAAAAAGGGGCCGGTTGGCCCCTTTTTTGTTTTTCAACGGTGTTAGGTGCAGCTATAGGCTTGAGTTTCGGTATGGACGCGGCCGGTCTGGCTAATTACAACAGCACGACTTCTGCTATCGTCATGCTGATTACGGAAACAGAAACGTCCATTTGGGGCGATCCGACCATTCGGATTGAAATTTATCATCCTATTACTGGCTGTGCTGCTGTCATAGGCTATATCGAGGCTGGTTTCTGTGAGTGATTCGACACGAATGATTCGCTCACCATCGTTTTGTTGATTACTGCCATCGCTGTCAACAAACAGCAACCATCCGTTACTCCAGTCAATTGAAGTATCCATGGCACATTGGGTGTCACTGGCGGCCCGTTTACATAAAACGATTGTTTGTCCGGTACGCACCGCTTCACTCTTGCCCAGGTTAAGGACTGTGACCACCTCAGTTGCCGCTGTGGAAACACGATTATCGGCAATGATATTCATGAAAGAAGGCGTGGCAACTGCAAGAATAATGGCCGCCACAGTCATTACTACGATTAGTTCAATCAGGGTAAAACCGGCGTGTTTGATTGCTTTTGGAATCATTAGTTTATGCATGATGATCTTTCGCTCCCTTGAACTGCACACATAAAAATAATCAGGCAGTCCCTAATACTTTTTTGATGCGTGTGAGCGCCTCGGCTAGGGTTTCGAGACTGGTTGCATATGATAGTCGCATATAGCCTGGGGCGCCAAAGGCGGAGCCGGGCACCAAGGCAACTTCGGCCTCATTCAGAAGAAACTCGGCCAGAGCGACATCATCCTTGGCCTCAGTGTGGCTGTTGATCACGCCATGCATGGACGGAAAGGCATAAAAGGTGCCTTGCGATTCAATGCACTTAACGCCGTGAATGGTGTTGAACTCTTTTACCACAAAGTCATGCCGCTCCTTGAATGCTTTTAACATGGTGCCGATGCAGGACTGGTCACCCTCTAGTGCCGCTTGCGCTGCAACCTGTGAAATTGAGGTTGGGTTAGAGGTGCTTTGCGACTGGATTTTTTTCATCGCCTGGATCAGCGGCTTGGGGCCGCCGGCATAGCCAATGCGCCAGCCGGTCATGGAGTAGGCCTTGGAAACGCCGTTGAGCACAATGATGCGGTCATAAAGATCCGGGCAGGCATTGAGAATGTTGCTAAAGGGTTCTTCTGTCCAGAGAATATGTTCGTACATGTCGTCGGTGGCGATGACAACTTGCGGATAGCGTCGCAGTACGTCACCCAGCGCTTCCAGCTCGGCCTTGCTATAAGCAACGCCCGTTGGGTTGGATGGGCTGTTGATGACAAAGAGTCGGGTGTCATCGGTGATGGCATCTTCAAGTTGATCAGGTGTGATCTTAAACCCCTGTTCGATGCCGGCCTCGATAATCACCGGCGTAGCACCGGCCAGAATCACCATGTCAGGGTAAGAGACCCAGTAGGGCGCCGGGATGATGACCTCGTCGCCAGGATTGAGCATGGCCTGGGCCAGGTTGAAAAAACTCTGTTTGCCGCCGCACGATACCAAAATCTGGTCAGGGTGGTAATCAAAGCCATTGTCACGCTTGAATTTGGCGATCACCGCCTGCTTGAGCTCAGGCGTGCCATCAACAGCGGTGTATTTGGTGAAGCCCTCATTGATCGCTTTGATGGCCGCGTTTTTGATGTGTTCCGGCGTATCAAAATCCGGTTCGCCGGCGCCGAGCCCAATAATGTCCTTGCCTGTGGCGCGCAGCTCTTTGGCTCTGGCCGTGATCGCCAGGGTTGGTGATGGTTTGATATTTTGGACCCGGTCGGAAAGTCGGAAGTTTATGCTCATCAGCGCCTCGGAAATGCTGCATGGTTGCCTAAATGTTAATATTACTCGATTAAACGCAATTGCAGAATCCCCATGACCAAGCCTTTTACAATTAATTCACCATTCGAGCCTTCAGGTGACCAGCCGACTGCCATTCAGGAAATGGTAGAGGGGCTGAATGATGGTTTGATGCATCAAGTGCTGCTGGGGGTGACGGGGTCGGGCAAGACATTCAGCATCGCCAATGTAATCCAGCAGGTGCAGCGCCCAGCCATTATCCTGGCGCCCAACAAAACCCTGGCGGCGCAACTTTACGGTGAGATGAAGGAGTTCTTTCCGAGTAATTCGGTAGAGTATTTCGTGTCGTATTACGACTATTACCAGCCCGAGGCTTATGTGCCTTCGTCTGACACCTTCATCGAAAAGGACGCCTCCATCAACGAGCACATCGAGCAGATGCGCCTGTCTGCCACCAAGGCTATTCTAGAGCGCAAGGACACCATTATCGTCGCATCGGTTTCATCGATTTACGGCCTGGGTGATCCGCGTTCCTACATGAGCATGATCTTGCACATGGTGCGCGGCGAGACGGTGGACCAGCGTGCCATTCTGCGTCGTTTGGCTGAGCTGCAATACACTCGCAATGATGTAGAGCTGTCACGCGCCACCTATCGGGTGAGGGGAGAGGTGATCGACATTTATCCGGCCGAGTCTGACCGTGAGGCAGTCAGGGTCGAGCTGTTTGATGACGAAATCGAGTCACTTGCCTATTTCGATCCACTTACCGGCGAAGTATTGCGCCGCGTGCCGCGCCTGACTATTTACCCGAAGAGTCACTACGTCACCGGTCGCCAGACTTTGCTCGACGCTATCGAGCTGATCAAGGTCGAGTTGAAAGAACGGCTGGAACAGCTACGTGACAACAACAAACTGGTCGAGGCACAGCGCCTGGAACAGCGCACCCTATTTGATATCGAGATGATCCAGGAGTTGGGATATTGCTCTGGCATAGAAAATTATTCCCGTTATCTCTCAGGCCGTCAGGCAGGTGAACCACCACCGACGCTGTTCGATTACTTGCCCGACGACGCCATCGTGGTGGTGGATGAAAGCCATGTTACGATTCCGCAGATTGGCGGCATGTATAAGGGTGACCGCTCGCGTAAGATGAACCTGGTCGAATATGGCTTCCGCCTGCCATCGGCCTTGGACAACCGGCCGATGAAATTCGAAGAGTTTGAACGCATTGTGCCGCAGTCGATCTACGTTTCTGCCACGCCTGGGGCGTACGAAAAGGAACATGGCGACAAGGTGGTCGAGATGGTGGTGCGTCCGACTGGCCTGATTGACCCAGAGGTCGAGATTCGTCCGGTAGGTACCCAGGTGGATGATCTGTTGTCAGAAGCCAATAAAAGGGCTGCAGTTGGGGAGCGGGTGCTGGTCACCACCCTGACCAAACGCATGGCGGAAGACTTGACCGATTATCTGAGCGAACATGGTGTGCGAGTGCGTTATCTCCATTCTGATATCGATACCGTTGAGCGGGTCGAGATTATCCGCGACCTGCGTCTGGGGAAGTTCGATGTGCTTGTTGGCATCAACCTGTTGCGTGAAGGGCTGGATATCCCCGAGGTGTCGTTGGTGACGATTCTTGATGCCGACAAAGAAGGGTTTCTGCGTTCTGAGCGCTCACTGATCCAGACCATTGGCCGTGCTGCCCGAAACCTTAATGGCAAGGCTATTCTGTATGCCGACAAGATTACCGACTCTATGCGCCGCGCCCTGGATGAAACCGACCGCCGCCGAAAAAAGCAGATTGCCCACAATAAACAGCACGGCATAACGCCACAAAGTATCAAACGCAGAGTGGCCGATGTGATGCAGGGCGCCTATGCCAGCGCCCATGGTGATGCCAAAACTTATGCCAAGGTGGCTGAAGAAGTGGTGGAATACGCAGCTCTGTCAGCGGCAGAGCTTAACAAAAAGATCAAACAGCTAGAACAGCAGATGTATGATCATGCCCAGAATCTTGAATTTGAAGAAGCCGCTAATACCCGCGACCAGATCAAGCGGATTCAAGAAGCGGGCATAGGCTTAGTTGAGCATGGCAGTGTTTAGCGGGAAATTTTCGCTATTCTTGATTTGTACAACAGTAATTTTGCATAGAGCGATATCCATTAAATTCTTGCGTTTTATATTTTGATTTTCCTACCTAGACTAAGTTAATTAACCAGTACTATCGGAGCGGTAGTTATTAACGAACGCCTTTCATGGATTGCCGACCTGCCTATTTCCAGACCACTGTTTGAGTCGGCCGGCATTATTGCATTTATCGTTGTTTTTTCCGTTGTTGCCTATAGCTCATTACTCGATGGGGCTGCTTTACGCTGGTGGACCGATATCGCCTGGACAATCGCCGCTCTGGCCACAGCATTTAAATGTCTCAGCCTTGTAAAAAAACTTACCAACTCAGAACGCCATGCTTGGAGATTGATCGCATTCGCTTGTTTCGCCTGGTTTCTCGGCATGGTTGTTTGGGACTATTACGAATTGGTGCTGGGAGAGGTCACACCTTTCCCGGCGTTTTCAGATCTTGGCTTTCTTGCTTTTGCCGCATTCTTTATGGCCGCATTTGTTGTATTCCGCGCAAAGGTAAATAGCAGGGCATTCACGTTGGTGCAAATCGCCAAGTTGGGAATTCTTGTCTGCAGCATCATAATTGCGCATCTCATTGTATTCCTTGAGCCACTTAAACAGTTGAATGGTGATGTGCTCTATATTTCTATGGTGCTTGCCTATCCGGTGTTGTACATGGCTACGCTTGTGTATGGTTTGATTTGCCTCTGGCATTTTTTCGGCGCAGGCATTCCACGTGGCCTCCTTTTGGTCTCATTAGGGTTTGCGGTTCATGCTTTTGTTGACAGTTTTTATGCCTATGGTTTGTTAGGCAAGACCTATGCGGTGGGAGGCAATATTGATGTCATGTGGTTGGTCGGTTTTGGCTTGATATATGGGGGAGCCCTTGCAGCCCAGTATTCTCCAAATGTCTCCACATTAATTCATATGCCTAAGGTTTCAGGCAGGATATTCAGTTTCGATGCCTTAGTGCCCGTAATTGCAGTTTTCACAGTCTTGTTGGTTTCGTTTTTATACAGCGAGCAGCTGACGTCAGATACCATTCAGGCAATCTTCCCTTTGGCATTCATACTCGTTGTTTTTCTTGGTTTGGGTGAGATCGCTAGTCAATCTTATCAACAAGAGATGAGAGACAAACTGACCAGCAGTGAAAAACAATTGAGTTCAATACTGGCGACTATTCCCAATGGTGTGCAAGAGATAGATACGGAAGGAAACATTCTCTTTTCGAATGAGGCTCATGATGTGTTGTTTGGGTGTAAAAAGAATGAACTACTGGGGAAAAATATCACTACACTTTTTGACGATCCACAAGAGAGAGCGGAGTTAAAACCATATCTGAAATATCTGGTAGAACATCAACAAAAACCCAGCTCCTTTAGCGCCAAGAATCGTAAAATGGATGGTTCGAATTTTCTTGTCCAGGTTGATTGGGACTATAAACGAGCTGCCTCTGGAGAGGTCATCGGCTTCTCGTCAATACTAACTGATATCACTGAGAAAAAACGTGCTGAAGAAGAGCTGCGTCAGGCAGCCGCGGTGTTTGAGAGCTCATCCGAAGGT
>CALZIQ010000131.1 GCA_945787735.1 uncultured Chromatiaceae bacterium | reverse complement strand
ACACCGCGGAGGTATGTCCGAGTTGAACGGCTTTGTTAGGGCTAATTTCACTACAGCTTACTTTCGTCATTAGCCACATAACTAATGGTAATCCAACTTGAATACTCTTTCGTTGGCATAGCGGACACTGAAACACTACCTTGATATGTAATAAATGTTGACGGCGTTGACCAGACTATTTTAGTCAGAGATATGCCTGGAAAACTTATTGGCTTACCATTGTGCATTGTTGTATTTCGTTCTGTTTTCTGTTTAGACTCAACCACCCCTTCGCCATATTTTGATGTTAACGCGTGAATAATTTTGCTTTCTGCGCTAGAAAGATTAGTTGAAGTAATGACCATTAACTGTACACCGGTTAGATAACCTCCATTTCCTAATAAAAACGTAACAGTGAAAGGAATATCAAATATCTTGTAATCTTTTAAGGTTAGGGCATCTACGCCGTTATCGTTCTTCTTAGGCTGCTCCGTTATTTCATACTCAGATTTTAATTCCTCTATTGGCATTCCCCAGTATGTATTTTGCCAGCCACCTAAATCCGAAGCTCCTGCTATAGATTTAAAGCATGAAGTTAAGACAAGTATTAACAGAAAAGCTATTTTCATGGTCCCACCCATATAAGTATTGCTTTAGCCCTAACAGTTGTATAAACGAGACCTGACGTCTCGTTATACATTTTTATGTGTAATTTCAATCTTTAATTGCATATTTTTTGTATTTAACCACAAACTCTTTTGCTTCCTCTAAAGTCTCTGGATAAGGAATGGTTTCATTATGCTCTGAACCAACTCTTATTTTTTGAAATTTAAAACCATGCTCCAATAGAAACTTTATCTTCGCCCATTGTTTTTTATCGGTTTTCTTTGGCGCTTTAAAATGTCTTCCGAAATTATGCGATTCTCCTCCGCACTCGGGACATGGCAAGGTTTTCGGAAAATCATTTGATATATCAATTTGCCTTTTGAATGACTTGCAACATTCCAAACATGCAAATGACATATTATATGACGCAGGCACTTTGACTCCTTTTACACATAACAGTTGTATAAACGAGACCTGACGTCTCGTTATACATTTTTAGCTGCATTTACCTTCTCTTTGAAACACTTAACCCGGCTATCACTGAGTATTGGGCCCTTAATATGTAAAATGTGCCCATTTTGATGTGCGCTATATTTCGCATACTCTCCTACGACCTCATGAGGAATTAGCAATGCCTCTAATATTTTGAAGTCTTCATCAAAGACCACTGCTGCTAGCACATCAAAATCATTTTCTTCATATTTTCTTATTGTGCTTAGTTGACGGGAATTATTGCCTATTGTGACTCGCCTACCTTTAATCTGTACTTTCATTCCATCACTGGTCTTTCCGTCGTATCCTGTTTTTGAATTGGCGGCCAATTCAAGCCCAAGGGCGTTTGATACTAGCCACTCAGTATAATCACCCAATGGGTTATTTTGAGTTCTAACAACATTTCGTTCTTTCAACTCATTTGTTATTGATGCCTGGAGCTTTAAAAGCTCAACAACACCCATATCTTTTAGATTCACTCGATTCCTCTTTGGCAGCTAACAGTTGTATAAACGAGACCTGACGTCTCGTTATACATTTGTAACTACTTTCAAATTTAAAACAATATCATACAGTAAATCAATACCTTAGCAATCTCCTGTCACGTTTATCTTTACAGATAAACGTGACAGGGAGAACATGTGTCATTTTGAAGGAGCGAAACTTATGGGGTCAACATCATTCCAGCACTCAACCTAAACTGTTAGATCAAGTCAAAATCGCCTGTCGTCGCCTGCATTACAGCCCTAAGACCGAAAAATCCTATGTCTTCTGGATTCGTCAACTGATCTTTTTCCACAACAAACGCCACCCCAAAGACATGGATAAGCGGGACATTGAGGCGTATCTCAATCACCTGGCGACGAAACGGCATGTCTCGGGGAGCACACAGGCCGCCGCACTCAATGCTATTGCATTCCTCTATCGAGAAGTACTGGAACAAGAACTTCCCGGCCTGGACAAATTACGCCGCGTCAAACGAAAGCAGAATGTGCCGGTGGTGATGTCTGCGGATGAAATCAGGCATACGTTTGAGCGTATGCACGGCACGACGCGCTTAATGGCGGAATTGATCTATGGCTCAGGCATGCGCATCACCGAGTGCGTGACGCTTCGGGTCAAGGATATCGACTTTGACAATCGAGCCATCACAGTACGCGCGGGTAAGGGCAACAAGGATCGCGTCACCTTGCTCCCCGAATGTTTAATGCCCGCCGTTCGAAGTCATTTAGTCAAGGTGGCCCAGTTACATAAATCGGATCTCTTGAAAGGCAATGGCTATGTGCCAATGCCGAATGCGCTTTATCAAAAATATCCCTCAGCGTCTCGAACCTTGGGATGGCAGTTCGTCTTTCCTTCTACAATTGTCAGACCTTGGAGTGATACCGGCCACAAGGCGCGCTGGCACTGCTCGCCTTCCACGTTGAGACGTGCATTTAAGCAGGCGGTGACTGACGCCAAGATTCACAAACATGTGGGTGTCCATACCTTACGCCATAGCTTTGCCAGCCACCTGTTGGAGGCGGGCACTGACATTCGCACCATTCAGAGCCTCTTGGGCCATCGCAATCTCGAGACCACCATGATCTACACTCACATCAAGCCGGATTACAATAAAGTGAAGAGCCCGCTCGATCGAATCTAACCACCAGTCATCCATTGAAGGCATTGGCCCTCCCAGTCCGGGCGTGGCCAATGTCCGGTTTTGACCTGGTTTCCCTGAATATTGTTTGAGATGTGGATGCCCTTCAAAAGAGGATATTTGTCTGCTTATTCAGTTTCATGTAGTAGGCATGAAGAATTATTCGATGGCAAGGAAGGTTGGGGAGATCCTATTCGAATTCGGCGAAACAAATTACTGCTTCCTAGACACCGCAGCCATTACAGGTAATTGGTCCAGACGCCCGAGATGGGCACACAGCACTAGTTCAATAGAAAAATTAGGATAAACGCGTTTTCAAAATTAGTGACTACATCTGGCTTCGACCAATTCCTGACCATCGGGATTCATGGCAAGAATGACTTTTCAATAGACAAAGCCGCCTCGATCCACGAATACACACTGTAAGACTTAATCCTGTAGTTACTGCCGATCTAATCGTTAACCCCCCGCCCGTTACACCTGACGATAGGTGCGCACATCAACCGGACAGTAGTTGTGTTTTCCGGAAACCGGGGCTCCGCTAGAAAATCCGCACACGCTACTAATTTCGATCCCAAAGGCTTAATGATGGACTCATGATGGGCTCGGGCTTAGAACCAACTAGGCCACAAACAACTTTTCGGTTTGCTGACTAGAAGAAAAGCCACTCGCGACTCCAGTGTTTGACAAGTGGCTGACTCAGGTATTGAAGATTTTAATTATGGATTTTAAAAGATGGTGCACAGAACAACCTATAACTACCCTCTGCGCACCATCTCCCCTCTCACCATCAGGGGACTTCTTGACGATCATCCGGTCACCAGTTGGCCGTGACGGGCGTTGCGAGGTTTCGCAGCAGATTTTTCGCGAAGCTGCTTTGATAAAGCGATCACGGGATCCCACCCTGTAGCGGCGGTTAAACCGGGATACAGCGCAATTATCGGTAGGTATGCCATCGCGCCAATCGGGCCAGTTCCGCTTACAACACTGAGGATGAGCCCTAAACTGACAACGAGTCTGAAGAGTTTGTCTGATGTGCTTATGTTTGTGTACATGGTTTTATCCTCCTGGATAAATGAAAAGTTGTTTGAGCTATCTGTCGTAACGTCTAAAGTCATTCTCTTACATCTCAGCTGGCAGTGATTGCGCCTCTAAAGCGAACACCTTGCTCAGACGAGTCTTCACTGAGGCTATCGACCGCAGCGGCAATAGGATCCCAGCCAATCAAAGCAGTAATGCCCGTGTAAATAGACAAAAGCGGTAACAGCGTTAAGTACCCTAGATCGCCGCTGTAGGTCAGCGTGGTGCCGATCAGAACTGCCGTTGCCGCCATACGTGCAACCCGTTCGCCTGTGCCTAAATTGTGCAATTCATTCTTGTTCATCTTTTCGTCCTCATGGTTGAGAGTAAATTTACCGGCTTGATATGCTTGCCTTGAAAACAAGTGTAGATGTTTTGTATAGGTTGTCAAGGATTTTTATTGCACAAAAGTACAAGTATTTTATCTATATTTTTCAATGATATGTTGTTTTACGCACTATTATTGTATATATTTAGTTTAGTTTCACGATGATTTTAATCATTCTCCTGCTTGCGCGCGGCCAGGGGGCTAAGATCAGCAACACCTGTACAGTTCGTGTATAGATTACAGAAAAGCCATCAAGGCTTTCAATTAATTTCAAAAGGATGCGCAAATGAGTAAGCAACAGAGCAACGAACACGATGAGACCGCAGGTTTATTACCGATTCGGGTACTTGCGAATTTAACAGGCGTTAACATCGGTACGCTGCGCGCCTGGGAGCGGCGCTACGGTTTGCTTACACCACATCGGACCGCCTCTGGCCACCGGCTCTATTCTCAAGACGATGTAAACCTGATCAACGAGGTCGTCGGGATTCTTGACCAGGGCGTTCCGATCAGCCGGGCCGAGGCTGTGCTGCAGCAAAGGCACGCCCAGCAAGACAGCGAGACAGAACAAGCCCAGGATATCTGGCGTCGCTATCGACAATCTACAATCACTGCGATTATCCGTTTTGATGAGGTCGCCATCGACAACATTTACAACGAAGCACTGTCTTTATATGCTGTTGATGTAGTCATGCAGCGCCTGGTTGTCCCCACGCTGCAAGAGCTGGGCCGTCGCTGGGAAGAAGGCGAAGGCAGCATTGCTGAAGAACATTATTTTACCGGCTATGTTCGCAATCGACTGGCGGCTCGTTTGCATCATGGCCTAAAATCCATACAGGGCAAACAACTCGTAATCGCATGTATACCGGGTGAATATCACGAGCTTGGCATCATGATGTTTGCCCTTTCGGCTCAAGCACAAGGCTTCAGGACCCTCTTATTAGGCCCCAACTTACCGCTGGATGAACTTGTTGCTGTGGTTGAGCGTTCTAACAGTGAGGCCGTGATCTTGTCGGGCAGCTTTTCCGATAATTATAATAAGTGTCGTGACGAGTTTACAAAATTAACTAACAAGCTGAATGTGCCTGTGTTTGTCGGTGGACACATCTCCATCATTCACAATGATGCGATTACAAAAGCAGGCGCCATTGCCATCGGAGAAGATGTGCCGCGTGCGTTACGGCTGATACAAGAGACACTTTAATAAGTATGAGGCATTGTGAATTCCGCATTAAATCGGGTTAGAAGAACAATCGTGTAAGAATAGGACATCCCTGCGGATCACTTTCAGATCTGGTGGGAACGACAATTGTCGGGACACCGTCCCCACAATTCCCGAATATAGCGGCTAAAACTGTAAATAACGGGAGGGTCGAGAACATGCGTGTAAATTTAGAACATTCCTGCGGGGGATCTGTTTGCGCCAGCGCCCCGTCACCAATGGTGATGACTTAGTAGCCCGCCTCTTTTTGGTGGCGGAAGGCAAGTACATACACCGAGTCGTGCCTCATATCGTGGTAATAGAGCGCGACATAGCCCGCGTCACCGAATGGAATGATTAGCTCGCGAAATTCTGGCAGGTCGTCGAACGGCCTGCCGATCTCTGCATCCGTTTCCAACAACGCGAATTGTCGCTCAATGGCAAGTCCGGCGCGCATCGCCGCCGGTGGATTATTTTCTGCGAGAAAACGACGACAGCG
>CALZIQ010000130.1 GCA_945787735.1 uncultured Chromatiaceae bacterium | reverse complement strand
TACCCTTATTAAATTTATAATTTTATTCTTAATATAATATATACTTAAGCCATTCATTATATTCAACCATGAACTTTTACAGGTTATGCAATAAATCTGGCTTGGAATGTATGGGTATTGTGTGATTGAATGCACGAACTTGAACAATCATGTTCAGTTATTGCTCGATAGTTATCATCGTTTAACTGGACGCGTTTTGTTAGCGGCTTCAAACGAGCATGCTGATTTGTTAGATGATCTGAACAATTCCCCGTTTGCCCTGGTGTCTCATGGAACTGAGAGCGATCCTGTTTTTAATTATGGCAACCAAACTGCGCTAGATTTGTTTGCGATGTCATGGGATGAATTTGTTGCTTTACCTTCAAGGTATTCTGCTGAGCAACTCAGCAGAGAAGAACGTGCCAGGCTATTGAATGAGGTGCAAGAAAAAGGTTTTATTGATGATTATTCCGGCGTGCGAATTACCAAAGATGGCAGGCGTTTTCTAATCAAGAAGGCCACCGTGTGGAATGTGATTGATGAGCTGGGTGTTTGTCATGGGCAAGCGGCGACATTTGACGAGTGGCAGTTTCTTGAAAGTTAAAATAGCTTGGAAAGCTTTTGATAGCTAAGCCAGTCTGGTTTTGGTGCAAAAACTTTTAGTGAACATTTTTTGTGCACACATTCAGTAAAATTACTTTTATATTAATTGTCTTTGTTAAAAGCGTCGTTTGACGCATGCCCCTAAGTGCTTTAGCCTAATTTGAAACTTTTTAAGGAGACTCGGATTAATTCGTCATTCCGGGCGAAGCGTAGTGTACGAGCCCAAGGATGGGCGAGGTAGACCCTGTCAGGAACATATGGTCGAGACCCGGAATCCAGTGGCGCTGATTCAATGCCTTAGTAGATTCCGGCCCTTGTGCTCTTTGGGTATGCGCCGGAATGACGAAAAACGAATTAATCAGAGCCTCCTTAAGAACAATTATTGGGCAAATTGTAACTGGCATAGGCTTTACATTTATTTCAGTGCAATTAAAAACATAAGAGTCATTTCAAATGAGACCAATCCAGTATAAGAGTGGCTGGTTGTGAGTGCTGTGTTGCATGAGCAATCCTGGCGTGCCCAGCTTGAGTTGGGATTTACCCGGCGAGCTGAGCGCACAGTGATTAGTCGTCGTAAACATGTCGGTCCGCTGATAGTACAAAAACCATTTTATCCTGAAGGTGATGTCTGCCATGTCTATCTGCTACACCCGCCTGGCGGAGTGGTGGGGGGCGACCGCCTGGAAATAAAGGCAGCTGTTGATCAGCAAGCCCATGCGCTGATAACCACGCCTGCTTCAGGCAAGTTTTATCGTTCAAATGATACCTTGGCAACACAGGCTCAATATTTAACGGTTGCCGGTGATGCGATCTTGGAGTGGTTGCCGCAAGAGACGATTCTGTTTGCCGATAGTCACGTTGCCATGACGACGCGAGTGGATGTGGCGGAGGATGCAAATTTTATTGGTTGGGATATTGTGTGTCTTGGCCGACCTGCCAGTGGTGAACAATATGAGCTTGGTCAATGCCGGCAGGCATTCGAAATTTGGCGCGACGAAAAACCGATCATTATTGAGCGGGCAAAGTATAAAGGTGGGTCTGATATGTTGTCTGCCTCTTGGGGGATGGCAGGTTATAGCGTATCGGGCACAATGATTGCCTTGAATGCAGATGAGGCACTCTTGCATGCCTTGCGTGATATAGAAATTGAAAAAGGGCAAGGACAGTTCAGCGTCAGCCTGATTGATGATGTGTTGGTGTGCCGTTTTCTTGGCCATCAGGGTGAAGCCGCACGCCGCTGTTTTGTCCAGGCATGGCAGCTGATTCGGCCCAAACTTATAGGCAGGCAAGCGTCCGTGCCCAGAATTTGGAATACATAAAGGAAGATAACGATGGAATTATCACCGCGAGAAAAGGATAAGTTGTTGTTGTTTACTGCAGGCCTGTTAGCCGAGCGCCGCAAAAACAAAGGTCTGAAACTAAATTACCCCGAAGCGGTGGCTTTTATCTCGGCAGCGATTCTAGAGGGCGCGCGTGAGGGTAAGAGTGTGGCGGAGTTGATGAGTTATGGCACGACTTTGTTAACACGTGACGAAGTTATGGAAGGCATTGCTGAGATGGTTGACGAGGTGCAGGTGGAAGCCACCTTTCCTGACGGTACCAAGCTGGTCACGGTGCATAACCCAATTGTGTGAGGTGTCAAGATGATTCCAGGTGAAGTGATTGTTGAGGCGGGTGAGATTGAACTCAATGCCGGTCGTGAGACGATAACGTTAACCGTTGCCAATAGTGGCGATCGGCCGATTCAGGTTGGTTCGCATTATCACTTTTTTGAGACCAACGGCGCGCTTAAATTTGATCGTGATGCGAGTAAAGGTTTTCGTTTGAATATTCCAGCCGGTACCGCAGTGCGATTTGAGCCAGGCCAGTCACGCCAGGTGGAACTGGTGGCGTATGCCGGTGAACGCAAGGTTTATGGTTTTAACGCCAAAGTAATGGGTCAACTGGAGGATAAGGCATGAGCAAGATAACTCGACAAGCTTATGCTGAAATGTTTGGTCCAACCGTGGGTGATCGGCTGCGTTTGGGAGATACCGAATTATTTATCGAAGTGGAGAAGGACTATACCGTCTACGGCGATGAGGTGAAGTTTGGTGGCGGCAAGGTGATTCGTGATGGCATGGGTCAAAGTCAACGTTGTGCCGCTGACGTGGTTGACGTCGTGATCACCAATGCCTTGATTCTAGATCACTGGGGCATTGTTAAAGCCGATATTGGTATCAAAGAGGGCCGTATCGTTGGCATCGGCAAAGCGGGTAATCCTGATATTCAATCGGGAGTGGATATTATTATTGGTCCGGGAACAGAGGCCATTGCCGGTGAAGGTAATATCATCACCGCCGGTGGTATTGATGCTCATATTCATTTTATCTGTCCGCAACAGGTGGAAGAGGCCTTGATGTCAGGTGTGACCACTATGATAGGGGGCGGCACTGGTCCGGCGACGGGCACTAATGCCACTACATGTACTCCGGGGCCATGGAATATTCACCGCATGTTGGAAGCGGCAGATGAGTTGCCAATGAATTTTGGTTTTCTCGGTAAGGGTAATGCCAGTTTGCCTTTGCCTTTAGAAGAACAAGTGGTCGCCGGTGCGATGGGGCTCAAGTTGCATGAGGACTGGGGTACCACACCGGCGGCAATTGATAATTGTTTATCAGTGGCAGAAAAGTTTGATGTGCAAGTGGCGATTCATACAGACACCTTGAACGAGTCTGGGTTTGTTGAAGACACCCTGGCGGCATTCAAAGGTCGCACGATTCATACCTATCATACCGAAGGCGCCGGTGGTGGTCATGCGCCAGACATAATCAAGGCCTGTGGTGAGGTGAATGTGTTGCCTTCATCCACCAATCCAACTCGACCTTATACTGTAAATACGGTAGATGAACATCTCGATATGTTGATGGTGTGTCATCACCTTGATCCCAACATCGCCGAGGATGTGGCCTTTGCCGAATCACGCATTCGACGCGAGACCATTGCCGCGGAAGATATTCTTCATGACCTGGGTGCTTTCAGCATGATCGCGTCTGATTCTCAGGCCATGGGTCGAGTTGGCGAGGTGATAACGCGTAGCTGGCAGACCGCCCATAAGATGAAAACACAGCGCGGTGCCTTGCCGGAAGATAACGAGCGCCATGATAATTTCCGTGCCCGCCGTTATGTGGCCAAATACACCATCAATCCGGCCATTGCTCACGGCATTGCCGATGAAGTGGGTTCGGTTGAAGTGGGTAAACTAGCCGACCTGGTGTTGTGGAAACCAGCGTTTTTTGGTGCCAAGCCCGCCATGATTATTAAAGGCGGCATGATCGTCGCTGCGCCCATGGGTGATCCCAATGCCTCTATTCCAACACCGCAGCCGGTGCATTACCGGCAGATGTTTGCTGCTTATGGAAAGGCGCGCGCAAACACCTGTGTTTCCTTTGTTTCACAAGCAGCAGTGGAGGATGGTTTAAAAGACAAACTTGGTCTGAGTAAACATGTGTATGGTGTGAAAAACACACGCAATATAACTAAACAACATATGCTACTCAACAGCTATCAACCCAAGGTGGAAGTGGATTCACAAACCTATGAAGTTCGCGCGGATGGTGAGCTGTTGATCTGTGAGCCTGCTACCGAGTTACCGCTGGCACAGCGCTATTTTCTGTTTTAATGGAACAGGTCTTGATCAAGATTAGTGCTTTTGCCGAAGATGTTGGTTTAGTCGATGGTGTGTTGAGCCTGCCATTTGAAAAACGCCAAAAGAGCCGCCTGCGTGCCCGGCTTGAATCAGGAGACGAAGTGGGTTTGATGTTGCCAAGAGGTACTGTGTTGCGTGGTGGTGATTATCTTTTGGCAGATGATGGCCAGGTAATTCAAGTCAAGGCCGAGGCTGAACGAACCTCCAAAGTCGTTAGCAGTGACTCATTGTTGCTGCTGCGCGCAGCCTATCATCTTGGTAATCGTCACGTGCCTTTGCAGGTAACAAGTGAGTGTCTGCGTTATTTACAGGATCATGTGCTGGATGAAATGGTGCGGCAGTTGGGGCTTGAGGTGATACATGAACTGTCACCGTTTGAACCGGAGAAGGGGGCTTATAAAGGCCATGGGCATCATCACTGATGGATGACACATACTCACATTTACGTTTGTGGCAACTGATCAGTCCTGCTTTACCGGTGGGGGCGTATGCCTATTCCCAAGGACTGGAATATGCGGTGGATGCAGGTTGGATCAGTGATGAAGCGTCGGTGAAGGATTGGATTTCGGGTGTGGCGGAAAATTCGGTTGCCCGTCTGGATTTGCCCGTGTTGGTGCGAATGTATCAGGCCTGGCAAGAGGATGAGCTTGAAGTTAAGCGTTGGTCGCGTTTTCTTCTGGCCTCACGTGAGTCGTCTGAAATACTGGCAGAAGACCGGCATCTTGGGCAGGCATTGGCGCGCCTGTTAAGTGATCTAAACATAGAACAGGCCGTTCCATGGCAGCAAAGTGAATTGAGTAACTTCCCGGCGATGTTTTCATTGGCAGCGCAGCAATGGCATATTGCGTTGGATCAGACATTGTCCGGTTATGTTTGGGCTTGGTGTGAAAATCAGGTGGCTGCGGCGATCAAAATTGTGCCCTTGGGTCAGACTGCCGGGCAGCGAATCTTATCTCATTTAATAGCACAAATTCCTTCATATGTAGATGATGCTATGAAGTGTGTGGATGAAGAGATTGGCGTGTTGTGCCCGGGCCTGGCTATCGCCAGTGCTAAGCATGAAACACAGTATTCAAGATTATTCAGGTCATAAAGAGGATAGAGTTAAATGCAGGATCAAGCTTTACGCGTTGGTGTTGGCGGGCCGGTGGGTTCAGGCAAAACAGCTTTGACTCTGGCACTGTGCCAGTCAATGCGCGAAAAATATAATCTGGCTGTGGTAACCAATGATATCTATACCCAGGAGGATGCAAAATTCCTGCAGCAACATGGTGCCCTAGCTGAGGAGAGAATTATCGGCGTCGAAACGGGTGGTTGTCCGCACACAGCCATCAGGGAAGATGCTTCCATGAATCTGGCCGCGGTATCTGAGTTAAACAAGCGCTTTCCCGATTTAGATTTAGTGTTTGTAGAAAGTGGTGGTGATAATCTCAGTGCAACATTCAGCCCTGAGTTATCCGATCTGACTATCTATGTGATTGATGTTAGCGCCGGCGACAAGATTCCGCGCAAGGGTGGGCCAGGGATCACCAAGTCTGATTTATTAGTAATTAATAAAATT
>CALZIQ010000129.1 GCA_945787735.1 uncultured Chromatiaceae bacterium | reverse complement strand
ACGCCGGTTTGCATCTGTTGGATGACGTATTGGGTGAGCTGCTCCATATTGGCAAGATCGATACCGCGTTTGGCCGCTAGGGCTTCACTCTCCTTGACTCGTTTGGCCAGGGCGTGAGCCAGCAAGGCGGTAGCAAAGAATGCAGCCCCCAGCAGCCCAGCTTGTCTATAGTCGGTAGAGATTGTGGGGTCGCCAAATTGAGTGTAAATGTGTTCAGCCAGGATTAGCAGTGTGGCAATGGCGGCAAAAACCAAGGCTGCTCTGCCAGCTAGCAGAATACTGCCGCCGGCAACGGCAACAATGATAAGCATGCCAAAACCGCTTTGTATCCCACCGCCGGCGTGCATGAACAGAGTGATGGCAATGATGTCTACGATGACCTGGATATAAACCTGGACTGTGAACTCGGGTCGTCGGCGTTGAATGGTGAAGAAGTTGAATATACAGCTGGCGAGGTAGGTGGTTGCCACCATGCTGAATAGAAAATAGTCGTGATGCGCTATTTGTTTGGGGTCGAATCCAGTGAGCGCATAGATAAACAGTGCACCTGAAATCATTAAGCGATAAATATTGAACAAGCGCAACGGCCGCCACGTTTGATGTCCAGGCTGCGCGTTTTCTATTTCGGTTAAAGGGGCTGTAGGCCCGTGGTTGGCTTCTGTTTGCATCAAATCCATTTAGAGCAAATTGAGTTTAATTATAGTCTGCTCTATTTATATCGGAATTGCTCCCTGGAGTTGAAGTGTCGATTATGGTTCGATGTGTTCTTTGCAGCAGTAAAATTGGCCAGCTTGTTCGATGGCCTCGTTTTTTGGCAGGCGAACACCACAAGTATGGCAGCAGACCGTGTCTTTATAGTCGTTTGGGTTTCGAGGCTGGGAATTGTTTTTACGTCTCTTGGTCAGGCGTTTGAACAGAATGATGATCATGGCAATGATCAGAAAAGCGAGAATTAGTCGAAGTATCATGGCTGCGCTGAGAGAGTGATAGTGAATGGTCGGAGTGAGAGGATTCGAACCTCCGGCCCCTGCCTCCCGAAGGCAGTGCTCTACCAGGCTGAGCTACACTCCGTCGTTAATAGGTTCTATTGACAGAAAATTCTGCCAGCAGCAATAGTGCATCTTTATATTCGTTCGGTGCAATATTGGTAATGGTATCTACAGCCAGTTTGGCTTCATCTTGGGCCAGCTGCGCAGTATATGCAATGGCGCCGGTTGAATGAACAGCCTCAATCACTGCGTCTATCTGTTCACGGCCACCGTTTTCGATAGCGTTACGGATTACTTGAGCTTGTTCCGAGTTGCCATGACGCATGGCATATATAAGGGGTAAGGTTGGCTTGCCTTCTGCCAGGTCATCACCGATATTCTTGCCAATCTCTTCTGAGCTCGAGCTGTAATCGAGCACATCGTCAACCAGTTGAAAGGCGGTGCCCAAATGCATGCCGTAGGCAGCCAAGGCCGTTTCTTCCGCCTCTGGTCTGTTGCTGATGACGGCGCCCAGCTGGGTGGCGGCCTCAAACAGTTTTGCAGTCTTGGAGCGAATGACCTCCAGATAGCGTTCTTCGGTGGTGTCGGCATCGTGGCAATTAAGCAGCTGTAGCACCTCGCCCTCGGCGATGGTATTGGTGGCATGGGCCAGGATTTCCATCACGCGCATGTTCTTGATCTCAACCATCATCTCAAAGGCGCGCGAATAGAGAAAATCCCCCACCAGCACGCTGGCTTCGTTGCCCCAGATGTTGTTGGCGGTCTGCTGGCCGCGGCGCATCTCTGAGCCGTCAACGACATCGTCGTGGAGCAGGGTAGCGGTATGGATAAATTCTATAATTGCAGCAATATCAATGTGTTTGGTGCCGGTGTAGCCAAATGCTTTGGCTGTCAGCAGCACCAAAAGCGGGCGCAAGCGCTTGCCGCCACTATTTATAATGTAGTGGCCGAGCTGATTGATGAGCACCACCTCGGACTGCAGTCGGGTCTGGATCACACCATCGACGCCCGCCATATCGCCCTGGGTCAGGTCGATAATGGCTTGCATGTCAAATGTGGCAGGTGAGCCTTCTGTTGAGGCCTTGTTTTGAATGATTTGCATAAGTAGGCCATTTTAGTGGCGAATAATGCGGCCTTACAAGCGCTTATTTCATTTTGCGGGTTTGACGCCGGGCCAAACAGGCGTTAAAATTCGCCCTCTTTTGGATTTATCCGTCTTTGTCCCACTGGTTTTCAGGCTGGGCAGGGACTCAGACAAGGTTTGGAGAAAACGGCATGTATGCTGTCATAGTAACCGGTGGCAAACAGTATCGCGTGGCAGAAGGCGACGTGGTTCGTGTTGAAAAATTGCCCGTAGAAGAGGGTGGCGCAGTTGAGATCGATAAGGTCTTGATGGTCACCAATGGCGATGACGTCAAGGTCGGCGCCCCTTATGTGGATGGTGGCAAGGTAAGTGCTACTGTTACCGCTCACGGTCGTGGTGAAAAGATCAAAATCATCAAGTTCCGTCGTCGTAAGCATTCGCGTAAGCAGATGGGGCATCGTCAGGATTACACTGAGCTGAAGATTACCGGTATTGCCGGTTAAGCAGCGCGTTCAAGCTGTAGGAAAACTTCGGCTTATATAATTTGTAGAAAATAATCGTGCGGAGAGTCACTTTAAATAAAAGTTACAGTGGTAAACAGACCCAGAATTCACGTAGAGGCGCCTTTTTTTGGCGGAAATTTGACCAACAAATTATGCTGTAGGTTTTCCTACAGCCTCGTTAGAGAGGTATTCAGAAATGGCACATAAGAAAGCGGGTGGTAGTAGTCGTAACGGTCGCGATTCCGAAAGTAAACGCCTTGGAGTAAAGGTGTTTGGTGGTCAGGCGATCAATGCGGGTAGCATCATTGTGCGTCAGCGTGGTACACGTTTCCATCCTGGTGTGAATGTGGGTTGCGGTCATGACCACACACTGTATTCAAAGGTTGATGGTGAAGTGGTCTTCGAAGTCAAAGGCCCCAAGAACCGCAAAACAATCAGTGTAGTGCCTGCCTAAATCAGGCATTAAACGGGTTGCACTTACAAGGCTCCGTCAGTGACGGGGCCTTTTGTTTATCTGGCCTAATAGGCTGTTGAAAAATTATTGCGCTTGCAAATTCGTTGTTAAAAATCGGCTCAAAATGCTCATTTACTTCGTGTAAACGCCGCTTTTTTGCCTAGACTTTGCCGCGCTCATGACGTTTTTAAACAGCCTGCTAATATGAAGTCTTATGAAATTTATTGATGAAGCCACAATTCGGGTTCAAGCAGGTGACGGCGGCAATGGCTGTGTCAGTTTCCGGCGCGAAAAATTTATCCCCTTTGGTGGGCCGAATGGTGGTGACGGCGGCGACGGTGGCAGTGTTTATTTAGTTGCTGATGAAAACGTCAACACCCTGGTGGATTTTCGCCATGTGCGTGATTACCGTGCCAAGCGTGGCCAAAACGGCATGGGCAGCGACTGTACCGGCAAGAGTGGTGAAGACCTGTTTATCCGTGTGCCGGTTGGTACCATGATTATGGATAATGATACAGACGAGCAGATGGGTGACCTGGTCGAGCATGAGCAGAAACTGCTGGTGGCCCAGGGTGGCTTTCACGGTTTGGGTAATGCCCGCTTCAAGAGCAGCACCAATCGGGCGCCGCGCCAGTCCACGGATGGTACACCAGGCGACGTGCGTTGGCTGCGGCTGGAGTTGAAACTACTGGCGGATGTCGGTCTGCTCGGGCTGCCCAATGCCGGTAAGTCGACCTTTATTCGATCAGTTTCCTCGGCACGTCCTAAAGTTGGGGATTACCCTTTTACCACGCTCTATCCTAATCTCGGAGTGGTGAGTGTCGATTACGAACGCAGTTTTGTGATTGCCGACGTGCCTGGTGTTATCGAGGGGGCGGCTGAAGGTGCCGGGCTGGGCATCCAGTTTCTCAAACATTTGTCACGTACCCGTCTGTTGATGCATCTGGTTGATGTGATGCCCTACGACATGAGCAACCCCGCCGACAATGTGCGCCTGATCGAGCAGGAGTTGCAAAAGTATAGTGACGATCTGGCGGGCAAGCCGCGTTGGTTGGTGTTGAACAAGATCGATCTTTTGCCGGAAGATGAGCGTGAGCAGCGCTGCCAGGAAATTATCGATGATCTGGGCTGGCAGGGTCCGGTATTCAAAATTGCGGCCATCAACAAGACCAATACCCAACCGCTGGTTTATCAAATCATGGAACATCTTGAGCAGCACCCGGTGACAGGTAGTGACTGACGCGCGACAATAACTGTTTGAGTTTTTTATTAATAGAAATCCTATGACATCTCGTCAACAACTGGGTCAAGCAAAGCGCTGGGTGGTCAAGGTCGGTAGTTCGCTGGTGACCAACGACGGCCGTGGTCTTAATCATGAGCTGATCGCTGCCTGGGTTGAGCAGATTGCCGATCTGCGCAAGCGCGGTATCCAGATTGTATTGGTTTCATCTGGTGCCGTCGCCGAAGGCATGCAGCGCCTCGGCTGGAGCAAGCGCCCCCATGCGATCTATAAATTGCAGGCCGCGGCGGCGGTGGGGCAGATGGGCTTGGTGCAGGCTTATGAATCCCGTTTCCAGCAATATGACATTCATACTGCCCAGGTGCTGCTCACTCATGAGGATCTGGCGGATCGGCGTCGTTATCTTAATGCTCGCAGTACTCTGCGTAGCCTGCTGGATCTAGGGGTTGTGCCTGTAGTGAACGAGAATGACACTGTGGCGGTGGACGAAATCCGTTTCGGTGACAACGACACCCTGGCGGCACTCGTAGGTAATTTGGTCGAGGCTGAGTTAGTGGTGCTCTTAACTGATCAGCCCGGTATGTATGAGGCCGATCCACGCCAGAATCCGGATACCCCTATGATTCGTCAGCGTCAGGCCGGTGATGCAGAGTTAGAAAAAATGGCAGCCGGTGGCGGGATGGGGTCGCTGGGCCGCGGCGGCATGCTGACCAAAGTGCGCGCCGCCGAGCGTGCTGCCCGCTCAGGTGCGGCGACACTGATTGCGCCCGGTCGCGAGCCGGGTGTGCTGCAAAAGATTGCCGCCGCTGAAGAGATCGGTACTTTGCTCACCCCAGGCCGTGAACCTTTGGTGGCGCGCAAGCAGTGGTTAGCCGGGCATATGCAACTGCGTGGTCGTTTGATTTTGGATGAAGGGGCGGTGCGTGTGCTGCGTGAATCCGGTCGCAGCCTGCTTTCGGTGGGTGTCACTAAGGTTGATGGTGATTTCAGCCGCGGCGAAGTGGTGGCCTGTATCGGGCCTGACGGTCGTGAAGTGGCGCGTGGCCTGGTGAATTACAATGCCGAAGAATCACGCAGGATCAAAGGGCAGTCGAGTGATCGGATAGAGAGCATTCTTGGTTATGTCGATGAAGCGGAGTTGATTCACCGGGATAATCTTGTGTTGGTGTAGGTGCGCACTGCGCACCATTTCTATTAGTTGCCACTATTCCCGAGCATCATGGTGTGCTGTGCACACCCGCCTTACTTCCTTAAATCCTAATGCTGAGGCATAAAAAACCGGCTAGAAGCCGGTTTTTTATTGATGCTTAATTTAACGCTTAGGCCATCGCTTTGATGTGGCCATTCAAGCGGCTCTTCTGACGGGCGGCCTTGTTAGCATGGATAATGCCCTTGCGCGCCATGTTGTCGATGACAGGAACAGCGGCAGTGAATGCAGCTTGTGCATCTTCTTTGCTACCAGCGTCAATCGCTTTCACAGTGTTCTTGATGTGAGTGCGCAGCTTAGAGCGCAAGCCGGTATTATGTTGACGGCTTTTTTCAGCCTGACGGGCACGTTTTCTAGCTTGTGCAGAGTTAGCCAAGGTGAGATTCCTCATGTCTGTTTTCAATACGGCCCACACAAATCGGTGGCCTCAAAGGCGCGTAAAT
>CALZIQ010000128.1:1501-6071 GCA_945787735.1 uncultured Chromatiaceae bacterium | reverse complement strand
AGTGATGGCGTTGTAAAAGGTGAACTCACAATCGGCGACCTGGTGTTGATCAATGCCTATCTTTTACAGCTATTCATGCCGCTTAATTTTCTCGGCTTTGTTTATCGCGAAATAAAACACTCACTCGCCGATATGGAGAAAATGTTCAACCTACTCAAAAACAATCCCGATGTGCAAGACAGGCCCGATGCCCAGGCTTTGAATGTCGACAACGCGGAAGTGCGTTTTGAACATGTGGATTTTGGCTATAACCCCAATCGCCAAATTCTGCATGATGTTAGCTTTTCAATTCCAGCGGGCAAAAAGGTCGCCGTAGTCGGACACAGCGGCGCCGGAAAATCGACCCTGTCACGCCTGCTGTTTCGCTTTTACGAAATCAACAGCGGTCGCATACTGATCGATAATCAAGACATCCGCGAAGTCACACAAAAAACCCTGCGTGCCGCCATTGGCATCGTGCCGCAGGACACGGTGCTGTTTAATGACAGCATCATGTACAACATCAAATATGGTCGGCCGGATGCAACGGAAGCAGAGATCATCGCCGCCGCCAAGACCGCGCACATCCACGATTTCATCAAATCACTGCCAGAAGGTTATGACAGCACCGTGGGTGAACGCGGCCTGAAACTTTCTGGTGGCGAAAAACAGCGCATTGCCATTGCCCGCACCGTGTTGAAGAATCCCAAAATTTTGATCTTTGACGAGGCCACCTCGGCACTGGATTCAAAATCGGAACAGGCTATTCTGAAAGAGCTGCGCGAAGTGGCGCAAAACCGAACTACGCTGGTGATTGCCCATCGTCTTTCCACTATCGTTGATGCCGATCAAATTCTGGTCATGGATCAAGGCCGTATCGTCGAGAGTGGCACACACCGAGAATTACTTACAAAGGATGAACTTTATGCCCAGATGTGGGCGCTGCAACAACAGGATCAAGATCAAACCGACTCTACCCCTGCATTGGTTTAAATAGTGTTAACAGGCCCTAAGTTTAGATATGGCAAAACAAGCTGATAAAAATCGCGGTCAACTCAAGCTACGCAGCATTGCGATAGACACCTATCGCGAAAACGTCGCTTACCTGCATCGTGAATGTGAGACCTATCGCGCTGAGGGTTTTCAGGCTCTGTCCAAGATCGAAGTCAGCGCCAACGGCAAGACTATCCTGGCCATGCTGAATGTAGTGGACGATGACAAGATCGTCGCACCTGGCGAGTTAGGTCTATCGGAGCAGGCCTTTGCCCAGATCAATATAAAAGAAGGCAGTTCGGTCTGTGTTGCCCACGCCGAACCACCCGCCTCGATCGAGGCACTGCGCAACAAGATTGCAGGCAAACGTCTCGACGCCAAGGAGTTTCGCCAGATCGCCCACGATATTGCCGAGCACCGCTATTCCAAGATGGAACTGGCCGCGTTTCTGGTGGCCTCGGGCCAGACCGGGTTGGACCGTGACGAGGTGCTGTATCTAACCCAAGCAATGACCGAAACCGGCACCCGCCTCAACTGGCATGAACCCTTGGTTGTGGACAAACACTGCATTGGTGGCATTCCGGGCAACCGCACCTCCATGCTGGTGGTGCCCATCGTCGCCGCCCACGGCATGCTGATTCCCAAGACCTCAAGCCGCGCCATTACCTCACCCGCAGGCACTGCCGACACCATGGAGGTACTGGCTGAGGTTGAACTCTCACCCGACAAGCTGCACCACATTATCCGTCATGAACGTGGCTGCATCAGCTGGGGTGGCACCGCCAATCTCGCCCCCGTAGATGATGTACTGATCTCGGTGGAGCGGCCACTGAGCATCGACTCGCAGGGACAAATGGTGGCATCTATTTTGTCGAAAAAACTCTCAGCCGGATCGACTCATTTGTTGATTGATATACCCGTCGGCGCCACCGCCAAGGTGCGCCACATGCGTGAGGCACTAGCGCTGCGTAAGTTGTTTGAGTTTGTCGGCGACAGCTGCAGCATTCATATCGAGGTGGTCATCACCGATGGACGCCAACCGATCGGCCGCGGCATTGGCCCGGTGTTGGAAGCACGTGACGTCATGCAGGTGCTCAACAACGATCCGGATGCGCCGGATGACCTGCTTCAGAAGTCTTTGCGTCTTGCCGGGCGGGTGCTGGAATTCGATCCAGATGTGCGTGGTGGCCAGGGGTATGCCATTGCCCGCGACATTCTCGAATCGGGCCGTGCCCTGGGCAAGATGAATGAAATCATTGACAGCCAAGGGCGACAGACCGAACAACCCGGTTTGGGTAAGCTAATCTTTGAAGTTTGCGCCGAGAGCAATGGCACCGTGATCGAAATCAACAATTTTCACATGGCAAAACTGGCCCGCTTTGCCGGGGCGCCGATGGATAAGGGCGCCGGCGTCGATCTACTGAAAAAACTAGGGGATTCTGTCAAAAAAGGAGAGCCACTTTATCGTGTCCACGCTGAGTTCAAATCAGATTATGATTTCGCCCAAAGTATGACCACACAGCACGGCAGCGGCTACACTATTGGTGATGCCGAGCAATTACCGAAGGCCTATGTGGAGTTTTAGGATCTACTAACCATGCAACTGCTGGGATTTGCCGATTACCGAGAACAGGCACAACGCCTGGCAGATGCGCTCGCAATTAAATATAGCGAGATCGCTGTACACCACTTCCCAGACGGTGAAAGCATCGTTACCCTACCCACAGAACTAGATCATGAACTCATTTTTTGCCGCAGCCTGGACTACCCCAACAACAAACTGATCGAATTGTTCTTGGCCTGCAAAACTGCACGGCAACAGGGCGTGAAACAGATCACTTTGGTGGCGCCTTATCTCTGCTACATGCGTCAGGATATGGCCTTTCATCCGGGTGAGGCGGTGAGCCAAACAATCATCGGCCAATGGCTCGGCGAACTGTTTGACAGGGTGATTACGGTCGATCCACATCTTCACCGAATCGAAGATCTCGATCAGGCCATCCCCAATGCCGAAAGCATCGTGCTCAGCGCCACTGGGCCAATGGCTGAGTTTCTGGCGCAACGCCCTAACCCACCCCTATTGCTCGGGCCAGACAGCGAATCAGAGCAATGGGTGAAACAGATTGCCAAGCAAAACCAGCTTGAATGGCTGGTGGCCAGCAAAGTGCGTCACGGTGACCATAAGGTTGAGATCACGCTGCCGGACTATGATTTCAGCGACAGGATTGTCGTAATCGTCGATGACGTGGCCAGCACCGGCCGTACCATTGCCCGCGCTGCCAAAGCGCTGAAACAGGCCGGCGCCCAAACAGTTAATTGCCTCATCACCCATCCGCTGTTTGTCGACGATACCGAACAGGTATTAGCCAATGCCTGCATCACCCACGTCTGGAGCACAGACAGCATTAGCCACAGCACCAACGTGATTCAACTTGCCCCGCTATTGGCACACGCCATCCATCACTAATGCCTTTTTCACCGCTTGTTTTGATGGCCCTGCTGTTTCTGCTTGGGTTGTTATTAGCCTTTATCCAGCTCGGCATTCTCACCATCAGTTTTGCCAAGCTTGGTCTCTCGCCCGATTCGGCCTTGCTGCTGTTGCTGATGTCGCTGTTGGGCAGCAGTCTCAATCTGCCGCTGTTCAACATCAGCGCGGAACAACCAGAACAGCCAGTGATGCCACCGCGCCTGCTGAGTTTGCTGAAACAAGTGATGCCACCCTTTACCGGAAAGACGCTCATCGCGATCAATGTGGGCGGTGGTGTCATTCCGGTGGCCTTCAGTCTCTACTTAATGCTGCACAACCCCTTGCCTCTATCAGATGTGCTAGCGGCGATCATCATTGTCAGTGCACTTTGTTATTTCACCAGCCGGCCTATCCCCGGTATCGGCATCGGCATGCCTTTTCTGGTGGCGCCCTTGTTTGCCGCTGCGATTGCTTTGATTATCAATCCTGAGTACAGCGCACCGCTGGCCTATATCTGCGGCACACTGGGTGTATTGATTGGTGCGGATCTTTTTAGGTTGAAGGATATACGCAAGATGGGCACACCAATCGCCTCCATCGGAGGGGCCGGAACGTTTGATGGGATATTTATTACCGGCATCGTTGCAGTGATTCTGGCCTGATGCAGGTGTTAGTAACGCCCAGAAGAAACCTTCTCTTCAACCAAACGCTGAATCAAATCCATCACATCACCACTGGCAGATTCCATATCCTTGAATGCCGCCATAAGAGCCGCAGAGGTATTACCATCGTTGGCCCAGTCGCATTGCATTAGATGCAGTACTTCATGCGCTCCCTGGTGCACACGTGCATGCGGTGGCTCCAAAGCAGTATACGAAGGCATGCTGCCAAACTGCTCTTGACCATGACCGTCTTCATACCAACGGCCAAGACGGCAATTGTGATGATCCACCGACACTGCCTGGCCTTCGTTAGAGTCTTTGCCCACTTCCAGCGAACGATACGCGTTTTGTTTGTAGATGACGTGATCCATTTTAATTAGCGTGGCAAAACAACGATCACGTGAATGGGTCAGCTGCACAGCCGACTTTTGCGCTGAGGCAGCAAACTCCGACAAATCTGCCTCGAAGT
>CALZIQ010000128.1:0-1491 GCA_945787735.1 uncultured Chromatiaceae bacterium | reverse complement strand
TTCTTCAGCATAACCTTGGCTTCATCGGTAAAGGCTTCGATCACCGGTGCAATCTCCTGGGTTGCCTTTTTGGTGTTTTCTGCCAAGGTGCGCACCTCATCCGCCACCACGGCAAAACCACGCCCCTGCTCACCCGCCCGCGCTGCTTCTATTGCAGCATTTAGGGCCAGCAGGTTGGTTTGTTCAGCAATATCGGTGATCACCTTGATCACATTGGAAATCTCACTGGTGCGTTCACTCAGGGCACCCACGGTGCTATCTGTAGCATTGATGATATTACTTAACTGTCCTAGATTAGTTAGCACCTTGCCGATCTGTTGACTGCTCTGGTCTGCACGCTGTGCCGTATTCTGGGCTGCATCCTGCACATCTTCCATCTGGCCATTCACTTCGACTAGGTCATTCTGTGCCTGTTTCAAGTTAGCGAGCAAATTTTGTGAATTCAAATGGCCAAGCTGTCTCATTACACGGCCTTTTTCCAGCTTTGTCTGGTGTTCACTCATCGAACCCAGTGCCTTGTTGAGCTGTTCAAATAGCGTTTTATAGTCGCCATTAAGTTCTGCCGGAAACGTAGCTGCACTGCTCCCACCCTGTTTTGCAGTATCTATCAAACATTTCAATTCGCGCATGAAGGCTTCCTGCTGCTCCAGCGCCTGATTCAGATGTGCAGCGATTTCAGCCAAGCTGCCTTCACCGCTATTGACAATGCGTTGCCCTGATCGCCCTGCGGCAAATGCCTTGATCGTATTCTCCAACTGCTCAAGCTGAGCCTGTTCCTTGCCCCCAGCTTTTGTCGCCATTACCCATACGGCTAACACTGCCGCCGCAATCGCCAAACCAACAACCCACCAGTCGAACATGTGGACAGTGCTGACGTAAATCGCCATCACTGCGGCTATCATCGACATTAGAACGGCCACGCCGCCCCTGGAGAGAGAGAACAAACCCATTACCCATCACCTCGTGTTGTTATACAGAAACCATCCATCGTCACTGCGCTCAAGTCCTTTTGAGGCTTCTCTGTTGTTGATCCTTCGACTTGCTTATAATCCAGCCTGGCATTTCTCTAAAGGGGGTGATAACAGCAGATACAGAGCCCCTAGGCCTACGCTTCAAAAATGGTAACGACGTGAATAGTGATAACTTAAGCAGACTGATTCCCCCTAATGAATAACTCCAGATCCGTACTTATCACCGGCTGTTCCAGCGGCATTGGCCTGTGTGTTGCTGAAGGGCTAAAGCAGCGTGGCTATCGAGTGTTCGCCAGCGCACGACGGCAAGAAGATGTTGATATGCTGGCAAAACGCGGGCTTGAAGCTGTGCAGCTCGATCTGGCCGACTCTGCCTCCATCCAGCAGGCGGTTGAACATGTGCTAAATCAGACCAGCGGCGAACTGTTTGCCCTGTTCAACAACGGGGCTTACGGTCAACCAGGTGCGGTGGAAGATTTAAGGCGCGAGGTACTGCGCGAACAGTTTGAAACCAACCTGT
>CALZIQ010000127.1 GCA_945787735.1 uncultured Chromatiaceae bacterium | reverse complement strand
TAATGAGGTGTCCAACCCAAAATAGATGTTGGCGAGCACAAGGGTCCAGGTTGGCACCAGCAACAGCATGGGTGCTTCGGTGACAGATTTGGTTGTCTCTTTCGGTGGTTTGAAATAGAGCGCCTCAATCAATTTGCCAACATAAACCACCGCCAGTAGTGAGCCGATCAGAATTACCGCGACTGAGATCCAAGCGCCTTGTTCGAGTGCGGCTGCCACCAAGTACCATTTGCTGACAAAGCCAGCGGTGCCGGGAACGCCGACAAGACTCAGTCCGCCGATAATGATCGCGCCAAAGGTCCAGGGCATGGCTCTGCCCAGACCATGAATCTGATCCATGCGGCAGGTGCCGATGCGATAAAAAATCGCGCCGAGGGCCATAAAGAGTGCGCCTTTCATCAGAGCGTGGTTAAACAGATGGATCAGTGCCGCCGTGACGCTTGTTGCGGAGGAAAATCCGATACCCAGAGCCATGTAACCGATTTGCGCCACACTTGAGTAAGCCAGCAGTCGCTTGGCGTCAGACTGGTTAATGGCATAGAAAGAAGCGATCAGAATGCCGACGATGCCCGAGATGATTAACAGCTCCTGAGTCGGTATGCCGAGTAGAAAGCTGTGAGGAAAAACGGTGAAAATAATACGCAGCATCAGATAGACGGCAACTTTTGTTGCGGTGGCTGCCAGGAATACAGAAACAACCGATGGGGCATAGGTGTATGCATTGGGCAGCCATAGGTGGAGCGGGAAGAGCGCCAGCTTTAGCGCAACACCGATCATGATAAAGGCAAAGCCGGTGTCGACGGTTCTAACATGCTGGGCGTCTGGCAGGAGCGTGGCGAGATCCGCCATATTGAGGCTGCCGGTTTGGGAGTAGATCAGGCCGACGCCGATCAGATAGAACGTTGCGCCCACGGTGCCCATGATCAAATACTGATAGGCCGCTGTCAGCGCCTGTCGTTTGTTACCAAGGCTGATCAGTGCATAGGACGAGAGCGACGATATCTCAAGAAACACGAAAACATTGAATATATCGCCAGTCTGAGTAATGCCCAACAAGCCAGCCAGGCAGAGCAGCAAGGCGCAGTAGAAGAGTGGAATCTTCTCCTTGGGAATTTCACGCTCAACGCTTTGCAGCGCATAGGGCAGTGTGACGGCGGCAATCGCAGCGACAATCAGCGCCACAAAGGCGTTGACAGCATCTATCCGATATTCAATGCCCCAGGGAGGTGCCCAACCGCCCAACTCATAGCTGATCGCCCCCTCGAAGAGAACGGACCATAGTTGTATAGCCGCCAGACTCGCACACGAGAAGGCAACAGCGGTTGCCAATCCCCATGACCAGCGGCTCCCGGGCAGTACCGCAACGATCGGGGCTGCAATCAGCGGGAGAACAACCAGTAATAAACTGACATGGTCTGCCATTACAGCGAGTGATCCAGATTATGAATTTCGTCTTCTTCGATGGTGCCGTACGACTCTTTGATACGGACCACCAACGCGAGCGCGAGCGCCGTTGTGGCAACACCGACCACGATCGCTGTCAGGATGAGTACGTGGGGTAGCGGATTTGAATAGACGGTAGTGCCCTCCGCCATAATGGGGGCGGCGCCACCTTCTACATTGCCGATACTAATGTAGAGAAAGAACACGGAGACTTGGAATATATTCAGCCCGATCACCTTTTTAATCAGGTTGCCTCGGCTGATTACCGTGTAAAGTCCGACCATCATGAGAATGATGACAATCCAGTAGTTGTAGTGGCCAATAAAGAAATCCATTACGCTCTGCCCCTGCCTGCAAAAGCAAAAAAAAGAATCAGCATAACTGCCGCCACCGTAATGCCGACGCCGAGTTCTACGAGTAGAATGCCCAAGTGCTGGCCGGCGACCGGGTTGCTTGCCAACACGTTGTAATCAAGATAGTTGCCGCCTAACAGCAGAGAGGCGATGCCAACGCCGGCATAGATCACGACGCCGAGCGCGGCGAGTCTTTGCAGCCAGGCCGCAGGGATGATTTTTTCCGCAGCATCCAGGCCAAAGACCAGGGAATAGAGAATAATCGCAGTGCTAAAAATCACCCCGGCCTGAAATCCGCCGCCCGGCCCAAAGTCACCGTGAAATTGGACATAGAGCGCGAACAGAATAATCAGTGGGATAACAAATTTTGAAATGACATGCAGGATAAGGTTAGGTCTCATTGCGATCCTCCTCATCCCTGTTTACATTTGCCGATTTCGGGCGTCTTCCGCCGATCAACAGCAGTACGGCAATGGCTGCGGTAAAGACTACGACGACCTCTCCCAGCGTATCAAAACCGCGATAACTGGCCAGTACTGCGGTTACCACGTTCGGCACCCCGGTTTCCTCGTGCGCTTTTTCTATGTAGTAGCTTGCAACATGGGTTTGTGCTGGTGAGTCAGGCGAGCCAAATCCAGGAATATCCCAGGTGCCGTAGACCAAAGCTGATCCTGTGATCACGACAACGACCAGAGGCAGCCAGGCCCTGTGTGTTCTAGGCGTCTCCGAGAAATAAGGCTTTTGGGCATTTTTCACCAATGCCAGGGTGGCCAGCATCAATACTGTTGAGATCCCCGCGCCAACCGCTGCCTCGGTAAATGCGACGTCGGGGGCATCCATAACCACAAAGAGTCCCGCTGATAGCAGACTGAAGATCCCGTACAGCATGACAATGGCAAAGAGGCCGGTCATGCGCAGAATCGCGATCGACGTAACGGCCAAAAAGGAGAGCAGGGTGATATTGATAACAATATCAATCATGGTCTGGCCGCCTTGTTCTCGCCACTACTAAGCTCTGCGCCCAACTTTGGCTTCAGACCGCTGTGTTGTGCAGCGTTTGCCAGGGCATGAGATGCCGTGGGGCATGTGAAGAAAAGGAATACAAAAATTAACATTAGCTTGAAAGCGGCGATACTCCAGCCAGCTTGCAAGCCCAGGCCTAACAAGACCAGCATCGCGCAGAGGGTGTCGGTAATGCCTGCCGCATGCAGGCGGCTATAGAAGTCAGGAAAACGATATAAGCCGATGCCTCCAACGATGCCCAGTGCGCCACCGGCCAGCAGAAGAATCCAGCTGAGGATTTCAATAATCACTCCGCTTCCCCTTTCTGAGTGGTGTTGCCGCTGTTATCGGAGGAGTGAAAATCGCCTTGGGTGACGAGCTTAAGTGCTGCGATGACACCGATAAAATTGATTAGTGCATAAACCAGCGCAATGTCGAGCAAGTCTGTTCGCCCTGATAAAAAGGCCAGTACGGCAATCAGCAATACAGTCTTGGTCCCGAACATATTGACCGCTGCAATACGGTCATAGGTTGTGGGGCCTGCGAGTGCCCGCACAAGGGCTAACCCCATCGTTATCAGGATGGCCAGTGATGCGGCGATAAACATTAATGAATGGTAACCTTTCTGGATATCTCTTCTGACATAGCGCCTGTCGCAAGTTCGTCTGCCCCCTCTTTGCTGAGTGCATGAACCATAATGCTCTTTTCAGACAGTTTAATTGTAACAGTGCCGGGGGTTAGCGTGATGGCGTTGGCATAAACCACCGCCGCTAGGTCAGTTTTTTGAGACTGCGGAATCTCAATTATTTGCGGGCTGATTGATGAAGCCTTCCGGCTTAAAATCCGTTTCGAGACATCGATATTGGCCTTAATGATCTCTTTAAAGAGGTAGAGGACAAGGCTGGGGAGTTTGGATGAGAGGTGGACAGGATAGCTCTCATGATCGATAACGTTCATGCGCTGTGCTAGATAAAAGGTCAGTACAGTGGACGCGGCGCCCAGTCCTAGCAGCAGAGGCGTCAAATGCCCAGACAGGAAAATCCAGAATAGAAATAGTAATACCGCAAAGCTGTAAGATTTCATCTCTCGAATTTAATTAAAGTTAGAGGAGCACAATGAGTTAAAAGCAGCTTACCCATGACGAACGATACCAAATTTCTGCCCTGCTGAAAGCAGGACTTAACCAAACTAAGATAGCAATGATATTGGGACGCCACAAATCGACCATTAGCCGGGAAATTTCCCGCAATACTGGTCTGCGTGGTTATCGCCCTAAACAGGCTCAGCGCCTGACTGAGGAATGGCGACAATCCAAAGCCCGTTCTCGTATCAGTTGCCTTGTCTGGAACGACGTCAGAAGATTGCTCAGGGAAGAATGGAGTCCTGAACAAATCAGCCTGTGGCTTGAATCTGAGAAAAGTATTTCTATCAGTCATGAATGGATATACCAGTACATTCTCCAAGATCAAAAATACGGTGGTACTTTGTATCGGCTCTGCGTTGTCAAAAAAAGCGCCGTAAACGTTATGGCAGCTAATCGACCGTGTCAGCATCGACGAGCGGCCGGAAATCGTTGATTCTCGTTCCCGTATTGGTGACTGGGAACTTGATACCATCATTGGCAAAAATCACAAACAAGCCATCGTTTCACTGACTGAACGAAAATCACGCTTCACATTGATCCAAAAAGTTAAACGCAAAACCGCCCGATACGTCACTGACACCATTATAAATCTATTGGCTCCGTTCTCAGCGCAGGTCCATACTCTGGCAGCTGACAATGGAAAAAGAGTTTGCAGATCACAAAACCATCGCTGACAAGCTCAACGCCAAATTTTACTTTGCTCACCCCTATGCTTCCTGGGAACGTGGCCTGAATGAAAATACCAATGGCCTCATTCGTCAATACTTTCCCAAAAAGCGGGACTTTAAAACCATCACCCGGGTAGAGATCAATCGAGCCATGGATAAATTAAACAATCGTCCAAGGAAATGCCTTGGCATTAAAACACCTAATCAGGTATTTTTAGGGATCAACCCATCCGCCGCAGTAGCGAGTTGAATCCGCGGAATTAAGCAAAGGCTTCTGAGGGCGAAAGTGTTCCCCAACATCTGCACATCCTAGTCGTGAAAAGTTATTCTTGGCAGGGAATAATTGCGTTTCCCCCTATGGTCGCAAAATTCTCCCATGTTCATCGGGAGTGGTCAAAAGAAAGCTGGCATAAAACGAAAAGAAATAGTGTTGAAAAATATAGTTGAACAAATTGAACAGGGCACCCTGATTCTGACCGTCAATCGTCGTCTGGCGCGATTTATCGCCCAGGGCTACGAGGCGGCACAGATTGATGCGGGGCACGAGGTCTGGCCTACTGCACAGATTTTGCCGCTCAACACCTGGTTGCAAGAACTGTGGCAGGGATGCTGTTTTGATCGGCCCGATCTTCCCTTTGTATTGGATGATCATCAGAGTCTGCTGCAGTGGGAGCAAGTGATTGCAGAGTCCAGTGACGGCTTGCTGAATGTGGCGGCCACCGCGCGCAGTGCCGCCCAGGCCTGGCGGCTAATGAAGCAGTGGCAACTGTCTGAGAACGACCTGCCTCGACATCACAATCCGGATGTGGATGCCTTTCGTGCTTGGATGCTGGCCTTTAAACAGCAGGCCCACCAGGCAAACTGGGTGGATAGCGCCTCGTTGGTAGGGAATCTTTTAGACGTGTTGCCGGAAATCAGAGCGACATTACCCGACCAGATTATCCTGTATGGCTTTGATGAACTGACACCTCAGCTGAATGGCTTGATTGATGTGCTGCAACAACAGGCTTGCACGGTTCAAGTGCAAAACAGCACGCGGCAGCCGGGTGAGGTGATACGAGTCGCTTGTGCGGATCAGGATGAAGAGCTGCATGCGGTGGCGAAGTGGCTGCGGCAACTGGTTGAAACCGACACGGTGGGCAGGACCGCGGTAGTGGTGCCGCAACTGCAACAGTTGCGTAATCGCTTGGAGGTCATCTTTGACGATGTGCTCCTGCCCGGTAATGTGTTGCAGCAGGATGAGCCCTTACTACGCCCCTACGATCTCTCGCTTGGCCGGCCCCTGACTGAATTTGCGGTTGTTAGCGCTGCCCTACGCGCATTGGAGTTGTTGCGCGGCCGCATCGAAATCGCGCCGCTGGGCCGTTTGCTGTTGTCGCCTTTTATTAAAGGACAGGAAGCGGAGTGGACGGCGCGCGCCAGCCTTGATGCCCACATTCGCGAACGGGGCGAGTTGCAACTCTCTCTCTGGCAGCTGCAACGT
>CALZIQ010000126.1 GCA_945787735.1 uncultured Chromatiaceae bacterium | reverse complement strand
GTGGCACGTCTATCGTTGCCGTGCATACGGGTGGTTTGCAGGGGCGTTCTTCACTGTCTTAAGAGATATAAATAATTAGTAGAATCTATGGCTAAAACAATTCCGATCAAACAAGAAATCACAGCTGAGAACAAATGTGGTTTCTGCACCGGTTCAAAATGTTGTTCCTACATTACTCATCAGATTGATAGCCCGCGTAAAAAATCCGAGTTTGATTATCTGCTCTGGCAGGTGTCACATGAAAATATCGCCGTCTTTAAGGATGACGATGGCTGGTTTCTGCTGGTCAATAATCCCTGTTCACATTTACTGCCGGGTGGTCGCTGTGGCATTTATGAAACCCGACCGCAGATTTGTCGTGATCATAGCAATGACAATTGCGAGTTCGATGGCAATTTGGAAGAAGATTTCGATCTCTATTTTGATTCGTATGAATCGCTATTAAAGTATTGCAAAAAGCGCTTTAAGCGTTGGGGTAAGAAGAAGCGCAAGGGCTAATCTCGTCGAATTCATGGAAGTAGGGAAACTCTTCGATATGACGCGCCTCGCGCTGACTGTCGGGATAGCCAGCGGCCAGTAGGTGTTTGATACCGAAATCACGGGCAGAGCGTAAGGCGGCCAGGTTGTCGTCCACCAGCAGCGTTTGGTGTGGCGTGAAAGGTTCAGCGACCTGGAGTTCAGCCCAAAAGTTCGGGTTCTCTTTGGGCAGGCCCAGCTCATGGGCTGAGATGAGATGGTCTAGATGGTTGTCTAGGCGAGTGTGTTCCAGCTTCAGTGCCAGACTGTCGGGGTGGGCGTTGGTCACCAGCACGGTGCGTTTACCGAGGCGGCGTAGTTGATGCAAAAATTCTAGTGCCCCGCTTTTGATGGCGATCAGGTGGGCCACATCCTTTTTCAGCTCGGCGATGTCCAGGTCAAGCTCCTTGCGCCAGAAATCGAGGCAATACCAGTTCAGCGTGCCTTCGTGTTTCCTGAAGATTGGGGCAAGCAGTTGCCGGGCGTTGGGGATATCCAGGCCGCGACTGAAGGCATATCGCTCGGGGACATACTCCTGCCAAAAATGACTGTCAAAATGCAGGTCGAGCAGGGTGCCGTCCATGTCGAGCAGCACAGTTGAGATGTTGTTCCAGTCTGGCATGATGGTGTGAGTGTGATTAATGGGGCGTCTGACCTGTTTCGGTCAGGCTATAATACAGATATGCGCAAAAAACCTGAAATACTGGCGGCTGAAACGGTAGCGAAGACGCGCCTGTTTCATGTCGAACAACTAGATCTAAAATTCACCAATGGCATTGAGGTGCAATATGAGCGCCTAAAAAGTAATTCCTCCGGTGCGGTGTTGGTGGTGCCCATGTTGGATGAGGACACGGTGATGTTGATCCGTGAATATGCTGCCGGAGTGCATCGTTATGAGCTTGGTTTGCCCAAGGGCCGCATAGAAGAGGGCGAAGATCTGCTTAATGCGGCCAACCGGGAGCTGATGGAAGAGATCGGTTATGGTGCCAACAAGCTCGAACATCTAACCGCTTTCACCCTGGCACCGGGCTATTTGGGACATCACACGCAGATCGTGTTAGCGCAGGATTTGTATGAGCAGTCGTGCGAGGGTGATGAGCCAGAAGAGATCGAAGTAGTGCCTTGGTCGCTGTCAAAGCTGCCCGAACTGATGGCGCGCGAAGACTTGACTGAAGCGCGCAGCATCGCCGCGCTCTACATGGTGCGAGATTTGTTAGATAACAAGCTTAGAAAAAGCCTATGAGTTCAACTAGCCAATACGGCGAATTGCTTGAACCGGTGATCGCACTGGCCCACCAGGCAGGCGATGCCATTCTGGACGTTTATAAGGGTCACTACTGTGTTGAACAAAAATCCGATGACAGCCCGGTGACTGAGGCGGACTATGCCGCCCATGAGGTGATCTATAAAGGTTTGACTGCGCTGACGTCAGACTGGCCGGTATTGTCGGAAGAGGGCGAACTGGCTGATTTTGAAGAGCGCAGCCGCTGGCAGCGTTACTGGTTGGTAGATCCGCTCGATGGCACGCGCGAATTCATCAAGTGCAATGGCGAATTTACAGTCAACATCGCCCTGATCGAGAATAATAAATCGGTGCTGGGCGTGATCCAAGTGCCAGTCAATCGTGATTGTTATTTTGCCGTGCAAGGGGGGGGTGCCTTTTACCAGGCCACCGGCAACGGCGTCGAGTCGATCCAGTCGCGCCAGTGGGATGGTAATTCGATTACTATTGCTGGCAGCCGTTCACATCGCATGCCAGTATTTTGTTCTTTTCTTGAATTCTTTGATGATTACCGCGTGCTGTCGCTGGGCAGTTCGCTCAAGTCATGTTATGTGGCGCAGGGGCGCGCGGATATCTATGCTCGCTTTGGGCCGACCTCTGAGTGGGATACAGCAGCTGCACAGTGCATTGTAGAAGAGGCTGGAGGACTGTTGACCGATTTGAATTTGAACCCCTTGCGCTACAACACCAAGGATTCGCTGCTCAATCCGCCCTTTTTTGCCTTTGGTGACCAGCGCCATGATTGGCGTAAATTTGTGCCAAAAAAAGCTTAATCGATCTTGTATTCTTCGATAGTTTTTCTGCCATGAATGTATGGATATTTGATGTAGCCATAGCGAATTGCTAATACGGCAGCGGCGAGTAGAACGATGGCGGTCGCCATCGTTCTACTCGCTCGTATCCTTAGAATCCAGCGCCAAGTAGCGGGCCAGGGCGACAATGCCGATGTAGATAGGCATGCGGACCGGCAGTTTGCCTGATTCCAGATAGACGCCAACCATGGCAACAACTTCGAGATAGATGAATAGCAACAGTAGATCTGCCAAAGTTACTTCACCAGCCGCGAATATCTTCATGATTCTCTAAAAACCGGCGATAATTGTGCAAATGGTGATAATGAAAAGCCCACCATCATTCGATGATACGAATGCCTTTGCGGCTGATGTGGTCGGGCTTTACGGACATATACATTAAATTCTCCAGCTAATGTTTTTATTGTTGACTGATTGTTGGGTGGCGACAAGTGCTTTCAAGTAGGGTCAATAAATAAATGGTGACAGCCAACGTGATTGTGTCGACGGATGATAACAAGCTTGTGTCAGTCGCACGTGAAATGGCAGATCGCATGGGTTTGCCATTCGCTGTTGATTCAGGTGTATATGGTTTGGCATTACACCTCACACCCGATCGACTTGAGTTGGTGCAAACCGGCCCGGATGCACCGGGACCTGTGTATGTGGATTTTGTTGAGGGGGCAATGGGGCATCGGCGCAAGCACGGTGGTGGCCGCGGGCAACTGGTCGCCAAAGCGGTTGGTATTAAGAAGGGTTTTATTCCGACGGTGATCGATGCCACCGCCGGTTTGGGGCGTGATGCCTTTGTGTTGGCGCAGCTAGGTTGCCGGATACAGATGTTAGAGCGCTCGGCCATCGTTACAGAGCTATTGCGTGATGGCATGCAACGGGCGTTGCAAAATGATGAAGTAGCGGAGATCATTCGGCGAATGTCCCTTGAGGTGGTGGATGCCAAAACCTACTTGGTCAGTATTGATGCATCGCAACGCCCCGATGTGGTCTATGTTGATCCCATGCATCCGGAACGCAGCAAAACCGCTATGGTAAAAAAAGAGATGCGCATATTTCGTGCGCTGGTGGGCTGCGATGAGGATGATTCTGCATTGTTACAGGCGGCCTTGGGCGCAGCGCGCAAGCGAGTGGTGGTCAAGCGGCCACGCAAGGCAGTGACGATTGAAGGGCCCGAGCCGAGCCTGGTGTATGAAGGTAAGAGTACGCGGTTTGATGTATATCTGGTCTAGGTACTAGACGGGTATTTCAAGTTACACTTCTTGAAAATTTGAATATTAATTAACGGAATAAAGATGGAAACACGCATCGAAGATCTGGAAGTCCGCATTGCCTATCTGGAATCAACGCTGGAAGAGGTGAATCAGGTGGTGATCAAACAGCAGGATCAGATTGATCTGTTGCTTGCAGAGATACAGCGGCACAAACAGCAGTTGGAAAACGGGGCCGAATTTGTACGGCCCCTTTCCGAGGAGACACCTCCACCGCATTATTAGATCAGTGGTGCCGGTGCGCACCCTACCAGAGGTTATTGCTGAGCGTCTTCTGGAAGCTCTACTGCTTGGCCCATCAATTTGGCGATGGCCGGTGCAGCAAAGAGATTAAAACCACGCAGAGCTTCAGGTGGGTGTCCGGCGACAGCGACAATTGGTTTGTTGCCCGCCATGCCCATGATCAGTGGACGGCCGGAACGCATGGGTACACCATCTATCAGCAGCTCACCAACTTTTTTGATCAGGTCCGAAATAAAATCACGTCCACCGACCGCAGTGCCGCCTGAGATCACAATCATGTCTGAGGTCTGCAAAGCCTGCTCGACCTTGGCGATGAAGCCGTCGAAGTCATCCCCTACAATGCCACCTGCGTTGGCTTGGCCACCGGCGGTCTGAATTGCTGCAGCCAACATCGGGCTGTTGCAGTCACGGATCATGCCAGGTTTGAATGTGTCGGTGTGTGGAATCACTTCATCGCCTGAAGCAAATACGGTGACGCGTGGTTGTTGCACCACCTTCACTTCATTCAGGCCCAGGCTGGCAATGGTGCCGACGTTGGCTGCATCAATTACGCTACCGGCGCTGATGATGGCATCGCCCTGTTTGAAATCGCAACCCTGATCTTCAATAAAGAAACGAGGCGGAAACGGGCGGCTGACGCTGAATTGGTCGCCATCGCGTTTGGCTTCCCACATGCGCACGATGGAGACCTGTCCATCGGGCAGGATGCTGCCGGTCTGTACTTCAATTGCTTCACCTGCACCAAAGCTTGGACACTCGGCATCGCCTGGCGCGACACTGCCGACAATCTTAAAACTGACGGGGTTTTCTTCAGAGGCTTCACGGGTCTCAGCTGTGTTGACGAGAAAACCCTCAACGATGGCGCGGTGGTAGGCGGGGGAATCTTCCGGTGCCGTAAGGTCTTGGTCGAGCGTTCTACCCAGCGCATTGATCAATGGCACGGGTTCCGCCGCCATGGCCTTAGCCGCGACTGCATCGATGAATTTTTCTTGTGCTTCTACCAAAGGCGAAGTTTCTGACATTATCTGTTCCTTAGTATTGGTTATTTGCATTCACCCACCGAGCCAGAACGGCAACGGCGACGGTCATTCCAGGTAGTGTAATCAAGTATGGCGCCACTGACATCGGTGCTGATCATCTCTGCATCCACCAGAATGGCGCGGCTAAGGTCGCTGTTCGACAGGTCGGTGTTGACTAGAAACGTGCGGTTCAACTCGGCCTTTTGCAGATCGGCGCCGCTCAGGTTTGCATCCTCCAGGTTGGCGCGATTGAGTTTTGCCTCTTGCAATTTGGCAGATGATAGATCTGCCTCACTCAGATCCGCCTGGCTCAAGTCGGCTTTGTTCAGGTTGGCTTTGACCAGTGTGGCGCGGTTGAGTTTTGCATCGTAGAACTGAGCTTCTTCCAGAAAGGCGCCATCCAGCTTGGCTTCGGTCAGGATGGCGCGATCAAAGGTAGCGCCCTTGGCCAAGGCCTGTTCCAGGTTGGCTTGGCGCAGGTCGGCCCCAACCAGATAAGCTTCGATCAGTTTTGCCTTGCTCAGGTTGGCCTGGCGCAAGTTGGCGCGGCCGAGATAGCTGCCACGCAGATTGGCCTTGCTCAGGTTGGCACCTTCAAAGTTGACTTTATCGAGAGCGGCACTACGCAGGTCAGCGCCGCTGAGGTCTACACCGGCCTTGTCGCAGCCCTTCCAGTTGACCTTGGGTGCAGGGGGATCATCGCAACCGGCCTGGCTCAGCGGACTGCTAAACAGCAGCGCCAAGCAAAAGGCGGATGTTAAATAGTGTTTTGTTTTGAGCGTCATGTTTGTCTGCATGATGGTTATGACAACAGGGTTCGCTCAATGTTAACAGGTTCTAGTTGGGTTCGGCCCAGAGATCGTGTTCGCCGGCCTCGATGATGGTGGCGCTGACCATGTCTCCCGCTTGCAGTCCGGGGGCGTCTTCCAGCATCACCAGGCCATCGATCTCGGGGGCATCGGCATAGCTGCGGCCGATGGCCTGTTCGCCGTCACTTTCGTCGATTAGGACCTTCAGTGTTTGTCCGATCCGGTGACGCAGTTTGTCGGCGCTGATCTCAGCCTGAAGCTCCATGAAGCGCTGTAGTCGTTCTTCTTTAAC
>CALZIQ010000125.1 GCA_945787735.1 uncultured Chromatiaceae bacterium | reverse complement strand
GACCATACCAAGAATATCGCCTTTCTAATGGGGCCAGATGGAAAATGGCGCCTGTCCCCCGCGTTTGATGTGATCTACTCGCATAACCCCGCGGGCAAATGGACCAATCAACACCAGATGACCTTGAATGGAAAGCGTGATCATTTTAGCTTCGATGATTTGCTCGCAGTAGGCGAATCAATAAGCATCCCAAATCCCAAAGCCATCATTGATGACGTGATGGCGGCAGTCGAAAAATGGCCTGAATTCGCGCAAACGGCAGGCGTCAACGAACATGCCATTGCCGAGATTTCACGCTATCATCGTCTGAATTTGAATGCCGCTGAGTGAAAAACTGTAGGGTCTGTCGCAGTTTTTTTCAGGCCATTATGAATGTTCACACCCCCCCTTCCCTCTCTGCTGCACACGTTGGTTCGAACTTGCGAACAGATAGAAAACGGATGCAAATATTTAGGCGATACAATCAGGCTTCATAGCCTAGTCTCTCCAATACCCCGCTAAGAATATCGAGATTGCTATATTTTATTTTGAGCGCCCCTGCCCCATTGCTGTGCTCTATATCCACTGGACAGCCAATGATTTCACCAAGTCGCTGTTCAAGCCTGATGATGTCCTTGTCTTTATTTTTTGCTGTGGCTTGTGACGTATGCGGAGATGCTGGTTCTAGTTCTGCAGGTAGACCCTCGATAGTGGACTTCACCATGGTGCCCAGCTGGCGGGTTGTTGGACCCTGCTTTATGCATTGTTCAGCCAGATAGCGTTGATCAAAATGCGAAAGGCGCTCATTTGCCAGTAGTCGTGCATGGGTGTAGTTGATGCGCCCTGCGCGGATCTCCTCTTTCACCCAAGGATCTAATTGTAGGAGACCAATTATCCGCGACACGACCGTTCTGGTTTTGCCGAATCGGCGCCCTACTTCCGCCTTGGAAATTTTTTCTGAATCAATCAAGGATTGATAGGTTTCTGCTTCCGTAATTGGGTCTGGAATAAAGGACTGGCGACGATCTTCTTTGATTAGGTCGGCGGCTTGGTCATCAGAAAGGTCGTCTCTGACCGCACATTGGATGCTGGTAATTTGAGCGCTTTGGGCAGCAATCCAGATGGCCTCCCCTTTGATCAGTTCATACGGTGCAGAGCCATATTGTGAAAGTCTGACCATTATTATGTCGGTCACGCCATTTAGAAGCATGGATCGAACTTGATCAGGCGATGGAGAGACAGGCGCCCCTTTCTCACGCAAGGGTGAATACCCAATCAGATCGATATCTATCAGTTTGAATTCGACACCCATGGCGCTCTCCCCGGCAACTGATAATAGCCTACCAGAAACCGTGCCGCGCGGCACGGTATTGTAGAAATACAGCTTATTATTAAGTTTCAGGTCGGAAAAATGACGAAAATCAAGTCAGTGTGCAGTTTCTTTGTAACCGAAATTCAGGGCAGTTTTGATGTCAGTGATTATGTGTTTGAAAACCTATAAATATTAATAAAAACAATATGATAACTAAAAATTGGCCATGGCCAATTTTTAGTTATAGTGATCCTCTATCACCTTCTCGAGCGCCTGCCGGAGTTCGTCTTTCGTGACCCCTGCTTCGATCGCTATCGAGAGTCCCCCCTTCCCTTTCTTACTCACGCTTAACATCTTGGCCCCTCCAGAAGTTTCGTAAGATGCCAGGATGGATTTCTTTGGACGTGGTTGCTCAGTGGCGGCTTTCAGCGCTGTGATTACTTGCTTTCCGTCTAGGTTCTTTCCATGTAGTTCTCTGGCCGCTTCAAGTATCTTCTTTTTGGCGCTTGCCCGTTTTAGTGCCGGGGCTAAATCACGATAGTGGCGAACCTTGATTTCGGTGATGTCTCTGTATGCTTTGACAATCTCATCAGGGAGATCTGCCAGAGATAAGAAACGGCTCAGCCAGTCAATCGTAACTTCAAGTCGTTCAGCCATTTGTTTCTGGCTTGAGTAGTAGGTGCTAAGCGCATTCTTATAATCAACGGCGCGCTCATAGTCAGATATGTCTTCACGGTCTCTGTTTTCAATATCCGCAAGGCGAAATGCTTCTTCGTCGGTCAGCTCCCGGATTTCAATGAGCAAATCCCAGCCAAGGTAGGTCGCCGTCCAGTGGCGCCTGGCGCCACAAATGACCTCATATTCGTACTCACTCCCCTCCCCTTCCAGTCTTCGGACAATAGCTGGAAATTCCTGCTTACCGGTTGATTTGAATCCTTCAATCAGATCCGCACAGCGAACTTCATTGAGGAGGTCATATTGACGGTTATGCTTGCTCCACAGCTGGCACTTAGCTGGGTCAACCATGTACTGAACTTTTCTGACGCGCTGACCTTTTGAGAGTTCTTTTGTGCTTTCCATACGGCGCCCAAGGATACCGTGCGTGACGGGTTTACTCCCCTCCCCTTTCTCACGGCGTTCTTGCATGCTCTTTTTTGCCGCGGCAGCCAGTGTGTTATTAGGATTTGCCATGGTGTGTCCTCCCTTGGATTAAATTAAGCCGCGCTCTTTGAGCGCTTTTGCGTGACTTGGCCAGCTCTTACGTATCAATAACTCAATCTCTGAATTGACTGCATCAAGAATGTTCAAGCAGCGCCTGCGGACTTTGGTGTTGGCCTTATCCAGCTCATAGACTGTGCGTTGCAGGTTTCCGGCGGTAACAATTTCGGCAGACTCTCTGAGCTTTGATGAAAGTACCACGTTACCGAATTCACTCTGAATTAGGTCAACCAACGTGACTTGACCGCTTTTGTTCTCATCAAACCGGCTGATCAGGAGCTTGACGAACTTGTAGTCAATCTTCCCTACTTTGTCCTCAAGGACTTCCATGGTTTCATACAGCATCGTCAGGAATGAGATGGTCGAGGAAAAGTCGTACATCGACGGTGGCATTGGGATTAACAGTGCGTTTGCGGCATAAATCACATTTAATGAGATCATGCCTAGCGCTGGCGGTGGGTCTAAGAGAATAATATCGAAGTCTTCGGCGACCGACTGAATACCCTCATGAAGCATTGAAAAGGTGTCTGGGGTCACATCAGCCGCCAGCGAGTACTCAGCCTGGTATAGATGGAGATTGGAAGGAATGATCGACAGGCCGTCCCAATAGGTCTCCCTGATTGCGTAATGCAGCGATTCTTCTTCATCGCGTAAAAAAGGAAGAAGTGTATCTTCCTCGTCGATTTCATCATCTGGAAGATAACCGAAAGTGCTCGTCGAGCTTGCCTGGGAGTCACAATCAATCAATAAAACACGGTAACCCTCCTGCGCCAGGTACTCACCTAGGTGTGTCGTGATCGTCGATTTAGCCACCCCACCCTTAAAATTCTGTATGGCTATGACGATGGGCTCGTCTCCATCTGATCGACGACGACGTGTTCCGAAGACATCTCGCATGGTGTTAATCTGCTTAAGCGTAAAGCCAAGGCGTCGCCCAGACTCTCCTATTTCAGGGGGTTCTAAGCGACCATCACCCTCTGCGTCCCGGATCGCCTGGTGAGATCGGCCGACTAATTTGACCGCATCTTTCATCGAATATCTGCGGGTATCTTTCTTAAGGGAATCTGGTCTAAAATTGTTATCACGGAATGCACGCCTTAAATCATTTGTGCGCTCGATAAGTTCAGATACTAGCTCTATCCCTGTGCCCATTTCGGTCTTACCCCTTAAACTTGAACTATTTTCACTAGAGTATATAATATTGCTCAAGTTAGGCAATGAAGACTTTATTTTTTAAGTTTGTGGGAGCGTCGCGTGGCGGCAGTCAAGAAAGGAGATGGCAAGACGGAGTCTATGCTCGATATACTCGAGAGGCTTCAACGCCAGTCTACCTCGAAGGCTGACAATCAAGCTGAAGGCACTTGCCAAGCGTCTCAACCCGCACCAAAACCTCGTAAGCGTTCATCTCGGAGCGCCCGAATCAGCCTTGAGCAATTCAACCTTGATCTCTTCAATAACGAGATTGATGGTCGTTTTTCAACGTATCCAATTACGCCTGGGGCAGAGTTCCCAACGTTTCTCACGCGTATCCCGATTTTCTTACCAATGAAGCGGGGTAGGAGTCTAAAGCTCGACCAAGATAATGCTTTGCCTTTTTTGACGTCATGGGGGAAGGGGCGCAAACATGGTCCTCCATTGACGGTCTATGACGAAGACACCTTGATGGCCATTGCTAGACTGAGAAAGAATCGCTTGGAAGGGGCGCCGGCGAATATGCCTATCCCGTTGTCCGCGATCCAGCCCGTCAGCGGGGAAGACAAAAAGGATGTCTCGGTTCATGTCCTGGGCTGTACATTAAGCGACATCCAGCATGAATGTGGCGACTCGGATGGTGGAACCAACTTACAGCTGCGACTTGCCAGCATTAAACGGCTAGGGGCAACTGTCATCGAGTTTGATCGTATGACGCAGGACAAGTTGGGATATCGAGGGACACAGATAAAGCTCATCGATGTTGCCTGGGATGTTTACGAGGAAAATGCCGTCTTACTGATCCAGTTTTCACCACTGATGGCCATGTGGCTTGAGAGTGAGTACACCTATATTAACTGGAATGTTCGCAAGCAGCTGTCAGACACAGGGAAGGCTATTCATCGCTTCCTGAGTGCTCAGCCCAAGCAATACAGCATCTTCACTGAGAAGCTGTCGACTATCATCGGCTTCCAACGTACGTACCGTTACTTCATGAGCGATCTTCGTTGCACACTGAATAAGCTGGAAGAGATCGGCTGGATTTCTAGCTGGGAGATTACAGGTACGGGACGGCGCGTACCACATAAGCTTACGATCAACCGGTAGAGGAGGGGAGCTCAATTGCTCCGTTAATAAACCGACTCAATCACCGTTTACCATCCTTTTTCGGTTCTATATCACTGCATTACCCGATAAAAGAAAGTCCATTTTTAGCTGCTTCCGCTGCAAGTTACCCCTAGTTCGATATAATTTGATGCAGTTATTGCCCTAGTCTTGAGGCTCACTCAATTGCGTAAACTCAGTCTGTTTTGCAGTGAATAGACCTGTTTCATACGTTATTTTCAGCGATTTTGCCTTACAAATTGAGAAGGAGAGGGTAGCCGAGACAGAAATTGGCCATGGCCAATTCTTAGATAATTATATGATTAGTATGAATATTATGAGATATAATGAATCATTCAATGGATGGTATTTGCCTGATTTTATCCGTTAATGTAGCGATCGAATAATCAACCAGAAGCTAGTTTTACCGTTAATGTAGAGACTGAATAAGCCGTGAAGGGTAGGGGAGTGGACCGTTAATGTAGCGATTCAAACTGAAATTATGACTTATCCACAACGTACCGTTAGTTTAACGACTGAATACGGTATTTTTCAGATTAAGTCCGTTTTATTTATGATTAGTTGCCGTTATCGTAAAGACCCGATTCCGTTAGTCTACGGATTTAATAACCGCCTTCAGTCCAATAGCTCTTAGCCGTTCAGACACTTAGCCACGCAGACGATTTTTGTAGTCCTTTTTTAGTTTTTTAATAATCATTATTTAATCCGATTTAATGTACATATATTCTCCTGTCCCACCGATCGTTACGCTGCTTACGCGCTGCTGCATTGCAACAACCTAATTAGTGAATTCACTTAGTTCAAACCAAGAACATTAACTAGTTCACGTTTGAAAACAGCCACATTCAAAGTACCGGTAATTCTTAATTTAATCGCTGAGGATAGAATTCACAGTGACTTGCCACGTGAAAAACAATTGTTTCAATGGAAATCTAAAGATTTCCGGTTAACTCCTTAGAAATACCCCGTCAGCTTGCTGCAGGGTAGTTTATTTACAACGGGCTTTAATAACATGTCTTCAATAGATAAACTTTTTGAGGGCTAGAATCACCCTAATTCTTAAAGACTATGATCACCTTACTTTCTGGGTCCCGTTATCTAATTGGTGGGTGGTATCCACTATTACCGCGTCTATTTCAAATACCTGATGACCTTCTAAGGAGGTCATTTTATGCATGTAAAAATAGATGACGCCCATTTGTGCCTGAATATGCAATACAGGCGGTATAACTTGCTGTTATTCCACAAATATCCACCCTAGATATATGCACATATATACCAGGAACGAGGGGCCCAATTAAGACTCTGTACGTTGCTGCGCGCCTACAGACTCTAAATTGTGCCGCCCCGTTCAGCCCTTAATTCCGCTGACGCTCCATTAAGGGTGCTATCGCACGCCGACCCGGGACCCTCGTTCCTGGCGCGCTGCGCTCAGAAAGCGTAAATGTTTCGCGGCTTCGCCGCGAGGTCTTCAAATAAGATGCGTTTCGTCGTACTTGCGCGAAACGGGGCCACGTCGGGGTTTTCGACGTGACCGAGGAATGCTGTGAGTCATTTTTCACAGCATAATTTTGGTTTTGAATTTGAAAAGAGGGTAGGGGATCGCACCCTCTGTTTTCCACAAACTCCACACCCTGCAACCCGTGACGGCCGGCGCAACACATCATTGGTTGCAAGGCCAAGCACGGG
>CALZIQ010000124.1 GCA_945787735.1 uncultured Chromatiaceae bacterium | reverse complement strand
CATCAACACCTGAGTCTTTCAGATTGTTGGCATGGGCATGGCCTTGTGAACCATAGCCAATGATAGTGACTTTCATGCCCTTGATAATGGACAGGTCACAATCTTTGTCGTAATAAATGTTCATTTGTTGTTTCCTTTTACACTTGTACTTGTGAACTAAAGATCTAAATCTTGTTTAAAGAGACAGGCTCTTCTCGCCTCTTGAAATACCTGACACCCCTGAACGTACTGTTTCCAGAATCTCATCCTGACCGACGGCCTTGAGAAACCCATCCAGCTTGTCACCCGTGCCGGTCAATTCGATAGTATAGGTGGTCGGGGTAACATCGATGACGTTGCCGCGAAAAATCTCTGCCAGCCGATTGACCTCGTTGCGTGCCTCGCTGCCGGTCGCTGCTTTAACCTTAACCAACATCATTTCACGCTCGATGTGTGCACCTTCGGTCAGATCAATCAACTTGACCACATCGATCAACTTGTTGAGCTGCTTGGTAATCTGCTCAATGATCTCTTCTGAACCACGGGTGACCAGTGTCATGCGTGACAGCGATGGGTCTTCCGTTGGTGCCACGGTCAAAGACTCAATGTTATACCCGCGCGCCGAAAATAGCCCAGCTACACGTGACAGGGCACCCGCTTCATTTTCCATCAAAATCGAAATTATGTGACGCATTGACTTAAACCAAAATCATTTCGTTCAGACCAGCACCATTTGGAATCATGGGATAGACATTCTCAGTCTGGTCCGTGACAAAATCGAGAAAAACCAAACGTTTTTTATACTTACCCATCGCTTCTTCCAGGGCCGGCACTACATCCTCAGGCTTCTCGATACGTAGACCGACGTGGCCGTAGGATTCAGCCAATTTAACGAAGTCCGGCAAGGCATCCATGTATGACATGGAATAACGGCCTTGATAAAAGAATTCCTGCCACTGACGCACCATGCCGAGAAAACGATTATTCAGACAAACAATCTTGATCGGCAGACCATATTGCAGACAGGTCGACAGCTCCTGAATATTCATCTGGATACTGCCCTCGCCGGTAACACAGGCAACTGTATCCTTCGGATTGGCAAATTGAGCGCCCATGGCCGCTGGCAGACCAAAACCCATCGTGCCCAGACCACCCGAATTAATCCAGCGATAAGGCTTATCAAATTTATAGAACTGGGCAGCCCACATCTGGTGCTGGCCCACGTCAGAAGTCACAAAGGCATTGCCCTTGGTGACATTGTAGAGCGACTCAACGACATACTGCGGTTTGATGACATCAGATTCGGTGTCGTACTTAAGGCAATCCACCCCACGCCACGCTTCAATCTGCTTCCACCACTCGGCCATTGCCTTCTTGTTAGGCGATTGGCCAGACTCGTTCAGCAGTGCAATCATCTCTTTAACCACATTGCTAACACCGCCAACGATGGGCACATCAACCTTGACGTTTTTCGAGATCGACGCCGGGTCGATGTCGACATGGATAATCTTGGCTGTAGGACAAAACTTCTCAATATTGCCGGTAACACGGTCATCAAAACGGGCGCCGATGGCAATCAGCACATCACAGTTATGCATGGCCATGTTTGCTTCATAGGTGCCATGCATACCCAACATACCGACAAACTGTTTGTCGGTAGCAGGATAGGCACCCAAGCCCATCAGGGTATTGGTGATCGGAAAGCCAAGCTTCTTGACTAAGTCAGTCAGCGGTTTCGCGCCGCGGTCCAAAATCACACCACCACCGGTATAAAACATGGGTCGATTAGCCGACAACATCAAGTCTACTGCTTTCTGAATTTGACGTTTATTGCCCTTCACTACTGGGTTATAAGAACGCATTTTGATGCGTTTGGGATAGTGATACTCAGCCTTTTCAGCAGTAACATCTTTGGGGATATCAACAACAACCGGGCCTGGGCGACCTGTGGTGGCTACATAAAAAGCCTTCTTGATGGTCTCAGCCAGATCCTTTACATCCTTAACCAGGAAGTTGTGTTTGACACAAGGACGGGTGATACCGACAGAATCCACTTCCTGAAAGGCATCATTACCAATCATGTTTGTGGGTACCTGGCCGGTAAAAACAACCATGGGGATTGAATCCATATAGGCAGTGGCGATGCCGGTAATGGCATTGGTGGCACCAGGGCCAGAGGTAACCAGCACCACACCCGGTTTACCGCATGAACGGGCATAACCGTCAGCCGCATGGGTGGCCGCCTGCTCATGACGCACCAGCACGTGCTCGACCTTATCCTGCTTGTAGATGGCATCGTAAATATGCAGCACTGCTCCACCGGGGTAGCCGAACACATATTCGACACCTTCATCCTCAAGACTACGGATAAAGATTTCGGCGCCAGTCAATTCCACCTTGGGACCTCCCTAAAAACCTATATTTAAGAAAAATAAAGCCCGCATAACGGGCAATTGCATGATTTCAGCTGTTTTGTTCGTCAAAGAGTGAGAAAATTACATTAGAATTCAGTACTTAGTCAAGCTCTTGAAACGGGTAAAGGAGTATATCAGAAATTCACTGCTGCAGTTCAGAGTGTATGGCCCAGCCAACTGGCCGAGACAATCCTTCATCAAAGATAAAACAGGAGACCCCATGCCCTATCTCAATTTACAAACTAACCGCCAAATCGGCGCCCATGAAGCCCCGATCTTGCTGAAAGCACTCTCTCAGGGTGTCGCGGAAATATTAGGTAAATCTGAAAATTACGTTATGATCGCGCTCGAGAGCGGAAAACCCATGATTTTTGCAGGCAAAGAAACACCTAGCGCCTATGTTCAGCTGAAAAGCCTGGGCTTACCTGAAAACGAAACAACTCAATTTTCTGACAAGCTTTGCCATCTTATCGAACAACAAACCGGTATCAGCCAAGATCGGATCTATATTGAGTTCAGTAATCCTGAAAGGCACCTATGGGGATGGAATGGCCGAACCTTCTGAACTCAATTCGATGTCGCTTAGCCCTCAACAAATCCAGCAAGAAAATCATCCACCTGTAACCAGACATCATCGGTTACCTGGCCATTGAAATTGGGATGCTGCGGATCCATAAATCCTTGGGCGGCTGGATAAACATAACTACGGTGGGTAATCAGGCTCTTCTTAATCAACAGGCGGTATTCTTCAATCATATCGCCGCTAATTCGCTCATCATCACGGGCATACAGGGTCAAAAGCGGTGCTTTTAATGCTCTCACTTGATCAACATCGGCCTCGAGCAAACCATAGATCACCACCGTTGCTGCTACATCCCCCGGTGCCGCAATCGCCGCCTGAAAAGACTGCCAACCGCCAAAACCGGCACCCAGCGTCACCAACTTGCGGCCATCCTGTTTAAGATAATCCAGACCCGCCTGCACATTCGCCTTAACTGTTTCGGGATCAGTCGCATTCAGAATTTCAGTTGCCAACGCCATATCGCTAGAAATGCGGCCATCAAAGACATCGATTGCGAGGGCGCGATAACCTCGTTCGGCAAAGCGCGATACCCACTGTTTAATGGTGTCGTCGATACCCCAGCGGTCGTGTAATAACAAAACCCCCAGCGTGGCATCTTCAGGCCCGGCGACAATCCCCTCCAGGCTTGTGCCATGGCCCGTCGAGATAGTGACCGCCTGCCGCTCCGCATCAGTCTTAGGCGGGGCCTGCATAGGCTCAGCATCGGCCCCATGGGCAGAAAAACTAAACAGACAGATCAAAGCGAGTATTAAAATTCTCATTATCACTCCAGCATCATTTTGTTTGACAAAATAGCAACAGCCCGGCGGCCACTCAAGTCTAATCGGCCAATTTGTTGCGTAGACCAGTCAGATACCTTTCCGATACCATGCAATTCACACTCACTCGCGACACATGGAGAGAAGCACATGGCCAATCAAAACCAACCTGACTGGGACAGCCTGGCGGAAAAATTCGACCTATGGCTGCCGCAAATCGCACCAGCGGGCGAAGCCCTGCTTGCTGCACTAAGCGTCAATCCAGGCGACAAAATCCTCGATCTCGCTTCTGGCACCGGTGAACCGGCCCTGACACTAGCCCGGCGTAATCCTCATGCACAGGTTATCGGCACCGATGCCGCTGCCGGTATGGTGCGCGCGGCCAGCAATAAACTCAAAACAGAGCGGCTAGACAATATTGAATTCACTACAATGTCGGCTGAACAGCTTGATTTCGAAGACGCCAGTTTCGACAAAGTCATCTGCCGCTTCGGCGTAATGCTGTTTGAAAACCCACTACAAGGTTTGAAAGAGATGCACCGCGTACTTCGCCCCGGCGGCCAGATTGCCTTGACGGTATGGAGCACAGCCGAAGGCATGACCACTATGAACTGGGCCTATCAAGCCTTTAAAAACCGTCTGAACGAAGAAGATCTGCCTGCGCTTGGCAAAATCACGTCGCTCGGTGCCGACGGCGCATTGGAATCACTGCTGGATCAAGCTGGGTTTACCCAGTATCAAATCGAACGCAAACCCTTTAACTACCAATTCAAGTCATTTGAAGAATACTGGGATCTTGTCGAAGCCTCTGACATTATGAAACAACAGTTCGACGCTCTGCCCGACAATGAGCGCAACAGCGTGCGCGATGAAGTGGCTCGTTTTGCGCGTGACTTTCAGGGCGAGAATGGGCTGGTCATCCCGCATGAGTTTCTAGTCGCCTTCGGGACGAAATAGAGTTCTATAAGTAATTCAGCAGGTCACCAAAACCCCACACCAGAGTGCCGATGATCAGCATGTGAAGGCCGTATTTTTCATACTGCCACACGCCATCGCGCGGATCATGGATCAGCTGCTTTTTTTCATTATTGGCCCAGTCACGCCCAAACTGGCGCGAAGCAGGCCCCTGCTCCAGCTTGATCCGGTTGATATGATCGATGATCTGATGCGAAGTGAGGATAATGCCATTGATCACCAGCAGCGATCCACAACGCGACAGCCAGGTCCAATCGTTAAACATCAAACTCAGCACAACACCAAGCACCAGCGTCAGCAGGGCAATGGCATAGGCTTTGATTGCAAATCGTCTTGTCTTCATTGATCAGTTTATGCAACCTCTTAAACTGATAGTAGATCAATCGGGAATTTGCGCTAATGCATCTCGATCTCAGCCGCCTCTCAACGTCTGCAAAGGCGGTTGATTAAGCACAAAACGTGTACCCAGCGTGCCAGCGATACCGATGCCAATCGCGCCCAGCAACATTCCGCCCAGCCACAAGGCCGGGCCTGGGAGATAATCGAGTTGAAAGATGCGTTCAGCCACTATCATGCCAACAGCGCCAGCCGTTATAGAGGCCACCAGACCCGACATCAACCCCAGCCCGGCATATTCCAACAACATACTGCCAAGCAGCTGGGAACGGCGCGCACCCAGGGTACGCAAAATAGCCGCCTCGCGGATTCGCTCATCCAGACTGGCGTGAATGGCGGCAAACATCACCATTAACCCAGCCAGCAGAGTAAACATAAACACATATTCCACCGCCAAGGTAACGCGCTCAATAATGGTACGCACCTGTTGCAGAATGGTGGCCACATCAAACACGGTAATATTAGGAAACTGCTTTATCAGACTATTCAACAAGGCTTGCTGATCACTGGGCAAGTAAAAAGCCGACATATAATTGACCGGATAATCGTCAAGCAAACCCGGTGGCGCTAAGACAAAAAAATTGGGTTTGAAGCTGTCCCACTCCACACTGCGCAGACTGGTGATTTCTGCGCTGAATTCTTGTCCTGCGACGCGATAGCTGAGTCTATCTCCAAGCTTGAATCCCAGCTCTTCAGCAATGCCCTCTTCCACCGACAACAGCGGCTGGCCATGTTCATCCTCGGTCCACCAACGGCCGCTGATTAACTCATTATCCGCCTGCATCTCGGCCGCCCAAGATAGATTAAACTCGCGCATCGCCAGTCGTTTGCCACGTTCTGAGCCAAACTCATCCTCAGCCACTGCCTCGCCATTAACACCTACTAGACGAGCCCTGACCATGGGATATAAAAGCGGCACCTCCATATTTTCGTCGGCAAAAAAAGTTTCCACTTCATCCAGTTGTGCAGGCTGCACATTGATCAGAAAACGATTCGGCGCATCATCAGGCAGACGTCCCTGCCATTCCTCAAGCAAATCAGTACGCACCACGGTCAACAGCAACAACGCCATCAAACCAATACTAAAGCCCATCATCTGCACCACACTGCTGCCTGCCCGGCGTGAAATATTCACCAAACCAAAACGCCATGCAGCGCCCCCCTGATTGGTTGAACGCTTCAACAGCAGCAACAACAGACCAGCCAAGCCACCAAGCAAAACCAGCAGAAACACGGTGCCGGCCAACATGGCCATGGCCAGTTTTAGGTTCTGCGCCTGCAGCATTACCAATAGGAAAAACGCGCCCAGCCCGGCGGCATAGGCAAACACGGTGTTGACCTTCACCTGACCCATCTCACGCCTCAAGACTCGCAGCGTAGGCACATTGGCCAGCTGCATAATAGGGGGCAGCGCAAAACCCAACAGCGTAATCATGCCGGTCAACAGACCAAGCACTACCGGCCAGACGGACGGCGCCGGCAGGGCCACCCCTG
>CALZIQ010000123.1 GCA_945787735.1 uncultured Chromatiaceae bacterium | reverse complement strand
GTCAGGATGGCTTTTGCATTGCCGGCCCCTGCCAGGGACAGTCGCTCGAGCCAGTGCCCATCCGTATTGAACAGAATCAGATCCAGATTGATTTCAACCCTGGTGTATAATTCCGCCCCCGTGATTTGATTGCCAAGGACGTTCCATGCAAAACAGCGATACTCTGCAGCGCTTTCTGTTTGAAAACAGCCATGTGCGCGGCATCTTCATTCACCTTGGCAACAGCTATCAAACCGCATTAAACCGCTATGAATATCCTGCCCAAGTGGGCGAACAACTGGGCCAGGCCCTGGTGGCCAGCGCCCTACTCAGCGCCACAATCAAGTTCGATGGATCGCTGATCATGCAAACCCAGTCCAGCGGCCTTATCAACATGCTAGTGGCGCAATGCAGCCATAACCAACACATTCGCGGCCTGGCCCGCTGGCAGGAGGCCTTGCTATCTGATCAACCAAGCAACCCCTATGGTGAAGGTCACATGACCATCACCATCGATCAAAAAAATGAAGAGCATTATCAGGGCATCGTCAGTCTGGCCGGTGGCTCATTGGCGCGGGCTATCGAAAACTATTTCAAACAATCAGAGCAGATCCAGACCCACATCTGGCTGGCTGCGGATGAAAATCAAGCAGTAGGCATGCTGCTGCAACACCTACCTGGCCGCGAGCCTGACCAGGATCTCTGGAACCGCATTGAAACATTGGGCACCACCCTCACCCGCGAAGAGATGCTCAGCCTCTCGACCGTAGAGGTGTTGCATCGCCTGTTCCATGAAGAAGAGGTGCGTCTGTTTGAAGATGAGCCGATCAGTTTCCGCTGCAGCTGCTCGCGCGACAAAGTCGCCAACATGCTGCGCGCCCTGGGCGCAGACGAAATCCGTGACATTCTCAAAGAAGAAGGAAAGATTTCAGTCGGCTGCGAATTCTGTAATCAGCAGTATGAGTTTGATGCAGTGGATGCTGAAGAACTGTTAGCCAGCACTGCCTCGGCACCGGGCAGCGCTAGCAAACACTAAGTCACAGGCAGTAGCTTTTCAATTAACTGTTAGCCGAATTTGCTCCAGCGGGTGTCTTTGGCGTAAGGCACACGCTTCATTCCACGGCCCTGCTTCATCAATTCGGTGACCTCCAATTCGGACTTGCGATGCCCCTGTTCAGCCGCGCGCCGGTACCACCTCATCGCCTTCATGTCATCTTGGGATACGGCCAAGCCTTCGGCATACATACGGCCGAGATTATATTGCGCCTGTGCACTGCCATTACTAGCCGCCCGGTAAAACCAATCAAACGCCTGATTATAATCCTGCTCCAACCCCAAGCCCTGGGCATACAAAGAACCTAGGCTGGTCTGGGCCGAAAGATTTCCTTGCTCGGCCGCACTGCGGAACCAACGTACAGCCTCAGGAAAATCTTGGTTTCCATCTTCAGAAATCAAATAGATAAGAGCGACATTGTTCTGGCTCATCGCGTGCCCTTGCTCTGCCAGCGGTAACCACAGCGCCAAGGCCCGTGAATAATCATTATCCCGGTATGCCTGCCAACCCTGCTCAAACGCTGAGTTTGCATAGCTGGCACTTGCCAGAAACAAGGCGAAGATACCAATCAACCATTTGCCAGTTTTTTCTTTCATTGCAAGCTCCAATGCAGAATTACGGACCTACACTGATTAGCGGCAGAAAAAACCAGGCACTTAAATTACAAATACAAAGAGCATATATATAGCCCGAGCAGCTTTGAAAAAAAGCCACAAACAAGAACTCTGTGCCAACACACCACACTCGCTGATTGCAGTATGTATTGAAGAATTAACACCCTAGAACGCAATCAGCCGGCCTATTTGATAACAGGCCGGCCGATTTAGATGCATTAAATTAAATCTTAATGCAATCCAGCGCCATTACTTGATGGTAGACAACAGTTTTGGATTCGTGACCAGCTTACGAACACCATGCGCGTGATCTTCGTCAAACGCATTGCTCTTACACCATTCACCGACAGTATTGATATCAAGCTTGGCACACTGAGGACGAACACTCCAGGCTACCTGCAGAGGTGAACACATCTGCTCAGAGTACTTAGGACCTGTCGTTGAACCCTGGAACTGAACGGGCTTACCAGTACCGGTCGGCAACGCTTTTGGCTGGTGATAACCATTTACCATATTGCCATCGTAATCCAGGTCATTGAAGTCCAGTGCGTTTGAATCATTAACCAAGGTAAATACCTGAGTCTCTACACGCAGATCAGGATTTGCACAGCCATCCGAGAGACATGATCCCAAACCAGCGCCAGGCTTGATGTCACAAGTTGTGTGCACCCAGTGCACCTCGATGGTGTCACCCGGCTGCAAGTCACCGTGCTTACCTTTACAGATGGCTTCTTTGGTAGGTGCCAGCTCAGCCTTGCTCAGTTCCTTGCTGATACCACATTGGTAACCACTATCGTAACCGTGACCGTCGCCGTCACCGGCATAGATCGAAAAAGCCTTTGCTTTATGCTCGGCATTTTCATGAAAATGGATGTTACACAGATTCATCTCTGTAGAAGGTGGCGCCATATTAAATATGCGCTTGTTCTCTCCAGCCAGGCTATCGATATCACGAGGTGTTTGTGGACCAAATCCTACACATGCCTCCCCTTTTTCATGGCCCTTTGCGTGACCATGCCCTTTGTCGCCTGCAACAACAGTTGCAGATGCCACCCCTAAAACCAACGCGGTAAAAATTTGACTAGTTACTCCAATTTTCATTTTTTCCTACTCCCTTTTTTATTTAGCAGAACATACTCAAACGCTTATGCTTCGTCCCCAATTCGAAAGCGCATGTATCTTATCCCAGACATTACATTTTACCTAGCCCCCTAGCCAGCCTCACTTACTCCCCCAACCCAGGGGACTCATTCACTCCTGGCTATATCGCTTTTTCAGCGCCACCGGCGCTGGCGCCGCCTTTTTCGCACGCATACGCAGATTGAGCATCTCAACACTGAACGAGAAGGCCATGGCAAAATAGATGTAGCCCTTGGGAATATGCATATCGAATCCTTCGCCGATCAAGGCAACACCAACCAGCACGAGAAAACTCAGCGCCAGCATCTTGATGCTGGGGTGACGATCGACAAAATCACCAATCGCTTTTGCCGACATCATCATTACCCCCACGGCAATGACAATGGCTATCACCATCACCGGCACATGATCGGCCATGCCCACCGCAGTAATGACAGAATCCAACGAGAAGACAATATCCAGAATGGCGATCTGCACTAGAATCATCATAAAACCGGCCGCGGCCTTGCCAGCTGTGGCGTCTTCTTCGGCACCTTCGAGCGAGTTAGAGATTTCAAGCGTACTCTTGGCCAACAGAAATAGGCCACCTAAGATCAAAATCAAATCCCGGCCGGAGATCTCCTGCGCCAGCACAGTAAACAGAGGTTCCACCAGCTTCATTATCCAGGCCAGTACTAGCAACAATGCGATTCGCGTCACCATGGCCAGTGCCAAGCCAATGGTACGCGCCTTCTGCCTCAGTTTTTCCGGCAGACGACTGACCAGAATGGAGATAAAAATAATATTATCGATACCCAACACGATCTCCAGCGCTGTCAGCGTCAGTAACGCTATCCAGGCCTGGGGCTCATAAATCCACTCAAACATTTTTTATCTCCATCACTGCTACAAACAAGAACGCGGACTTTACGTCCGCGTTCTTAAAAAAGTACAGTCTGTAATATCTATTTAGTTACTCACATTCACCACTCGGCCATTGAGCGGTTGTACCGGTCGCGTGCTCGAAGGAAACAGCTTGGTAAATTGCTTAACCTGCTCTTTGGCAATTGTATTTGGCGTAGCCAATACCATCCAGTTCACACCTTCTGAACATGGCGGCGTGGTCAGGGAGCCCGAGTAGTTGAAGTAAGTAAAATCTTTCGGCAACAGATCGGCAGCATTGATGATTACATCACTCACCGCCGTGGTCACACCCGCCTTTTCCGGCATGTTGAGCCACAACTTGGAGATATCATTATTCATCTTGTCACCCTCTTCAAACATTACGCCGATCACACCCAGCTGGCCATCAGCCGCCTTGTGCACCAGGTGCGCCACCATGTCATAGCGCTTACCGCCGACAGTATGTTCGGATGGCGCATGGAAATGAAACTGCAGCAGGTCATAGCGCTTGCCAGCGACGGTAATGTAACTTTCGGACAGATAATTCACCTGGATGGTATGACCGTTGTTGGCAATTTCCAGCGGAGAGTCTTTATAGTTGAACTCGATATCTGACAACTCAGTAATAGTAACGCTGGAGATATCAATCGGCGATTGGCGCTTACCCGTACCACACAGTTCATACTCAGCCTTTATATCACCCCAAAGAAAGGGCGCTCCCTCACCTTGATAGCCCCAGTGCACTTCGTGACCGGGCACATGGGCAGCAGCTACATGTGTCTTGGCTGGCTCATGCTTTGATGTTGGCGCATGAGCTTCTGTCTTGGTCATGGGCGACGCATGCATATCAACCGCTTTGTGATCTGCAGATTCGACTGATTTAACGTGACCGACCATAGCGCTATGGCTGTCAGTATCATCCGAATCGGAACATGACACCGCCAGCAGGCCTATACCACCCAAGACCAGAATTATGTATAAAGCCCCTTGTTTTGAATCCATAATAAACTCCCTTTTACCCCTAAAAATTCAGAATACGCAGATTAACGCAGGCCCGCCAAAAATCCAATTCTCTAGCTAAATATCCCAAGCTCTGACCATAGCGCATCCACTCGCTGCTTGACTGCTTCATCCATCACAATCGGCACACCCCACTCGCGCGTCGTCTCGCCCGGCCATTTGTTAGTGGCGTCAAACCCCACCTTAGAACCCAGCCCTGACACCGGCGAGGCGAAATCAAGATAGTCGATCGGCGTGTTTTCGATCATCACCGTATCGCGGGCCGGATCCATGCGGGTGGTCATGGCCCAGATCACGTCTTTCCAATCGCGCACGTTGACATCATCATCCACCACAATAACAAACTTGGTATACATGAACTGGCGCAGGAAAGACCACACCCCCAGCATCACCCGCTTAGCATGACCGGCATACTGCTTCTTGATACTGACGCAGGCCATGCGGTATGAACAACCCTCTGGCGGCAGGTAAAAATCAACGATCTCAGGAAACTGCTTTTGCAGGATCGGCACGAAGACTTCGTTCAAGGCCACGCCCAGCACCGCAGGCTCATCCGGCGGTCGGCCGGTGTAGGTGCTGTGATAGATGGGCTCATCTCGATGGGTGATGCGTTCGATGGTAAAGACCGGAAAACGATCCACCTCGTTGTAATAACCGGTGTGGTCACCGAACGGTCCCTCATCCGCCATCTCACCTGGTTCCAGATAGCCTTCCAGCACAAATTCGGCTGAGGCCGGCACCTGCAAATCATTGCCAATACACTTCACCAGTTCGGTCTTGCTGCCGCGCAACAGCCCAGCAAAGGCGTATTCGGATAAGGCATCGGGTACCGGCGTCACCGCCCCAAGGATTGTCGCCGGATCTGCCCCCAATGCCACCGCCACCGGAAAGCGCTCACCCGGATGTGCCTGTTGCCAGTCACGGAAATCCAGTGCCCCACCCCGATGAGCCAACCAGCGCATGATCACCTTATTGCGACCAATCACCTGCTGGCGATAGATGCCCATGTTCTGCCGCGCTTTGAATGGGCCTTTAGTCACCACCAAGGCCCAGGTGATCAGTGGTCCGGCATCCCCAGGCCAGCAGGTCTGAATTGGCATTTTAGCGAGGTCAACATCATCACCTTCAAGCACATTGGCCTGACAGGCTGCATTTTTGACCACCTTGGGTGCCATGTTGAGCACCTGCTTGTACATGGGCAGCTTATCCAACGCGTCCTTGAACCCTTTGGGCGGTTCCGGCTCTTTCAATGCTGCCAGCAATTGACCGATCTCGCGCAGCGCCGAGACCGAATTCGCGCCCATGCCCATGGCCACCCGCTTGGGCGTACCAAACAGGTTGCCCAGCACTGGAATATCGCAACCAGCCGGATTCTCGAATAACAAGGCTGGCCCCTCGCGCCGCAGGGTGCGGTCACACACCTCGGTCATTTCAAGATTAGGATCAATTGGCTGAGTGATGCGCTTAAGTTCTCCCTGCGCTTCCAGCTGGCCGATAAAATCGCGTAAGTCTTTGTATTTCATCTAGTGATTGAGTTATATAAATAGAATGCCGAGCATAACAAACATCTGCGACCACTGTCCTCACCTGCTTACCGGTTTGCTTTGACTGCCCGCCCGAGTAGGATGAACTCGATCTGCACACGCCAGTCTAAAGTTTTTGTTGGCTGCGCCCGCTGTGCAATTCGGGCATAATAAAAAGCCCAATCGATCATACAGTAGAGAAGATCGCGCTGCGGGTGCGACCAGATGTACACAAATTAAGAGCAGTAAAAGCAGATCAATATGCCTCAGCACGCCGATTCCCCCAAATCCTCCATCAGCTCTCTTATGGCTGGACTAGTGCTGTGCTCGTTTCATGTTACCGCTATCGCTGCACTAAATGACCCGGACAACCCGACCTCGCCTGTTGTTGATACC
>CALZIQ010000122.1 GCA_945787735.1 uncultured Chromatiaceae bacterium | reverse complement strand
TGGCCCATTTCCATTACACAGCTGATCAATATCAAGCTGAGCCAAATCTTCAGCCGAGCGAATCGTAAAACCCTGCGCGCCCATCCCCCTGGCTACTTTAGCAAAATCTACGGGTGGTAACTCATAACCTATTTGCTCTGCTCCACTTAAACGTTGGCCATGTTTAATCATACCCAGCGCATTGTCATTCAGAACGACAAAGATCACTGAGAGTTGTTCACTTACCGCAACCGTTAGCTCTTGGCCACTCATTAAATAACTCCCATCGCCGGTGATACAGACAACCGGATGCTGCCTTTCACCTAGCGCTGTGCCAACGGCAGCACCTATTGCCCAGCCCATTGCACCAAAGTTAAAGCTGCTCCGCTGCATGCCAATATTATCCAGAAATAGGTAGTGGGTAACCCAGGAAATTGCATTTCCCGTATCAACAAGATAGCGGGTTTGTTTTGGAAATAGGCCTGCTAGCTCTTTCATCAAACGCTGGGGTTTAATCGGTACTTTTTCGGAGCTTACACTTTCAGGTTCAGTCACGCTTACATGAGTCGGTATGTATTCATCCGACTCGTTTATTTGCTCTGAATAAAATGATGAGACCACCTCAAACTTACGGTCTGTATTCAGCAAATAGTCTTTATGCAGACTGGCAAAGATTGTGCGCAAATCACCAGCTAGGTGCAGACAAGCCATAGGGGTGCGGGCAAAGTCTTCCGGCGAAGCGGATATGTGAACCAGCTTGCCGTTCATGAGTTGTTTATTCCAGCCGCTGGTCGACATTTCACCCATTGAGGTACCCACGGCCACTATCATATCGACTTCTTCATCGGCCAGAAGCTTATAGGCGCTGGCGTGCCCGGCAAAACCAAACACACCCCGATAAAGTGGATGATAGGGATTCACCCAGCTCTTACCCGCAGGCGTTGTCACAATCGGTGTATTGGTTAGTTCAGCATAAGCCATAATGATGTCAATGGCATGGCGGCTACCGCCACCGAGAAACAACACCTGCTTCTTCGAACTATTCAACGCGCTTTCCAACACCTGGTAAGACGCATCATCCATTGAGCGTGGCTGACGAAATAGGTGTGCCACCTGGTAACCACAGCTTGCTCCAGAGACTGGGGCATTAAGGATATCCATGGGGATGCTTAGGTGAGCCGGGCCACGCGGCCGGCGAAATGCATTCAAAAGCGCCGTATACAACTTGCCTTCCAATTGATCCGGGTGTGATACCAAACCATTGTATTGCGTACAGTGCTCAAACATACCAACGATATCAATAGCATCACTGCTAGATTCCTGAAAACCTCCTTTACCAAAAAAAGGCAAGGCAGTTTGCGGGGTAATCACCAACATTGGTATTCGGTCGGCATAGGCGGAGGCAACGCCAGTGATCAGATTCGTAGCCCCAGGACCGGTGGTAGCACAACATACACCCAGCCTGCCTGTTTCTCGGGCATAACCATCGGCCATAAAGGCGGCACCAGACTCATGACGACTGATGATCGGCTTGATATGTACTTTGTCGGCACGCTGGCGCATGGGCACCAGGCTGTTAACTTCGAATTGACGAGTTGCCACATTCGCTGGCTGACGTAAGTGACGTGCCAGTGCATTATAGAGCGATTCTATACCGCCACCTGGCACGCCAAAAATATATTCCACATCAATTTGAACCAAATAGCTGACAATCAGATCTGCAAACGTAAATGGTCGCACCGATTCTTGCGCTGGTGCAATTGTTGCTTCTATCACCTGTGTTACAGAACTCATAGAATCTCTCTCCTAAGTTTCCACCCAATCACGCTTATCGGCGATCGGTTCATTAGTTTAATACTTTCGAATGTTGATCATAATGAATACGCAAAGGATTTTGCCTGAAACTGCACCTTCAGTTTATTTCAAACAATCATTAGCTACGAGATAGAGTGGTCCTGACAACCGGCGGAAAAACGGAGAGATAAATAAATGATGAGATTAAGGGCATGGAAAATTCCTTATTTAAAATGATGTTATATGACTTCCCCTGTCAGCTCTTCCTTGATTGATAATTTTTTAGTATTGGTTAACTTTATAACAGATAAAATCTTGCAATGCATATTGATATATCATAAGGCACTTACAGTTCTAACATCTCTTTAAACAAAAAACCCCGGCATGCCTATGTTATGCCGGGGTTTTTAGATAAGCCAAAGTGATGGATTTAATCTTTATGATAGCCAACCACAACTTCAACTTCATTCTTGGAGCCCAGAATAACGGGCACGCGCTGGTGAATGTCGTTCGGTTTAATTTCCATAATGCGCTCATAACCCGTATGTGAAACACCACCGGCCTGCTCGACAATCATGGACATAGGATTGGCTTCATACATCAGACGCAGCTTACCGGCTTTGCTTGGATCCTTGGTGTCTTTTGGATACATGAAGATACCGCCACGGGTCAGGATACGATGAACCTCGGCCACCATAGAGGCAACCCAACGCATGTTGAAGTTATCACCACGTGGGCCTTCTTTGCCCGCGAGACACTCTTCCACATAACGCTGAACCGGGGCTTCCCAGAAACGCTGATTAGAGGAATTGATTGAAAACTCACGTGTATCCGCCGGGATGGTCATGTTTGGATGGGTCAAGATGAACTCACCGATATCACGGTCCAAGGTAAAACCATTGACGCCGTTGCCCGTGGTCAGCACCAGCATAGTGGACGGTCCGTACAGGGCATAACCGGCACAAACCTGCTCGGTACCTGGGATCAGGAAGTCTTCCTTGGTTGGGTTTTCAACACCTTCTGGGCATTTGGTGATCGAGAAGATGGTACCCACAGAGATATTGACGTCGATGTTTGAAGAGCCATCCAATGGATCAAAAGACATCAAGTACTTACCTTTTGGATATTGAGCGGGAATTGGATAAATGTCGTCTTCTTCTTCAGAGGCCATGGCCGCCAAGTGACCAGCCCACTCGTTAGACTTGATAAAAACTTCGTTGGTGATGATATCCAGTTTCTTCTGGGTTTCGCCCTGAACATTTTCAGTATCAGCCGTACCCAGTACACCGATCAGGGATCCTTTGTTTACCAGGTTAGAAATCACCTTACAGGCGCTGACCACGTCATTGAGCAGTGAGGTGAAATCACCCGTGGCATTCGGCAGGCGACGTTGCTCTTCGATAATGAACTGAGTTACTGAAACTCCGTTATGCATAATCGTATTCCTTTTAATAGAGTGAGAAACTGGGGTTAATAATCTGGTAGCTGGATATTATCCCGATTTCTAGCACCAAAATAAAGCTGAAATACTTCACAGCGCGCGACTGGGCTATAATGCCGCGCACTTAAGTCGGGCAAAAATCTTGTAATGACCACATCAGCGGAACTACGATTACGCAAAAACGAGGAAAGGCGCCTGCGCGCAGGGCACCTGTGGGTGTTCAGCAACGAGGTGGATACAAAAACCACCCCGCTGGATCAATTCAGCCCCGGTGATCAGGTTCAAGTAACTGATTACACAGGCAAGTTTCTTGGCCATGCCTATATCAACCCACATTCGCTTATCTGCGCCCGACTGGTCAGCCGGGATAAAAAATATACCCTCGACCAGTCGCTGCTGACCCACCGTTTCAAGGTGGCCTTGAGCCTGCGCGAACGCTTGTTCCCAGAACCCTATTACCGCCTGGTGTTTGGTGAAAGTGACACCCTGCCCGGATTGGTTGTGGACCGCTTTGGTGATGTGTTGAGCGTACAGATCACTACCGCCGGTATGGAGGCACACAAAGACGCCATCATCGCCGCGCTCGACAAGGTGCTCAAACCCAACACCATTATCCTGCGCAACGACAGTTCGGTGCGCGAACTGGAAGACCTGCCCAGCTATGTGGAAATCGCTTTGGGCGAAGCACCGGAATTCATCGACATCATCGAAAATGGCTGTCGTTTCCAGGCACCTGCTCTGAGCGGACAAAAAACCGGTTGGTTTTATGATCACCGCCTCAATCGCGAGCGCGCCACGCACTATGTAAAAGGTCTGCGAGTGTTGGATGTGTTCAGCTATCTGGGCGCTTGGGGCATCCCGGCGGCAGTGAATGGAGCAAGCGAGGTTTTTTGCATCGACGCCTCGGCCACGGCCCTGGATCAGGTTGAGGCCAATGCCGCGCTGAATAATGTTGCCGACAAGGTCACTACCATCCAAGGTGACGCCTTTGCCGCGCTCAAGGCCTTGCGTGAAGACAAACAACGTTTTGATGTAATCCTGCTCGATCCACCCGCCTTCATCAAACGGCGCAAAGATGTTAAAGCGGGGCTGGAAGCCTATCGCCGTATCAACCAGCTCGCTATGCAGTTGCTTAGCCGCGATGGCCTGTTGGTGTCAGCCTCATGCTCGTATCATCTTGAACGTGCGCGCCTGCAGGCGATTCTGCTCAAAAATAGCCGCCACCTGGATCGCAACCTGGTGTTGCTGGAACAAGGCCATCAAGGACCCGATCATCCGGTCCACCCCGCCATCCCCGAGACCGATTATCTAAAGGCTTTTTTCTGCCGGGTCACACCCAGCTAACTCCCATTGATATACTAGCCCCCTATGTTGACTTACCCCGAAATCGATCCGGTTGCCCTCTCTCTTGGCCCTCTAAAAATCCACTGGTACGGCATCATGTATCTAGTGGGTTTCGCCGCCGCTTGGTGGCTGGGCAGTATGCGCGCCAGACAGCCCCACTCGCCTTTCAGCAAAGAACAAATTGCTGACCTGATTTTTTACGGCGCGCTCGGGGCAGTACTCGGTGGTCGAATCGGCTACATCCTGTTTTATGATTTTGCCAATTATCTGGATCACCCGCTGAATATCTTAAAAGTATGGGAAGGCGGCATGGCCTTTCATGGCGGCCTGGTTGGCGTGCTGGTGGCGATGTGGCTCTACAGTCGCAAACTCAAGCTGAGCTTTTTTATTGTCACCGATTTTCTCGCCCCGCTGGTGCCCATCGGCCTGGGTGCTGGACGCATGGGCAACTTCATCAATGGCGAATTATGGGGCAAGGTCACCGATGTGCCTTGGGGCATGGTCTTTCCTTTTGCTGGCGAACTGCCGCGTCATCCGTCGCAGCTTTATCAGGCGGCGCTTGAAGGGCTGGCCCTGTTTTTGATCTTGTGGTTTTATTCACGCAAGCCGCGCCCCACCCTGGCGGTGTCAGGCCTGTTCATGATCTGTTATGGCTTTTTCCGTTTTATCGTGGAATTCGCACGCCAGCCCGATGCCCACATCGGCTATCTTGCCTTCGGCTGGTTGACCATGGGCCAGGTGCTGTCTCTGCCCATGATTATTGCTGGTGCAGTGTTGATGCTGCTGGCCCACAAACGACAGCCACAAACCGCTTAATCACGAATGAAGTTTGTTATGCTTCTCCAACCCATTTTCAGGCAATAGTTATGCAGCAATACCTCGACTTAATGCGCCATGTCTATGAACAGGGCTACCGCAAGGAAGACCGCACCGGCACCGGTACGGTTAGCGTTTTTGGTTATCAGATGCGCTTTGATTTGAGCCAAGGCTTTCCGCTGGTGACCACCAAAAAGTGCCACCTGCGTTCCATTATTCATGAACTGCTCTGGTTTCTGAAGGGTGAGACCAATACCCAGTATTTAAAAGACAATGGTGTCAGCATCTGGGACGAATGGGCCACGGACAGTGGTGACCTGGGCCCGGTCTACGGCAAGCAGTGGCGCTCATGGGCCACGCCGGATGGCCGTAACATCGACCAGATCAGCGAGCTGATTCAACAGATCAAAACCAAACCCGATTCACGCCGTCTGATCGTCAGCGCTTGGAACCCGGCCGAGCTGCCGGACGAATCCATCGGGCCCCAGGCGAATGTGGCACAGGGTCGTATGGCCCTGGCACCCTGCCATGCTTTTTTCCAGTTTTATGTCGTGGATGGCAAGCTCTCATGCCAACTCTATCAACGCAGCGCCGATATCCTGCTCGGTGTGCCATTTAACATTGCATCCTATGCCCTGTTGACCATGATGATCGCTCAGGTGTGTGATCTGGAGCCGGGTGATTTTGTACATACCTTTGGTGATGCGCATCTTTATTTAAACCACATGGAACAGACCGAGACCCAACTGGCGCGCAAACCCTATCCTCTGCCACAGATGAAAATCAATCCTGAGATTAAAAATATTTTGGATTTCAAATTTGAAGACTTCGAGCTGGTCAATTATCAGTGCCACCCGCACATCAAAGCGCCAATCGCCATATGATTATTTCCATCATTGCCGCCATGGCAGACAATCGGGTAATTGGCATCGATAATCAATTGCCCTGGAACCTGCCCGCCGACATGAAGTGGTTTCGCCAGCAGACCATGGAAAAACCTGTATTGATGGGGCGAATGACCTACGATTCCATCGGCAGACCTTTGCCCAAACGGCGCAACATTGTCGTCACTCGGGATGCGTCGCTAACAATTGAAGCGTGTGAGGTGGTGAGCAGCATCGATGCTGCCTTGCAACTCTGCGCTGATGAAAAAGAGGTGATGATTATCGGCGGTGCATCATTCTATGCGCAGATGCTGCCGCGGGCAGATCGACTTTATCTGACCTTGGTGCATG
>CALZIQ010000121.1 GCA_945787735.1 uncultured Chromatiaceae bacterium | reverse complement strand
CAGCTGCGACTGTAAAGTGAGAAAATTCTGGTTCGACTTCAAATCCGGATAACGCTCCACAACAACCATCAAACGTGAAAGCGCTGAAGATAATCCATTTTGGTTCTGCTGAAATTGCTTGAATGCTTCTGGGTCGCTCAACATGTCTTTAGACAAGGTCATTTGTGATACTTTTGACCTCGCCTCAACAACCGCCGTCAAGACTTCTTTCTCTTGTGCTGCAAAGCCTTTCACAGTGTTCACGAGGTTAGGCACCAAATCTGCTCGACGTTTATACTGGTTTTCGACCTGACCCCAAGCCGCTATTACCTCTTCATCATATGTAGGAATATTGTTAATACCACAGCCACTCACTGTGAGTAGCACAATAAACATAAACAAAATCTTATTCATATGGAAAACTCTGCTTTTTCAAAAATTATAAATATTTTACCCTTATCCAGAAAAATTCTTAGCCATAATTCTCGGCTAACACCTCTTCTAGATTGTGAATAATATCACCTTATAAATCCAGCAACTCTGATACGTGTTTATCCAACTGAGTGGTGAATGGCTGAAATACCTCTCTGAGCTTTAGGTAAACGTCAACACTAGAAAACGCATCATCACTTGCATAGTTAATTTGCAACGGTGATAGCTTTTCAGCCGACCAATTGGATGTGGTGGCACTTTTACTTTTTCGCAGTTTCTTACCCAACACCAGCGCGACTAATTGCTTCGACCCAATGCTATTCTTGCGGCCGAAGGCGCGGAAAATCGTGCCTAAATCAACAAAGGCAGTCGGATGAAACTGATAATCGTTTCTCAGCTGCTTAAGATCGTCTTTAAGACCAACACCAATTTTGATGATTTTCTGATGCCCTACAATCTTACCCAGCACCTCGGCATTGCTTATGTTGCGCATCTGAAAAATGTAACACTTTATCGGTGAACTTATTTGAATAATCGAAATTCCGTTGCTTTTCTGGCCTTTCAAAAAGGTTGGCTTTGATTCTGTATCAAAGCCAAGATAGCGTTCCTTGAGAAGATCGTGCACGGCCTGATCAAGCATACTATCATCCACCAATATCACTTCACGGCCGTGATCTTCGTAGCTCGGCAACTGGGAAATCACCGCTTTATCGATTTGACGGGTGTAATTATTTACCAGCTCGCGGTACTCGGCAATAGCGTTGTCCATCATGTTTGTTTACAACAACTTAACGTCTGGATTTGAGAATGCATAACGATTTAATATCAAAACAGCATTCCCATAGGTAGATAACGCCACTGCCCAGGATGCAACTTTGCCATTGATACACGACCAATACGAATACGCTTCATCGCAACCACAGTGAGCCCAACGCTGTCACACATAAACTCAATTTGGCCAGGCCGTACATTCTTAAGTGCAAAACGTAGGTGATGTTCGCTTTGCCAGCTGACCTTGGTCGCAGGGAGTTTCCACCCATCAAGTTTCATACCTCGATTGATCTGCTCAAGACCATCAGGCGCGATCTCGCCACTTACCTCAACAACATACTCCTGCTCGTTCTTGCTGGCATCCTTAACCAATCTGTGCACCACCCGCCCATCCTGAGAAAACACCAACAAACCAGTGGCCCCCGCTTCAAGTGGCGCTGTTGGCAGCAGCCTGGCAAAGTGGCGTTTGAGTGTGCGAATACCGCTGCTATCATCTGCCGCGCGGGTCTCGGGTGTAATAAATTTCAAGGCTGCCGTGGGCGCATTTACATCAAAACCAACTGGCATATGCAGTAGAATGGTTGCAGATTCAACCGGCGCCAAGGTGGCATCGGCATGCAACTCAACCTTTTGATCTTTCACCATGAATTGTGGCATGTCCACTACTTCACCATCCACCAGCACCCAGCCACCTTCAATATATTTTTCGGCCTCGCTGCGCGAACAGCGGATCAACTCGATCAAGCGTTTCGAAAGTCGCACCGACTCACTCATAACCGCAGTGCCTTAAAAACCGGAGCCGTGCAAATCGCATTACTACAGCCATATGGATTGCAGTGCTTCTCATAAATAATTTCACAATAACCATCATCAAACTCTATTCGTTAATATAAAATTGCCTTAATCGTCACAAGATTCATACCCATACTTATCTGCGTCACACTATTGATAAACCTGCTAATTATTACAGACTGTATCAACATCCAAACATTCACCACTGCAGCAACGATTGGCAAACCGTTCCGCAGGATATTGCGCCATTTCAGCCTCCAGCCGTTGCAGCTTTTCAAGCATAAGGTCACTCACATAAAGCTGTGGCTCTGAGGGTTCCAGCTTCTCATCCTTTTCTCTTACGGCGATTCGCTCAATTGCCTCCTGAAAACCGGGGATGAATCTATAGGCACCCTCCCCCATATCTTTAAATAGTGCCTCACCAAAGTAAGTAAACTCGTTAGCATTGGAACAACCGAAAGATGTCTTGTCAGCCGCGGAAGCCGTCAAGATCAAGCTGTACTCATCCATCAACGGCTTGATGAAGCCACCTGAGTAACACGCTGAAACCAGGATAATCCGCCAACGTATCCCCGCATCATCCAGCTTCACTTTCAGATCGTCCGGACTCACATCGTTGAGTTTCAAAGGCCACATATCGACGGCAAGATCATGATCTCTTGAGCCATGACTTGTGAGATAGAGAAACAACACATCCTCATCTGGATTCATTAACTTACCCAACTGTTTCAGCACGATGCCTAGATTAGTTGATGAAGCGAGTGGCAGCGTCTCTAGCGTGTCACGATGATTGATCAGGGCCAGCGAACGCTCAGAGGTGCCAAGCTTTGTGTCAACCGCTTGCTGGATGTGTCCGATCTCTTTCATAAATACATCCTGACTCGCATAGGCGCCAAAGCCGACAAAAAATAAATCAGTCACTCCCCGTTTACCCGGTTTCACCCGGTTAAGGGCGTCGTCCAAAAGTGCCGGCTGAGAATAGAACACCCGCTCTGTATCAATCTCCTTAATCTCGGCTGACTTTTCATAATCACCATAACCCTCATACCAAAAGCTAGTCTGAAACTCTATGCCTGGCAGTGAGGCCAAAAACCACACGCCCAGCAACATCAGCGCCCAAAGAATGCGCCTGCCGACAACGATGTAACAAATAAACAGACTAATCGCCAAACTCCACACAGCCAGGCCAATGTAGCCTTCACTCGAGTATGTCGATGGCAAGAGAGGAAATAACACCTCAACAATCAAGTAGAAAAAAGGTAAGACGCAATAGCTGACCACCAGAAACAACAGCAGCTTGTCACGATCACCGCTAATTTTGGCCATTAAATAGCCGACCAATAACGCTGCTAAAAATTCCGCGCCGATAACGCCAAAGCCGTAGACATCAAACTGAGGATCGTTAACCAGATAATAAGACGCCACAAACACTGTTACGATATATAGTGACACGAGCAAAAAAAGCTGATCGTAAGAAACCGCCATCCGTCTAATGGCACTGCCACGAAACACCAGAAGTCTAAGCCCGCATAACAGATTCCAGCCCAGGCTATAAATCTCTCGGCCCAAACGTGTCGTCCAAGAGGCGCGGAAATTGTCGTGGTTTTTCGTGTCTTGCTCCATACAACCCTCCAGTAAGAGCAATATTAAAAAGAATTACGCTGAGTTTAACTCAGACGAGACCTTATATGGCCATTGATTAGAAGAGTTTACTAGGGCCTGTTATTAATTCTTTATTACTCTGCCGGCGTGAAAATCGCCACTCCCGTCTGCTTGTCAAACGCCAACCACAATTCACAATACTCATTCACCGGCTCCACCGGCGTCGGATCATCGGCACAACTGCAGCCGGCAATAATGCCATTATAAAGAACCCCGATCCTGACACGAATCAGCTCACCGGCATCCGCGACAGAAAGGACCAACACACTGCACTTATCATCCAGCACGTGGCTGCCCACCTTCAAACCCTGCTGCAACGGCAGTTGATCGACGGGCAATGCTTCAATCTCGCGTTTTAGCACTGCCTTGAATTGGGGTGATGCCCAGACATTGAGGGATTCAGCGAGTCGGATCATTGGCTACCAGTTCAAAATAGATTGAAGTAAATAAGCACTCTGCCCCATTTTAATGACCTTGGGACGCGCCTACAGGTGGGTGACGTTGCCTGGCAGCTCAACATCGTCCCGCGTAGGTGGCTTCGGCGTTCCGCTTGTTTCAGGATACTCCCATTTCGGTTCAAGACTACTACGCAGGTCCTCAAGGCAATCTTTGCGTGCCAACACCAGCCAGTCTCGCAGTGTCGCAAGGTCGCAGGAGTCGATCGCCTCTAGAACATTATCGGAGTCCTGCGTAATTGCCCTGAAAATATTGGCAAGGGCGCCCTCGTCGCGGCTGGTAATGGGCCGGGCGACTAAGCCCGAGGGCAAAGGGGTGGCCGGTCCGTTGATGCCGGGCGCGATGGAGGCCCGCACTGGCAGGGTTAGATCGCTACCGGGGATCTGATAGTCCACCACCGGCCCAAGCGCCGCCTCAATCGCATCCCGTTTTTTCCGGCTGTTCATCCAGCAGAACAGGGTGTGGAGACAGTCGCGGTCGACATCGTGGTCGACGACTTGGTCCTCGATGAACAGATCAGTCAGCACCTGGCGCACCACATAACGCAGCACCGAACCCGGCGAGGCACCGCCGAGGGCATCGACGAACCGTTCAAGGCCTTGATCCGCGACGATCGTTTGTACTACGTCGCCAAGCAGGCCGTGGGCCAGCACCAAATCATTAAGCGCGAGGTACATGTCATCCAAGTAGACAAGCCGCTCAACGATGATGCCAGAGAGATCAAAAACTTTGGCCACGTCCACGGTCGGCTTTGCGGCATTCCAGAAGGCAGTCCACGCCTCATGCGCTTCCAGATGAGCCGTCACTACGCGGGTGTCAGGCGCATCCTTGCCGGCGACGTAGGTGCTGTAATTCTCGGTAGTGCCTGATAAGGGTTCTCCGAAATCTTCGGCATAGGCGATAAAGGTGCTGCCCAACAGAATCATTGGCTCGGGCAGTCCGTCGGCCCAACCGGGCGGCATACCGTGCTTGCGTCCAGCATGGAAGGCGTCACCGCCGAAGGCCTCGACCAAGGCGTCGAGATCGCTGGCCTCGAGACCAAAAAGCACGCCGAGATCGTCGACCAAGTCTTGGATTTGGCTACCGTCCTCTGCGTCGACCTTTAGCTTATTCAGAAGGCTTTCGATGTCGATGCGGTCGACCATTGCGGTTAGGATCCGCGCCACATCATTAAGATCCAGTGCTTTGTCGGCTGCATTGCGCAGATTATCCGGCACGTGGGCAATGGCATCCTCGAGCGCTTTCAGCTCCGACTTCGCCAGGCCGGACGCCAGTACCGTCAGCAGTGCCGCCCCGGTGCCAACCAGGCCGAAGCCAGAAAAGGTCAGCCGCAAGGCGTTACCGATAGCGCCGCTGATTAACGCGATCGTCAGGCTGGTCTTCTGGCCCTTGCGGAGCCCATCGATGATATCGTCGACGGCGTCCGCCAGCGCCTTTAATTGAGAACGTTGCTGGGCACCGAGCCGAGCCGGCGGGATATCCTTTGAAAGGCCACTCCGGCGCGCCATGCTCCAATCAAGCGGAAGCGAAAAGCTGTCAGGCGGTGTTGTCAGTCCGACAATCCGCCCCAGTACCGACCTGCCGTCCGTCGCCAGGTTCATGCGCAGCTTGTAGAACGGCTGGTCGTTTTTCCGAATCCCGAACACGGTGGTCCGAGGCGAATGCAGCTTTCCATCCAGGTCGGTCCACTGTGCTTGTCGGACGAATATGTCGCCCTTAACAATGCCGTTGAGCCGGAGCCGATCGAACAGCCGCTCGGTGGTCGAGCGGAAATCGGTGGCTCTCCAGCCCCAGTCCTGGGGATAGTCCGGGTTCATCTTCACTGCTTGCACCACAGATCCGAACATCCCTGCATGAAGGATTGTGTTTGCCTCTCGTAAGAGACGTGACTGCCGCGCGTTTAGCGGATCGACCCAATCGGTCGAAGGCAGTACATGCCGTCCTGGATTCAGTACCTCCCACCAATCCTCCATTGGCAATCGATCGGTGACCCATGGGAGATGCAGCAGCCCGGAAAACAGTTGCCGAATATCCACCGTGTGTGGCAATGGCTTCAGTGTCCAGCCAAGACCCGTCTCATCCATCTCGATACAGGGCACCTCGGCAAGCTTGTTTCGCTTCTGGGTCGGTGTCGCAAACGGAATTTCCTTCTGCTTAATCGGGCCAATGTCCGGCTGGCCGAGTGCTAGCTCTGAAGGGTGCGATGGTGGCATTGCCGGCGGCGGGTTACCCGTCTGGCTTGTCGGTTGCGTCTTGGCCGGGCCTGTTTGCGTGACTTGCGCTTCGAGGGTCAGGGCATCGCTCGAAGCGTCTCTACCTGCTGAAACCCCCGCTGACTTTTCACGCTTGGATTGCCGTTTGCCTGCCGGCACTGCTCGCACCGACTCGTTGCTAACCCTGGATCTTTTCTTCTTAGCCATGGCTTCAGCCTCCTCTGTTCAGATGAGATGAACAGTATCTTTGCTGAATTCACTCTAGACCAAAAGGAATTAATTAACACTTTCAAGCCGCATTTGTACCGAGGAAACGATACAAAACGAAAAACCGGAGAAATCCATGGTTGGAAAGGCACGGCCGTAGCTAACGATTAACTATTTATTTCATTTGAATT
>CALZIQ010000120.1 GCA_945787735.1 uncultured Chromatiaceae bacterium | reverse complement strand
ATTGCCCGATCCACTCTACAACCTATTACAACCAGCCCAGACGCTGACATCACGCATAGGCCGTGAGATGGCCGAAGCCGCAGTTGGCTCGGTGCATTGGGCGGCCTTGATCATGTGCGGCCTGGTGCTAGCGCTGACAGCGATTAGTGTGTCATTGCTGGCACAGCGTAGGCAAAGAGCATGAATGCACGGGCGACCAAACTCACCATCTTCATGTTGGCATTGCCCGCCCTGCTGTTGCCGGGCTTCGGACTGGCTTATATCGTGTTCAAGGGAGCGCCGGCGTTAAGCTGGCAGTTTCTCTTTTCAACTGTAGATGGCGCAGGTTTTGGGGCTAGCTATGGCATCTTTGCTCAGCTGTTGGGTTCACTCTTGCTGGCAATCGGCGCTGCTCTGATCGCAACACCCTTTGCACTCGGCACAGCATTTTATTACCGGATTTTTGCCTCGCCACTGCAACAACGCAGTCTGACTGCCCTGTTTAACATGTTGCAAGGTATACCGCCGATTGTCTTCGGGCTTTGTGGCCTGATTGTGTTTGTTCACCTACTGCAATGGGGAGTATCACTGGCCAGTGGCGCAGTGATCTTGGCGGCGGTAATCCTGCCCATGTTGGTGCTCAACAGTGTAGCCAGCTTTGACCGTATCCCGTTTGAATATACCGAAACGGCTCGCTCGTTGGGCTTGGGGCATGCAGCGCTGATTGCCCGTGTGTGGTTGCCTCAAGCTTGGCCCGGCATTCTCACCGGACAGTTGCTGGGTGTGGCGCGTGCCCTGAGCGAGACTGCGCCGATCCTGTTTACCGCCACGGTGTTCTCTGGTGTTGTCTGGCCGGATTCTATTTTTTCACCCGTTACTAGCTTGCAGACCCATATCTTTTATCTGGCCCAGGAGGGTTCTAACACCCAAGCCATCCAGGCGGCCTGGGGCAGCGCAGTGGTACTGATTTTTGTAGTGGCGGTGTTTGCCCTGTTGGCGCGCGCTTTATCGCGCCAAGGTGCAATTCAGAAAACAGTTCAACGTTTGGAGTGATGTCATGAGTGCACCAAGCAAGCTTGTTAGTGTGGATGAAGCTCAACTTAGTCGGAAAAAAAATGGGCTGCAGATCGAAGGGCTGTGCCTTCAACTTGAGGGTATGCCAATTCTCCAGGATATCGGGCTTGCCCTGACGCAGATGGGTGTTACCACCTTGATTGGGCCTTCCGGTGCTGGTAAGAGTTCACTGCTGCAGTGTTTGAATGGCTTACAGTCACACTGGCAAGGTGAGATTCGTTTAAAGGGCAATGACATTCGTCACTGGCCCGGTGGTTGGGATGGGCTGCGCCGACACATCGGTTTGATCGGACAAAAGCCTTGCGTCTTTCCCTGTTCTATTCGCGCCAATGTGGTGTTTGGTCTGCAGAGCTGGCGCCAGCGGCGCAGGGCAGATGAACTGGTTGAAGCTACTTTGAAACAGGTGGCATTGTGGGACGAAGTAAAAGAACGTCTCGATGCACCAGCCGAATCACTTTCATTGGGTCAACAGCAACGCCTCTGTATCGCTCGTGCCCTGGTAGTGAAACCAGGCATGCTGTTGTTGGATGAACCAACCGCCTCACTCGATCCGCGTTCAAAACAACTGATCGAACAGTCCATCAAAGCGTTGGCCGAAACCATGCCTGTGCTATGTGTTACCCACGACCTGGACCAGGCCCGCCGACTGGGTGGTCAGATAGTGTTTATGTGTGAAGGCAGGGTGATCGAGCAGGGCGAGAGTGAAGGCTTTTTCGCCCAACCACAGCGGCTTGAGAGCCGAGAGTTTTTACGTTGGAGTGTGTGTGAGTGTGATTAGGGAAGAATTGAGTGTATCGATATTATTGAGTTCTCAATATAAAATTGCAGTCATGGTTTCTGATGTCCGAGGCCTTAAATCTTAGCTGAATCAAGATAGCGCGAGAACTCATCGGCTTTGAGTGGTTTGCTGTAATAATAGCCCTGAATATAGTCAACGCCGCGGCTAAACAGGAAACTCAGTTGCTCTCGTGTTTCAACGCCTTCACCTACCACTTTCATGCCCAGGCTGTCGGCAATGGCGATAATGGCTTCACAGAGTGCAGCATCATCGGGGTCGGTGCTGATGTCTCGCACAAAAGAACGATCAATCTTGAGCACATCGAAGGGATAGCGTTTGAGGTAGCTTAGTGATGAATATCCTGTGCCAAAGTCATCGAGTGCCAAAGTGATATCCATTCGCTTGAGCTCTTCAAGCATATTGATGATATGGGGTGAGTCATCCATCAACATCCCTTCTGTGATTTCAAGTTCCAGCTGTTTTGGATCAATGTTTGTGGTAGCTAGGGTATTGCTAATTGTGTTCAAAAGAGTGCTGGAGCGGAATTGGCGTGATGAAAGGTTGATGGCGATCCGCAGTGGTACGGTAGTTTGCTTCTGCCATATCTGTAGGTCATGGCAGGCGCTGTTCAGAACCCAGTCGCCGATTTCGATAATAAGCCCGGTGTCTTCGGCGAGAGGAATAAAAACTTCAGGTGAAATCTGCCCCAATTCCGGGCTTTTCCATCTTATTAGTGCTTCGGCACCAACCAGTTTGCCGGTTTGTGCCGATGTCTGCGGTTGGTATTCAAGATACAGCTCATGGTTTTCAATGGCGTGACGAAGACAGGATTCCATCTTGACGCGCAGTTTGGCTTTATCGTTTAGCGCTTGGGTGAAATAGTGAAAATTATTGCGGCCGTCTTCCTTTGCCTGATACATGGCGGTATCGGCATTTCTGAGTAACAGCTGTGGGGCTTCGCCGTCATCCGGGTAAATACTGATGCCAATACTTGCGCCAACAAAAAATTCGTTGTTTTCAAAAATAAACGGTTTGTTGAGTAGCTCCAGAATGTGTTCTGCAATGGGTTCTGAGTTAATTGCTTCTTCCACGCTATCCAGAATAATGAGGAACTCGTCACCACCCAGGCGCGCAACCGTGTCACCTTCGCGCACGCAGTTGTTGAGATGTTTTGCCACTTCAACGAGGAGCTGGTCACCAATGCTATGGCCAAAAGAGTCATTGACTGTCTTGAAACGGTCAAGGTCGATAAACATGACGCAGACAAGCTGTTGCTCGCGATGTGCGCGTGTTATGGCTTGTTCGAGCCGGTCGAGCGCCAGGTGGCGGTTGGGCAGTCCGGTGAGCGCATCATAGTTGGCCTGGTGTAGAATTTCTTGCTGAGCTTTTATTCGTTCGGTGATATCTCTGGCATAACAATGCAGTACCTGTTGTTCATGGAAGGATGAAAAAGTCCAGAGATAGGTCAGTCCCTGAAATTCCGACTCGATATCTTTGATGATTGTCCTATCTTCGATACAGGATTGGCGTATTTCATCAAAGTGTTTGGGCAGCAGTTTTGGCAGTTCGGCTTCAGTTAGAGAAAAGCGCTTGGCCAGATGTTTTGCCTGTTGGTTTGAGTAAACAATTTCACCATCATTGTTCATCGAAAAGACTAGGTTCGGGCTGTGTTCAGCCATTGCCGCCACGCGCCTGAGGTCGGTAAGTAGTTTGTTCAGTGCGTTGTCTTGGCGTTTTAGACGGCGTGAAGTTCGATTCAGTGCGAGGCCGAGTTTTCGAAACTCGGTAGAGTGTTTATCTATTTCCACCTTATCGCCCAAGCTAGAGTTCAGGTGCTCAGCAAAATCGGTGTAACGGGTAAGCGAGAGAGTTGGGCGACGCAGGAAAATGAGGATCAGAAAAAAAGTGATCAGAACGATAATGCTGCCGTCACCAATATTGTCATTCCATATTTCTTGGCGTGACTGTTCAATCGGCTCAAGGTCATAACGAATACGGACCCAGCCAATAAGTGAAGGAATCTTTATTGGTTGCCAGATAATCATTTCTTGCGCAGTGAAATTAACAATACGGTCTTGTCTTTGTGGCATTGCTAAAGGTGGTGTGCCGTAATAGGGTTCAATTTCTTCGTTGCTGTTTTTATTTACCGCGCCGACGATCTTGCCATCGGCATCAGAGATTTCGATATGAGTGATGCCAGGGAACTTTGCCGCGCCAGTCAAGATGCCTTCAATAGATGTGTAGTCACGCACCAAAAGATATTGCGCTGAAGCGTTGGCAATGTTGTCGGCCAAGGCCTCGGTATCTTTCTTCAAGATCTGGGTGATTGTTTCTGTTTCTTCCTCAACAATGTGAAAAGTGAATGCGAGGATGGCCGTGGAAGTAATTGCCACAAAGATGAGTGCCAGTTGATAACGTAAGTGCTGTGGCCAGATGTAATTGCGTAATTTATTAAAACGATGCCTGGACACATTTAACTCTTGTAAGTTATCAATTAATCAGCCTGAGAAAAAGGCTTGATGAGTGATCTGACAATGTCATACTCGTTATCTTTGGTGCTAGCAAAACCGGTATATTTTGGGTCGAGTGCTTTGATGATCTGCTTATGACCTGGCTGTTTAATGTCGAGACTTAGAAAAGCACGGCGCAACTGATCGAGCAGTTTCTGATCAACATGGGGTGCTGCGGTGATGTTGTAAGGTGGCAGTTCGTCCGAGCTGAAAAGAATACGGATGCCTTTGTCTTTCCACTTGTAGGCCTTAGTGTCTTTGAGAATGCCGGCATCGTAATCACGGTGAAGCACGCCACGAACAATGTTGTCATAGTGGTCAAGAAAGTCGTAGCGTTCGAGTGTGTCGAGGTCGATGCCGGCGCCAACCACAACAGCGCGTTGCAGCAAGGCAGCAGGATCCCCAAAGGCAAATAGCTTGCCGTGTAAGTCTTCAACTTTTTGTATGGCGCTATCATCCCTTACAACGATCATTAGCTTGAAACTGGCCTTGTGGTCAGTAACCATTTTTGCAATCAGTTGCGTATTGCTGCGTTCTTTTGATCGTAGATAGGCGACCGGAGTCAGATAGGCCAGTTCAACATTGCCTGTGGTGACATCATTGATGGCAGCGGGCATGTTCTGAGCCAATACCAGCTCAACCGGGCGGCCGAGCGTCCTGCTGAGATACTGGGTCAAAGGCAAAAGACGTTGGTGCATTTCCCGCGGGGTATCCATGGCAACAGAGCCCAGGCGGATCGGTTTGGTGTCGTTGCCGGCATGGCTGCCGCTGAAGATAAATAAGGAAATCCCTATAAATAACAGTCGGCTAAGTTGATTTCGGAACAGCATTATCAGACGTCATGTTTAATTTGTAATTTCACTCGATGCGATACCTTTATCTAGCAGCTTATATATCGCCATTTTCTGATAATGCTTTAAATAAAAGGATAAACAACCAGTTATGAGGCACCTTGGTTAACGCACAAGCGCCTGCCGGCGGGCAAAGCGTCTTTTCGTAGGTGGACTTTGATCGACAATGAAGCCGGCTGTTGTGGACAGGTGGTCTAGGGCATTGGCGACTCTGGTGACAGTGTCTGAGGTGGTTGAGACCAGTGGGGTGATCTGCAGTTTGAATAACAAAAGAATCGCGGCACAAACGATAATGATAGTTAGCGTCAGGCCAACAACAGAGAGTATGATCAAACGGCGGATGGAATCGGCAATCTCATTCTGCGCTTGAGTGATTTTATCCTTGGTGTTCTTGATGGTGTTGTTTAGATTGCCAGACAGTGTTTTTAGCTCATCGATAATGGCGATGATCTTTTCTTGATCTTCATTGCTCAGTTTGTCCGACTGGGATAGCTTTTCGATTGCATCCGCCAGGCGGTTTAGCGGCGCTGCTACCTCTTCAATGCCCTGGATATTGATTTCGACATAGGGTGAATTAGTGTCTGAGGCCTGGGTGGCTTCAGTGAACGGTATGATCATGATTAATAAAAGAGTAGCCAGGGCTTTCATTCGTTGCTCCGCTTTAAATGTGAGGTTGATGGAAAATCCCGAGTATTTCAGTTGACGTACCGAGCTGCAACTTATCGTTGTTCCTCAGGATTCGATGAGCTATATAAATAGTGGTGGAAGTTCTTTGTTGTAACAGCTGGTTAGGAGGATCAAATAATGATTGATTACTGTGTGGTTGTCGCCGATGGAGCGAAGGCGCGGTTGTTTTCTCTGCAGGGAGCCGATATCGGCGAGGGAGGTCCAAATCTCGTCGAAATTTCAGGTCTGGCCAATCCAGAAACAGAGGCGGCGGGCAAAGAGATCTATAGCGATAATAAATCAGGTCGCAATACATCCTCCGGTGGAGGCGGGGCGCATGGGTATGATGATCATCGCAACCAGCATATTGATGAGATTGAGCGTCGTTTCGCTAAAACAGTTGTCACCGCTGCAGCGCAAGCGGTGCAGCGGAACAAATCGGGTTGTCTGGTAGTGGCGGCTGAACCGCGCATGATGGGTCATTTGCGCGATGCGATGGGAGCCACTATGGCCGGGTTGAAAGTGAAAGAGGTGGTCAAGGACCTGACCAAATTGTCGGTACACGAGCTGCATGAACGCCTAGCGGCGGATAAGGTGTTACCGGCACGGGAGCCGGCGATGAGCTAGCCTGGCAGGTTAGCGTGTAAATATTAGAGAGTAAGTATAAATATAAGAATGAGGCCTGCTTTAGCGGGCCTCATTGATTTTAATGAATGTTTTTTTGTTAACGCCATAAACAGCTGCGGCAGTTCCTCTGGCGGTGGCTCAACCTTGTCGATTTTGGTTTGGGTTTCAGGTGCTGAGTCCTTGTAAAGTCAGTCGACGTCGGGGAGAAAAGGGCTTAGGCGGCGCTTGATG
>CALZIQ010000119.1 GCA_945787735.1 uncultured Chromatiaceae bacterium | reverse complement strand
TATTCTTTCTTTTTGCCATCAAACCCGCCTTCGTTAAATGTAAATGTTGTCGCAATTTCACCATCATCAGTTAGCGCATATGACTCGATGGCGTTATAGGATTTTTTTTCAATAAACGTCGGAATGGCAGCAATTACATACCAATCACCCATGAAACGTTCCAGGTCGACGTGATCAACGGTTTTCATTGGCGGATAAGTACTACATGCAGCCAGGCCAGTGAACGATAGAACAGATAAGTGACGTGCTAATATTTTCATAACCGCGCCTCAATTCATGCGATAGCGTAACTTGCGCCCGCTTTCAGTGGTTGATTCAAGTGCGAGCCAGCGGTTGTTATTCACTGCGTACCATAGATCTATGTCACCTACATCTGTGGCTATGCGGTAGCGGTTGGCGAAAACTGACATACTTGTTATCTCAATTTTTTCACGGTCTATTTGAGTAACTTCGATATCGACATACTCGCCTGTCTGAGCATTCAACAACCGATCCGCCTTGAGTATGGCCGGGTCCCAGTAGGCAAAGGTCATCACACAGTCAGGCAGGGATGTGCTTTGCCTGTCAGTTTCGAGATGAAATATCTCCCCCTGACGTTCACCTCTAATTTGATAACGCTTGCCATTATCGTCGGTATTTGATTCGATGCTGTTGAGGCACTGTTGTTGCCATTGCTCAGTATTATCGTGGCGATAGCTGTATACATTGATAAATAAAAATTTCACATCAAAGTTGGCTTCAATAGACACGGTTCGATTACCATTTTCGTCTGGTTTTACTTTGAAGTTGTGATAGCCAATTGGTTTATCGTCAAGATAAACGCTAAAACGCCATTCTTGCGTTTGACTCGAAAACGCTCGCGGTGTGTCAAGCAACATGGATGCAAGCAAACAAAGAGCCGTTGCGGTGGCGTATTTGTTCATGATTTGACATCCTTGCGAAAAAATCCGAGTTTGCGTGGGCCGGGGATAAATGCATTGGTGTGCTCGATATACCAGCGATAGGCCGGGCGCCGTTCCTGAATATCTCTTTCCAGCATGGCCACACCGGATACTCTGAGCAGTAGAAAGGTCATCAGCAGTGGCGCAATTATTGACCACCAACCGCCCGCCGACATGGCGATGGCAAAGTAACCCCACCAGATGCAGGCTTCACCAAAATAGTTAGGATGCCGCGTATAACGCCAAAGCCCGGTATCAAGTACCTTGCCTCGATTGCTTCTTTTGGATTTAAATCGCATGAGTTGGTAATCACCCACGGACTCAAAAAACATACCTACCAGCCAAAGCACAATGCCGGCTGTATCGAGCCAGCCTAGCGGTGCCGGGCTGTTGAGTGCCAATAACAATGGTATGGATATGATCCAAGCTACTATCGCCTGTAAACCAAAAACGATGTAAAGACTCTTAAAGGCAAAGCCCGGTTGGTTGTTAGCACGAATCTGCTGGTAGCGGTAATCCTCCGGCTCGCCCCAGTTTCGAACTGTGATGTGCGTGAATAGCCTCAGGGCCCAAATTGACACAAGCACTAGAATCAAGCTGGTTCTAGGCCCGCTTTCTGGCAGCATTAATAGATAAATGGCTGTTGCCAGCAGAAACATCAGTGGCCACAGGCTGTCTACGATACTGACATCACGTTTAAGGATACTTACCAACCAGAAAAAGACAGCAAATCCCAGCAAAGCCGCGAGGGCGAAAAGGTATGCATCTAGATTAAACATTTGGGATCTCCTTTAAACAGGTTGTCGCTGTTTGAAGTGAGGCGCTGTCGGCGTTGTTTTTGTTCCATCCAGCTTTGTTGCCAAGGCGAGTAACATGGGCATGAATACGGCCCAGCCGATGCTCAGTACGATCATGGCGTTAGTGACGTCAGGGAATGTCACTCCACCGAGTTTGTAGCCGCCGTAGAATGCAAGCGGGCCAAATATGGCACCAAAAACCCCTGCCAAAAGCCAACGGCGGCGCAACCAGCGCATAGAAATATTTAGGGTCGTGGCAAACAGCATCCACATCGCCACAATCCAATGAGGTGCAGTGCCTTCTATCAAGGTGCCGAATGGGTAAACGGTGAAACCCAGAGCAACCAAGGCGCTGTCCCAAACTGCGCCTATTGCACCCACTAGAGCGATTAGTAACAACTCTTTGCTCGGATTTGAAACACGCCACAAGTGCAGGACAATAATTGCTGAGGCAACTAGTGTTCCCGCCCAGGCAAGATTGTTGGCACCGCTCATGACAGTAGCAAACCAGCCAATTTGGAATGCGACGAAGTTAATTAATAAAGACATTGGTTATCCTTGCCACAGTTAGCGTTCTTCTCGTGGACGCTCAAACAGATAGTGGCCGACCATCCATTGCTGGCCGTTATTGAAACCAAACAGTTCGGCACAGGCCATAAAGAACATGCGCCACCGCATCCACCACTGTTGTGCATTTTCTTCTCCGTACACCTCAGCCAGCAGCGGCCAGATCTGCTCTTTGTATGCATCCATATTGGCCAGCCAGGCATTGCAGGTTTTTTCGTAATGCCTACCGTCCCAGCGCCAACGCTTTATTAGCTTGAGATGATCTTGAAAATAGAGCGGTAAGCTATCGCTGGGCATCATGCCGCCGGAGAAGAAGTGGCGTGTCATCCAGTCATCGTCGCCTCTGTCTTCAAAAGTGTACGGGGCGCCCTGATTAATAAAGATGTGCTTAAAAAAACGTCCGCCGGGTTTCAACCAGTGGTAAATACGTTGATAGAGCTGACGATAATTGCGCATGTGTTCAAACATTTCGACAGAGACAATGCGGTCGAACTGCGCCTCAGTCGAAAACACATTCATGTCGGCAGTGATGGTGTTGATGCCAACGTAACCTCTGGCCTCAGCTTGCTGATTGATAAAAATACGTTGTGAATTAGAGTTGGATACAGCAGTGATTCGAGCATTGGGGTATTGTTTTGCAAGCCATAAGGTGAGTGATCCCCAGCCGCAGCCCAGCTCGAGAATATCCATGCCGTCTTCTATGCCTGCGCGCTCACATGTTTTCGCCAGGGCAGCAGTTTCAGCGTCATCGAGTCGGGTGATATTTTCAGGCCAGTAAGCGCAGCTGTATTTACGATGTTTTCCCAACACCATGTCGTAAAACAGTGGCGGCACCTCGTAGTGCTGCTCATTCGCCTTTTCCGGCATAATGGCTAAGGGTGAACAGTCCATGTCATTAACGAAGGCCTGTTCAATTTCCAACTGTGCCTCGGTATCTTCTGGCGCCAGTTGGCTGAGGCGCTCGGTTAAAAGGCGTCGAATACCGGCTCTAATAAATGCATCAGGCACCAGGCCTTTTTCACTCCAGTCAATCGCTTTAGTTGTGGCTGCGTACATGTCTGTAGCTCCTAAATATAAAGTGTTATTTGACGTCAATCTGAACTTCGTTGTGACGAAACATGGGTAGTGTCCAGGGTGGGTCATAACGTGCGGAACGTACTGGAGATATGGCCTTATAACCTCGTTCATCCAGCCAAGTCTGAAGTTCGTTTCCTTTTTCAGTGATAATCTCAGCGCTGACTGATCCGCTATACTTAAGCGCGGCAACGCGCTTGCCAGGCAGGTTTTTCACAGTGACCTGATCATCATTAGGCTTAGGTGCTGTCGATTCGGTGAGCTCGTCAGGCATAACAAAAGTCATGCGCCATTGATCACCTGTACCTTCTTGCAGCACGGGTGCAGTCATGGCGATTTCTTGTTCGGTGCTGTTTTTGCCGAAGATATAACCGCTAAGGCGTTGGAATCCTTCTTTACCGATCTCTTCATAGTTTCCCTGCACTTCGGTTTCCGCAACCAACAATTGCGGATAAACGCGTATCTCTATGTCGCCTTCTTTGACCTCCACCTGGTATCCAGGCTTATCGACGCCATGCATACCGAACACCGAGCAGCCACTTATTAACAGTGCTAATGACAGCATCAACCAATTGCGTGGATTCATAAGCATAAATTCCTTGTATGTTCATGGCTCATTCACCACATACGGTGAGTGAGTTCGTCAGGGAAGGGGGCAAGATAATGCTGTGCCGCCACGTAATCGTGCGGATGTTTGCGTAGATGATGATGGACCAACATCTTTGGAGTATTGAGCGGCAGCAGTTGGTTCCGATATGACTCAAACAAACGCAGCAACTCCTGTTTGTCATCTGCTGAGAGCACAGGCTTGAAGTAACCCATCACGTGCTGCAACACATTCACATGACCGCCGCGGTTGGCGCGTAATGCCATTGTTTTCATGAAGAGTTCGATATATTGCTGACGCCGGTGGGCCAGGTTTTGGCGCGTCACACCAGCCACAATGCGTCCTAACTCACGGTATTTCTGTTGACCACGGGCCATCAACATGAGCTTGTGGCGCATGTGAAAATCGATAAATCCTTTCACGTTCTTTTCAGGATTTTCAATCGCCTTCCAGCGGCGATAGGCATAAACACGTTCGAAAAAATTTTCGCGGAGGGCGAGGTCATGCAGGCGTCCTTCTTCTTCCGCAGGAATCAACGGCCAACGTTGCACGAACTGATTCGCAAACACGCCCACACCTTCCTTACGACGATAACCATGTTCGTTCTGAACCACGGCAACTCTTTCCATGCCGCAGCTGGGGGAATCTTTTTTGAAAATCACGCCATCCAGTTCGCCCAGGTTTTCAACACGCTGCCTGGCATGTTCGATCATGCGGTCTGTCAGGTCGCTTTGTGGCTCACGGCTGAACACGAGTCGCACTTTTTCTTCTTTCTGACGCAGTTGCAAGGTTGGGCGCGGTGTCCCGAGTCCAATCTCGTTTTCCGGGCAAAATGGCGAAAAATCAACATGTTGACTCAGATGGTCGGTGATATAGCGGTCGCGTTTGTGGCCACCATCAAATCGTACTGGCTGGCCCAGCAGGCAGGCACTGATTCCAATTTGCGGTTTTTCGCTTTTCATGACGATCTCCTAATGTGGCTGTGATACTTGTCTAACTAAAATACTAGACAATTGTACAGGGTTGTACAACTATTTTTTTGTACAGATGCTAAGATTGTGACCATATAGCGGAGAAAACACATGAGTGAAGGCATTCCAATTCGATTACTTAGCGAGCTAACCGGGGTCGCTGCGACAACCTTGCGCGCCTGGGAGCGCCGCTATAAGTTGCTCTCGCCAAAACGCACCGCCAAAGGACACCGGTTGTACAGTCAGAGTGATGTGGAATTGGTTAAAGAAGTGGTGGCAAGACTGCAGGGCGGCATGAGCATAAGCGAGGCAATTCGACTGCAGCGTCAGCCCGGGGCAGCTGCTCCGCCGTCAGAAGTAGTTTCACAATGGCCCACTTTTCAACGCCGCATGCTTCAGGCTATCGAGTCGTTTGATGAGGCTAAGTTGGATGCTTGCTATAACGAAGCGCTTTCACTTTATCCGTTTGCTTTGGTGAGTGAATCGCTGGTGGTGCCTATATTGACCGCGCTGGGCGAGCGATGGCAACAACGTCCTAATGGCATCGCGGAGGAGCATTTTTTTACAGCCTATTTGCGTAACAAGCTTGGGGCCCGTCTGCATCATGAAGCTAATCGCAAACATGGCAGTCTAATATTGATTGCTTGCCTTGCTGGTGAGCTTCATGAAATTGGCATTCTGCTGTTTGCAATTGAAGCAGTCAGTCGTGGCTATCGTTTGCTTTACTTAGGCCCCAATTCGCCTTTGGCGCAGTTACCTGCAGTGGCTCATCGTGCTGGTGCAGCGGCCATCGTACTTTCCGGCACCAGCGCGCCACTGGCTGAAGTAAAAGAAAACTGGTCTGTCCTGCAAGAGACCGAAATACCGCTGTTTGTGGGGGGGCGTTTCAGTGTTGAGCACAAAGACTGGCTAAAGCGGCACAATGCAATCGCCCTGGGTTGCGAGTCGGGCCAAGCCATTGATACTTTATTGAACCTTGCACCGCCATACACAAGGGCAAGCCCATAAGCCTGTACTTGTGTGGTCTTAATGCAGGTTTGTATCGCAACTGAGTTCCATCAGAAAACAACAAAAGAGTAGGTCAAGTCATGAAAGCACTCTTGCTTATTGCCCACGGCAGTCGCCGTGAAAGCTCAAATCAGGAAGTAATAGAATTGGCTGAAAGGCTCAAAAAAAGTTCGTCGAGGCAGTTTCCTATTATCGAAACGGCTTTCCTGGAAATTGTTGAACCAAGCATTGCTCATGGTGTTGACCGCTGTGTGGCACAAGGTGCCAGCCAAATTCGAGTCGTGCCTTACTTCCTCGTTGCGGGACGCCATGTTTGCGATGACGTGCCAAATTTAGTCACTGCAGCTGCCAAGCAACATAGTGGCTTGAGTGTTTCTATTTCAGCGCATATCGGCAGCTCAAGTCGTGTGTTAAAAATAATAGAAGAGTGTGCAATGGTCGCTGACTAATCATTTATGACATTTCCAGCAATCGGATGGCCCATCATTTGCCTCATGGCATCGCACACAGAATCCCATATTTAAAGGCTTAACCTTTTTGGCAACAGTCATTGATTTCAGGTCGCCATGGCAAAATGCACAGACTTGATCCACATTCTCCACCTTCATTGTTGAAGACAAACCGGTCAAGGTGTTTTTCGTGATTGAAATGAACAAAATCCGGTAAATCATGTACTTTTTTCCATGCCGGCGGCTCGCGTTTTTCCCAGTATTCAGTCAGTTTTTTGATTCGATCCTTGTCTGTGCCTATGATCGTATGACAGCCCATGCATTTGCTGGTGGG
>CALZIQ010000118.1 GCA_945787735.1 uncultured Chromatiaceae bacterium | reverse complement strand
CGATTCCCCCAAATCCTCCATCAGCTCTCTTATGGCTGGACTAGTGCTGTGCTCGTTTCATGTTACCGCTATCGCTGCACTAAATGACCCGGACAACCCGACCTCGCCTGTTGTTGATACCACCCCACCGTCAGCTATCAGTATTAACAAGCCTATCGGTTTTGACCCTAACCGCTATGACAAGGATGATGGTGCAAACCGGCCAATCGTTTCACCGGACTTCAAGACCCAGATTGCCGAAACGGTTGAAGTTGCTGACGAAAACACCATCACGTTTTCACCTACAGGCAATGTCGGACCCTTATTGCCGGGCACCCATATAATCAACTGGACTGCGACCGATCTGGGGTTTAATAGCAGAACAGCCGAACAAACTCTCGAGGTGCTCCCAGCACTCAACTTAGGGCTGGACCAGGTCGTGGCTGAAGGCGGCACAGCAGTGGTGACGGCTTATCTGAGCGGTACCGCGCCGGACGCCAGCTATCCAATTACTGTGCCTTACACAGTTTCCGGCACGGCCAGCATCGCCGACCATAGCGCTGTTGACAGCAGTTTTGTATTTAATGCCGGCGTCACCCAAACCAGCTTTAGCTTCCCAATCAACATCGATGGCATCAGCGACGCGGGCGAAACCGTTGTTATCACACTCGGCGCAATACCGGCGAATGCCGCATTTGCTGGCCACAAGACGACGCATACCATCACGATTACGGAAACCAACCAGGCACCACTGGCACAACTATTTGCCATGCAGGCCAGTGAACAAACCCGAGTAATCTCCACCGATGCTGGCACGGTCACCCTTTCGGCTGAGGCCTATGATGCCAATGGCGATACCATTTTGTACGACTGGAGCGCTAGCGATAACGCCCTAGTGCCAACGTCGGGCACTAACGGCAGCAGCTTCACTTTTGAAGCTCAAGACCTAAATCCAGGCTTTTATACCATGCGCCTCAGCGTCAGCGATGCTGGCGGGCTTTCATCCACCTATGATCTTCTGCTGGTACTGCCGCAATCACAGCCGCAATTAACAGATAGTCGCGACAGCGATGACGACAATACGGATGACCTGAGTGAGGGCATTTACGATAACGACAACGATGGCATTCCTAATTATCTCGATGCCCTAAGCACCCCGACACTGATACAGGCTTTTGAGCCTTATGTGTTCGATGCCTCTTTGAAACAGAATGACACACTGGTCACTGATAACATCGAATTGAAGTGGGAAATCACCACTACCGCCAGCAACCTAATCGTCTATCCCCTACTGATTAGCACCGAGCCCGGCCTTCACATCAATCTTGGCCCCACCACATTTGCCAGTGCGAATAACTATGCCCGCATCTCCAGCAGCACAGCAGAGCAGCTACGCGGTATTCCGCTGAGTGACAACATAGTCAGCACTGACGGACAGGTACTGGATATCGAAATCACTCACCTTCCTCAGGCGGGTAGTAATGCACGCATCATTATTCCCCAGGCAGCACCGTTACCTGCCTCTCAAAACGGCACAACGCCCGAATTTGTGATTTTCTCCAGCCAAGATAGCTGGGAGACTTTTAGCACAGACAGCAATAATCACATTGCCACCGACGTTAAAGATGATGGCGATATGATTGTGGAAGAGGAAGACAGTTACTGCTCCGGCTTTGATGAGGTCGCCAGTTATACCAGCACATTGGGCACAGGTGATGAATGTCTTCTGATCACCATTCAGGATGGCGGACCAAACGACTACGATGGCGTGGCCAACGGCAACATCCGCTTGATGGGAGGGGTATTTATCACCAGCGCAAGTGGCAGCACTTCCAGCCAAACCAACGGTGAGACCTTTTCTGGCAACAATGACACCAGCACCGAGACACTCAACAGGCTAGACCTTGGCACTGGCAGCGGTGGGGGAAGCCTCGGACTGACTTCACTGTTCTGCTTGATGACACTACTGCTATTTCGACACCGCAACACCTCGGCTCAGTAAACGCGCACCCCACAAAATCGCTGTCGCAAGCGGCGATCCAACCAGTAATAACCTGCAGCGAAACCAAACCCTAAACCCAGTACCATTGTAAGCAAACTCCAACCCAATGCAGAAGATTCTGCAGTTTCAGATTGCACTGCTGACGCTTCAGGCACCTGTTCCTGCTGCACCCCAACTTCGCTACTAATCATCATCGCTGCGGCCAGGCGTTGCTTCAGACCCTGGTTCTCTGCACGCAGTGTCTGCACCTCTTCTTCAAAGGACTGCGTCTGCTCTCCAACCTTTGTCACTTGCGCCTCTTTTGACTGCAATTGCTTTTCAAGCTTGGCCGCCTTATCGCGCGCCTTTTCCATTTCACCTCGCATCCAGCCCACGTCCTTGGTCGAGGCGGCCTTTTCCTGTAAGGCATCCGCCTCTTTTTGCAGTTTGGCAATCATGTCGTTGGCGGCGTCAAACCGAGCATTGAGCTTGCTCAACTCGCTCTTAGAATTTTCCAGTTTGATGCTAGCAGGAAGATTGGAACTAATAAAACTAGTGCGCAGCCAACCGCTTCTGCCCGAGCTGCTTTTCACTTCTGCGACACCGTTTTGACTCTGTAATACATCCACCAGGGTGCCACTGACCAGGCGCTCCAGAGGTTCACCCTTAAGGTCGGCGGAAGCAAAAATACCGACCGTGACTGAATCAGTGATATAAGCAGTATCGGCATAGACATGGCCTGCTGACAACAGCAGCAGACCTGCAAGTGATATGCGTCGTGCCTGACTCGATAACATTGCGCTAGGCTGCCAAGCCACTATGACGTAACAACGCATCAATGCTTGGCTCACGCCCGCGAAACTCGATAAACAACTCCATCGGTTCTCGTGAACCACCCTGCTCCAGCACCGTGGCCAAAAAGCGCAGCCCGGTATCGCGATCGAAGATGCCCGTCTCTTCAAAGGCCGCGAAGGCATCCGCCGACAACACCTCGGCCCACTTGTAACTGTAATAACCGGCCGCGTAGCCGCCGGCAAAGATGTGCGAAAAGCTATGCGGAAACCGATTAAACGATGGCGGCTCAATCACCGCCACTTGCTTGCGCACCTGATCAAGAATTTCATAGACACGCGGCCCTTGGTCCGAATCGTATTCCAGATGCAAACGGAAATCAAAGATGGAAAACTCCAGCTGCCGCGCCATCTGCATTGCTGATTGAAAATTCTTGGCGGCGATCATCTTGTCGAATAACTCATCCGGTAATGGCGCACCCGTCTGGTAATGCCCAGCGATGTCAGCCAGCGCTTCTTTCTGCCAGCACCAGTTCTCCATGAACTGACTCGGCAGCTCCACTGCATCCCAGGGCACACCACCGATACCTGCAACGCTTGGGTAATCTACTTGTGTCGACATGTGATGCAGGCCATGACCAAACTCATGGAACAGGGTCAGCACTTCGTCATGCGTAAACAGGGCAGGATCATCGCCAATGGGGGGCGAGAAGTTGCAAGTGAGATAAGCCACTGGCACCTGCACACCGTCTTCATTTTTCATGCGCGTGATGCAATCATCCATCCAGGCACCACCACGTTTTTGTGGCCGGGCATAAAGATCGAGATAAAAACTGCCGCGCGGACCATTGGCATCAGCGATATCGAAAAAGCGTACGTCTTCGTGCCATAGATCCACATCCTTGCGTTCGGTAATTTTGAAACCATACAGACGCTCCACTACGGTGAACATGCCGCTCAACGCCTTATCTTCAGGAAAATAGGGTTTCAACTCCTCTTGACTGATGCTGTATTTATGCTGCTGCAGTTTTTCCGAATAGTAAGTGATATCCCAAGCCTCTAGACCTTCTATGCCATGCTCTGCTTTGGCAAAGGCACGCACCTCTTCCAGCTCCTGTTTAGCCAACGGCAGTGAACGATCGGCCAGATCATTGAGAAATACCAACACCTGATCGGTGCTTTGGGCCATCTTGGTCGCGAGCGAACGTTCTGCGTAATTATTAAAACCCAGCAACTGCGCCGCTTCATGGCGCAGGGCGAGAACCTTTTCAATCACCGGCGTGTTGTCCAGGGCCTTGTCATGAGGACCTTCATCCGAGGCGCGGGTGACAAACGCGGTGTAAATTTCGCGCCGCAGTTCGCGATCATCGGCGTATGTCATCACCGGCAGATAAGAGGGAAACTCTAGATTAAACACCCAGCCGTCCATCTCTTCACGCTCGGCGATCTGTTTCGCCATGCCCAGGGCCGATTCGGGCAGACCACTCAAGCGTGACTTGTCGCTGATTTGAATCTTCCAGGCATTGGTGGCGTCGAGCACATTTTCACTGAACTTGCTAGTGAGTGCCGAAAGCTCCTGCATAATCTCTTTGTAGCGCGCTTGTTTTTCTTTGGCCAAATCAATACCGGAGAGGCGGAAATCGCGCATAGCATTATCGATGATTTTTTTCTGTGCCGGATCGAGCCTGGCATATTCCGGCCCTTCGGCAATCTGTTTGAAGGCTTTGTACAAGCCTTCATGCTGACCCATCTCTGTACCGTAATCACTTAGCTTGGGCAAACAAGCGTTGTAGGCGACGCGCAACTCGTCAGAGTTCACCACCGAGTTCATGTGCGACACCGGTGACCAAACACGACCGAGTCGCTCTTCCATCTCCTCTAATGGTTGCACCAGGTTGTCCCAGGTGTAATCCGTGGTGGCATCGAGCAGATAATCCACCATGCAGCGATTATCGCTCAGCAGATGATCGATGGCCGGTTCGATATGTTCGGGTTTAATTTGTGAAAACGGCGGCAGGCCGGTCATTTCCAATAACGGATTATCCATATGTGTTCCCTTACTAATTGCCTGGATGATGTAGCAAACTTTACCACAGACAATGCAAATCAAACCGGCTGGAAAGCGAGAGGCATTTACTCAACTACCATGAACGTACTTCATTTGAGCTGCTTCAAAATCGGTCGCGGCATACCAACAAAAAAAGCAGGCAAGAAATCATGTTCACAAAGTGAGTTTCTATTATTATTCCTATGGTTTTTCGAATAATCCACAAACGTTGGTACAGACAAAAAACTTAACAATTCCTTAACAGAATATTCAGGAATTACTCTATACTGGCCTTCGCTGACGCGACTAACAAAAAAATCACCTGTTTGAAGGAGGGATAAATGAAAAAAATCAAGTCTACACTATGTGCCATAGGTACAGCAGCGATTCTAATTTCTTCACCTATGACAGCCAGCGCCGATGACGGCGAGGGCGATGTCCAGGTGAGCAGCGGTAAAGTGCGAACCTTTGCTACAGGCATCGATCGTGCCTACCGGATAGAAGGTAGGGCAAACATAGTACGCCTGCCCAGCGGTTTCACCGTTGCTGACCTGGCTGTGAAAGGACTTGCTCCCAACACCTCTTATGGCTCACATGTACACAATAAACCCTGCAGTGTTGACAACGGCGGCGGCCATTATCAACACGAAATAGGCCCCGACTTCGTCAACGATACCAACGAGATCTGGCTATCGTTTACCAGTGATGACGGTGGTATGGGCAGAAGTCTTGCCACGCATGACCATTTCGCGCGTCGGGATGCCCAGTCGGTGGTGATTCACGATACCGACGGTGCCCGCATCGCTTGTGCTGATCTGCCAACAGAGCCAGAGGTTACCAAGGGCAGGGTTAAAACCTTCGCCATAGGTCTGGAGCAGGGTTACGATATTCGCGGTAAAGCAATCATGGTGCGAAACAATGGCAAGACCGTTGCCCGCCTTTTCGTAAAAGGGCTAACGCCGAATACCGCTTATGGTTCACATGTGCATAACAAAGCATGTAACGTTGATAATGGCGGTGGCCATTATCAACACGAAATTGGTACCGGCCCTGACTTCGTCAACGATACCAACGAGACCTGGCTATCGTTTACCAGCAATAGTCGCGGCATGGGGAGAAGCGCTGCCACGCATGACCATATCGCGCGCGATGATGCTCAATCGGTGGTGATTCACGATACCGTTGGTGCCCGCATCGCTTGTGCTGACCTCCACTAACAAATCTCCAAATACATCGTGCTCCGGGATAGCGCACTTATCCCGGAGCGCCATCTCACCCCGAACCAGAGTTGCATTCTCTGCCAACACAGCACAAGCAATCCAAACAAAAAATTAAATACAGCAATTTATTACAACCACGAATAAAGATTCTACCGACCCCAATGGGTATATCGGTGATGATAACGACCAAGGCAACTCTTGTGGTATCGACGGCTATGATGACAGTGGCTGTTTCTGGTTCTGTTCAACTGGCGACACCAAATTCAACATCATCAACCAACAACCCTTTCGTTATGAGCACGCTGCCAGAGTTTTGAGAATTCAGACATTCAACACTCTGTCGACGAACAGCGTTGCATCAACACATTGAGCCTTTGAATCATTTGCTTTGTTTGTTCGCGAAAAGGCAGGGGCTTGAACCAGGTGCTGATGTTTCATTTAGGCGCCGGTATGTCAGCCTTAATCACAAGACTTATTTGGATTCAGTGTCTGAAACAGCCTGAGTAATTTCTTTATCTGGAGGGGCATGTGACTGCCCTTGTTTGCCAGGGAGTAGAAATGACCTACCTATACCCTATTGATAATAAAAATTTTTATACCGATCGTGTCGCTACTTCGTTAAAGATTATCTGGCGTCCATGCCAGAAATCCACTCACTAACGCGACAGCTGATTCCTTTTGCCCCGACCGTCCTGCGTCCGCTACGTTTTCGTACAACATTGCTCACTAGCGTTCACTCGTCGCACTCAACATAGCTACCACAATGACTCTACGGCAACTAAAGCCGCTCCTGCATTTCTCCGCCACTCGTTGACACTCGCCACTACGAAAGGGCAGACGGCGTTGCCTATCGGGGACTAGCGGCCCTCGCTTCGCTCTCCATGGCCGCCAGCG
>CALZIQ010000117.1 GCA_945787735.1 uncultured Chromatiaceae bacterium | reverse complement strand
ATGTGCGCTCTGCCACCGCCGGCGATCTTGTGATAGGAGCCAATCAGATTACCTTCACCGACAACAATGCCAATGTCGTCACCTATACCCTGGCGGGCAACACCTTGACACGCAATGGCCAGCCACTCGCCGATGGCGTGGCCAACCTGGCATTTAACTATATTCAGGCCGACGGTATCACCAACGCCGCGGTGGCCAGCGATGTGTCTTACATCAGCGTCAGTCTAAATATCAGCCTGAATGGCTCGAATTACAGCCTGCGCAATACGCTGCATCCGAGGCGCTTTTGATGCTTGAGTATCGACGCCAACGCGGCTCGCTGATGATTGTCACGATAGTGATGATTCTAGTGCTGAGTTTTTTAGGAGTCGCCATTACCTTTCTTTCTGTCACCACCACCCATAACGCAGTCGATGAAGTTGCCGCAAGTGAGGCATTCGTCTTGGCTGAATCTGGGCTGGAGCGCGGCATCAGGCAATGGAGCCAGGCCCCCACTACTTATGCCGGAGAGGGTCCGGTCAACTTTGGCAATGGCAGCTTTAGCGTCGCCGCCCCTGTTATATTATCTGCCACACAGGCTCGCATTAGCAGCACTGCTATCGTTGCTTCCATCGATGGCAATGTGAGCCGGACAATTGAGGCCGTTGTCGACCTTGGCGGGCCGCTCCCATCAGAACCGATGAACAGCCTGGCCAACTGGCCGACCGAGGTCATCATTAACAACCAGGGCAACAACCAGATTGCCGCTGGCGGATTCCGCGCCAGAACCGACAATGGCAACGGCGCCACTTACACCGGCTATCGTGAAACCGGCACGGCATCTCCCCTGATCACGCTCAACGGAGGGCAAACAATCAATCTGGATCTCGAATACAAAAAGCGTTGGACCGGCAATGGTGCCAACCCCTCCAGTATGGATATGGCGCTGGAATTAGTCAGCACCAGCGGCACCAGTTATGTGATCTGGTCTGAGAATAACATCTTCAGCAACAACACCTGGCTCGCCGCACCAACCACCAGCTGGACTGTGCCCGCCGGGGTCACCATCAACAGGATTCGCCTTTCATTTAACCTGGCGAAAAACGGTAATGGCCGCAGACCATGGGTGTTATTCCGCAATATCACTTTCACTTCAGCCGGTGGGGGTGGCACCAGCATCGTATCCTGGCAGGAAGTCATTCCCTGACATATGTCTGTATTGACATACATTTGCCTCTCTAGAAAACAGGCATTTCCACTCCTCATTTGAAATCAAGTATTTAGTCCGCCAGCCGATATTCTAACTAGCCTTTATAGGAAGTTTTTTTATAGGATATTTCTGGGGTATTAACTTGTTCGGTGCACTGTTACTAAAACGCCCACTGCCGGGAATTTGCGCCATTGATTTCAACTCAAATGGCATTTCGATTGCCAGGCTTATCTGGGACGCAGACAAGCCTGTTCTTGAACTGTGTGATTTTGTCCCACTCGGGCAAGAGCCACCCTTACAGAAAGTCAAAAAACTCGCTGAACGTCACCAGCTTGGGCGTTCAATTTGCACTAGCTTACTCAGTACAGATGCTTACCAGCTCCTGGTGATGGAGGCACCGCCTGTTCCAAGCGCTGAGCTCAGGTCTGCCTTGCGCTGGCGAGTCAAGGATTTTATTGAAGAGCCTATTTCAGAAATTACTCTGGATGCCTTCGACGTCCCCCCCCCAAGAGGAACAGAGCAAGCCAACTCAGTATATGTTGTGGTGGCAAAAAATGATGCATTAAAAAATCATTACGAGACCTTGATGAATGCAGACATCAACATACAGGTCATCGACATCATGGAAATGGCGCAGCGCAATATCGCCAATCTGTTAGCGGATAACGAAAACGGCGTTGCCCTGCTGTCACTCCATTCCAATAGCGGCATGCTCACCCTAAGCAAAGCCGGAGAGCTTTATCTAAGCCGTTCATTGAAGTTCGATCTGAAACAAGGAACGCCTACTGTTGTAAAAACAGAGTCACAAATCAAGGACGATGCTGATTTACAAGATCTCGACCTGGATCTTGAAATGGAAAATACCGCCGTCTATGACCATATCGCCCTGGAATTACAACGCTTACTAGATTATTACGAAAGCAATTTTCGTCAGGCACCGATCAGAAAGTTGTTTCTGGCACCAACACCAAATGCATTACCCGGTTTTTCTGAATACATCAAAGACAATCTCAACATGGATGTTGAATTGGTTGATCTCAACAATCTGTTCGAATGCAAAACAATGATCCCATTGGCGACTCAGGCGCAAGCCTTTTTCGCCATTGGCGCTGCTCTTCACAGGATTGAGAATGAGCCAGGAAATTAATCTTTATCAACCTGTCAAAAAGAAGCGTGAGCTAAGCTTCAGCGGCACTCATGTACTTCTGGGAATACTTGCAGTCGTGATTGGGCATGTCATCTACGGCGGTGTGATGCTGGGGAAACACTATTCTCTCAAGGCTGAAGTTACGCAGATTGAGGCGCAAAACATCGCCCTTATGGCAAGCCGGGATGAAATCTCGCAACAATTGGCCATATATGCTGACACGGATGTAAATGATGAAATTCGCAAGATCGAGCACCTACTTGCCAATCGAAAACAAATTTATGACAAATTAAAGGCAGACATGTTCGACACCGGCAACGGCTATTCCGGCTATTTCATTGCCTTTGCCCGCCAACATATTTCAGGCCTATGGCTAACTGATGTCTCCATAGCCCGTGCTGGACGTAACCTGGAATTAAAAGGCCAAACTACAGAGGCCAATCTGGTACCGAAATATCTGGAGAAACTTTCCGCGGAAACATTACTGTCAGGCACAAACCTATCAGACTTTGAGCTTGATCGTCCCATTGAAAATGAAAAAAGTAATACTAGCGCTGACTATATCGATTTCATGATATCAACGGAAACACCTCTTGAGGATGTCTTATGAGTTTTACGAGACACCTGCAATCCAAATATGTACAACTGGTCCATCTGCTGGATTCCAGGCCAACGACCGAACGCGCACTCATCTTCGTCACGGCAAGCCTTGTTATTTTCATGCTGGTTTTTATGGCAATTGTCTCACCTCTAGAAAAAGCCAGTATAAGCATTCAAAAAAACATTGAAATCAAACAGGCCGAGAAAGCACTACTTGACCAGGAAATCTTGATATTAACCGAAAGCCTACGCCAAGCGCCGAAAGAATCTAAGCTTATGCGCTTGGAAGAGTTGAGAATTGAATTAAATAGTACCGGAGAATTTTCTGAATTGATGAAAGATCTTATCACCCCCCGTGAAATGGTCCGCTTTGTTGAAGGCGTTTTGAGTAGCAATAATGACATCATAGTAGTCCGGGTCAAAAACATGCCTGCCACACAGCTCTGGCCAGATCCTACAATAACCAGGATGGATAGCACAGAAGCAGAAAATACTATTAAAAAAAACCAACAGCCCCTAACTGAAAATGAATTTAGTATTTATAAACACGGCATGTTGCTTGAAGTTAAAGGCCGCTACCGAGAACTCATTTCATTTTTTATGGCACTCGAAAAACTTCCATGGAAAATACTCTGGGGTAATGTAAGCCTGACAACCGACGACAATAGTGACTCCGTTGCCACCTTGGTGATTTACACCTTGAGTACTGACAAAGCATGGATGGGCTTATGAACATCAAGCAAAATTTAATCTGCTGCCTGCTGACGATCTGTTTGGCATTTCCCTTAATGGGACATGCTTTCGACCCATTTGCCGGTCTGCCTGATCCTACCCGCCATAAACAAACGCCGAAAAAGACCGTTAAAAAGGTCGTTAAAAGGGTTGAGCTTAAGCCATTAGTACTGCAGTCAACCCTAACTTCTGAAGGGCGCAGTTACGCAATCATCAATGGCAAACCCGTTGGCATTGGCGAACGCATTGAAGGGGCGACACTGTTAGCCATCAATCCTTTTGATGTCGTAGTTGAAAGACAAGGACAAAAGATCAGGTTACAACTGTTAGCAAAAGAAATCGTGCAAGAAAACGGGCAACCGACCAACAAAGATTGAGACAAGTGACATGGACAAGTTACATATTATAGGTTTTGTAGCCACACTGGCGATGCTCGTGACGGGTTGCGAAACCGTGCCGAACAAATGGCACACCTCGGTCAACGAGAGCATCAACACTACCCTGGACGAAGCGGCAGAGGTAAAACCCTTGCGCATTCCTGATGAGGTCCGGCGTGCCATGATGCCTGAGATAAAGGCCGAAACTGAAACCCGCCAACTTGAGCTAATCAAACCCCGTTTTGACCTGACAGCCAATGATACCCCCGCGCGTGAAGTATTTATGAGTCTAGTAAAAGGCACACCCTACAGCATGGTGGTAAATCCGGATGTTGATGGAAAAGTCTCCCTGCATCTAAAGAATGTGACGATAGACGAGGCATTAGATGCACTTCAGCAAGTCTATGGATACGCTTATCGGAATGATGGAAATCGTTATTATGTGCTCGGACAAGGAGTACAAACTCGTATCTTCTCTATTAATTATCTCAATTTGAATCGCAAAGGATATTCTAATACCAGAGTATCGTCAGCCGAACTCAATGCAGCTAGCAGCAGCGAAAATAACACCGACAACCCAACTAGCGCAGCGTCACATGGCATCCAAATCAAAACAGATTCGGAGAGTAATTTTTGGAAAGAACTCAATGCGTCGCTCCAAGCCATTATTGGCGAGGACGATAACCACCGCGTGGTAGTTCACCCTCAATCGGGCCTTGTCATTGTGCGTGCACTGCCGAATGAATTGAGCATGGTTGAGAAGTTTCTCGGTACAACTCAGACCACCGTTAATCGCCAAGTAATCCTTGAAGCAAAAATTATTGAAGTTGAACTTAATGATTCTTACCAAACCGGCATTAACTGGACTGCACTTGGTTCTTCAGGTAACAACTCAATTCTCGCCAGCCAGATAGGTGGCGGCACAAGCCTAAGCTCAGGTGTAAGTGAGACCTCAGGTTTATCCGGTGACTTACAGCCCGATGGCAGCTACTCACCGATCAGTTCAGCAACTACCTCTGCGTTTGGCGGCATATTCAGCTTAGCAGTCAAAGCACGCAAGTTTTCCGCTTTCCTCGAATTTCTGCAGGGCCAGGGCGATGTGCAGGTATTGTCCAGCCCGCGGGTTTCAACAGTCAACAATCAACGCGCCGTGATCAAGGTGGGCGGCGACGAATTTTTTGTCACCGGCGTCACCAGCTCGTCTTCCACCAGCGGCTCGACCACCACGGAATCGCCAACAGTAGAACTGACCCCATTCTTTTCCGGGATTGCCTTGGATGTCACCCCTCAAATCGATGAAAATGAAAACATCATCCTGCACATTCACCCAACCGTGAGTAACGTTTCGCAAAAGGACAAAAGCTTTGTTATCAACGGCAAAGTTTTCAGCCTGCCACTGGCTATCAGCAACATCCAGGAGTCAGACAATGTGGTAAGAGCTGAAACCGGCCAGGTCATTGTAATCGGTGGCTTAATGAAGGAAGCAAGCAGTGAAGATAGCGCCTCTATCCCACTGCTCGGTGACCTACCGCTAGTCGGCCAGTTATTCAGACATCAAAAGCTAACGCGTGTTAAAAAAGAACTGGTGATTCTGCTCAAGCCGACTGTAGTAGACAGTAACGACTTATGGGGCGAATCGATTCAGGCTACGCAGCAACGCACCTCGGAACTGCTGGAGAGCCGTTTGCGCAAATCATATTTTAAAGAAGAGACAGAACAATGATTCCGTCTAGTCAAAAGTTAAGTCTTAGCCTGACCCTGGTCTTGTTTTGCCTGCCAATGTTTCCTCATGCTCAGGCCACTGAGAGTGGAGTAATACAGTCACTACCACTGGGCGAAATTGCAGTTCAAAGTGATGCGCTGCCGCGAGCTGATCTAATAGTGACGCCCTACCCACTCGACCAGACCAGTAAGGCCGAAAATGAATACCGCAGAGCCGTTACATTTGCACAGCAAGAGCAAAACAGCAAAGCCGAAGCACAATTACAACAGGCCTTATCGCAACAGGACGACCATCTTTTAGCCAGAGAGCTGTTGGTCTCACTTCTGCTGAAACGGCATGCCATACAAGAGGCTATCAACGTACTGGATACCGGCATCGCTATCGCCCCGAAGCATTCCAAATTTCCACTCTGGCTGGCCCAGCTGTATAGCCAACTTGATGCGCCTGAGCAAGCCCTGCATGTGCTCGAACAAAATTCTGCTCGATTCAATCAGCATCCCGAATACCTGGGGACACTGGCCAGTTTTTATCAGCTCAACGACCTCATTACTGTTGCACATCAATATTTTCTTCAGGCCGCGAAACTTGCACCTCAAGATGGGCGTTGGTGGTTAGGTATAGGCATGACAGCGGAAGCTCAGGAAGACTGGGCCGGCGCCCAAAATGCCTACCGACGCGCCAGAGATTACAGTTTTATCGACGGCCCTCTACTGCAGTTTGCGCAACAAAGGCTGATAGCCATGGACGCGCAGCTCCGTCATCGGGCGGGTTGATGTTATTAATGAGATAACGATGCTCTGATCTAAAATATAGACAGCCAATAGGCGGCCTTTTCAGGACAACACTGGATAGTTATTCTGGTAATTTCATTCCCAGTCGCCGGGCGACCTCTTCATAGGCTTCGACCACGCCTCCCAGGCCCTGACGGAAGCGGTCCTTGTCCAACTTTTCGCGCGACCCCGCATCCCACAGACGACAGCCGTCCGGACTGAACTCATCGCCCAGTATCACTTCACCGTGAAACAGGCCAAACTCAAGCTTGTAATCCACTAACAACATGCCGGCATCTGCGAAGAGCTTTTTTAGTACGTCATTTACTTGGAAGGTGAGTTCTTTCATTCTGACTAAGTGCTCCGGCTTAGCCCAGCCAAAGGTTTCGACGTGGGATT
>CALZIQ010000116.1 GCA_945787735.1 uncultured Chromatiaceae bacterium | reverse complement strand
TGATGGCATTGGGGTATGTCTCCAGTGTAATTGCCTCCCTTAATAAGGATCTGCGCAAGCCAACCTTTGCGCCATTTATTATGGATGCCAGATTTCAAGGCTTGCCCAGTAAGGGCAATAGTAGTGGCGTTAAACACCTGAACTATTTGAGCAGTGGCGCCGATTTTGTGCGTGACCTGCAAGTCATGAATAGCGTTGCTGATTGTAAAACCATTGCAGTATTTCTAAGTGAAGCAGATTACCAAGCTCAGCCCGGACTGATTAATCGTGCCCGAGAAGTAACTGACGCGGCAGGGGTGGACATATTGTTTGTCCGCCAGCGAAAACAAAACGAAAATCTGGCTATGCAGCTGCCGTCAGGTATCGACTGTGTGGTCGTCACGGGGCAGGGGCTACTCAGCCCCACTGCCATGGATGAAGTCATCGCCACCCTGGTTGAGAAAAAACTTCCCAGCTACAGCCTGCTCGATGCTGGTTTGGTAGAACAAGGCCTGTTGATGGCTGAAGCCCCCGTCACCAACTGGCGGCGATTGGCGCGTCGCAATGCCTTGAACATGCACGCCGTGCTGCATGGCGAGTTGGCACAGAATCAGCCCGTCATGATTGAGGGCAAGCGGCGTTTGACCATCAATATGGCTACCGCCCGAGCGATTGGTATCTCGCCCCGTTTCGACATCCTTAACGACGCAGTATTGATTAATGAAGAACCAGAGCCGCAAGGCAGGCAACTCTCCTTGGCAGCAGTGGCGGAGGAGGCAGTGGAGGTCAATCTGGATTTGCGTGCAGCATCATTTGGATTGGAGGCCAATCAAACCGACATCACACAAGCCCGCGCCAATTTATGGCCTCAGCTTAATGCCCGTCTTGGGCATACACGTTTGAATAACGACAGCACAAGTGTGATCAGCGGAGCAGCCGCTGAGCAATCGACCTCGGCGGCCATCACCCTGAGTCAGTTGATATATTCAGACACGGTACAGGCCAATGTAGAAATACAGAATTATCTGCACGCCAACCGAACAGCACTGAAGCGCCAATTGGAACTGGACATTATCCAAGACGCCACAACTACCTACTTAAACCTGCTTAAGGCGCAAACCTTTATCCATATTCGCCGTGAAAACATGGATCTCAGCCGTACTAACCTGGAGCTTGCCAGAGATCGGCAGAAGATTGGTGTGGCCAATCCCGCCGAGGTATACCGCTGGCAGAGCCGACTGGCAACTTCCCGCCAAGCCCTGCTTGGCGCCCAGGCGCAACTTCAACAGGCCCAAGATGCACTCAATCGATTATTGAACAGACCACTAAAAGAGCCCTTCATTACTGAACCGACCAGCCTGGATGATCCACGTCTTTTGATTAGCCGCAAAGAGCTGTTTGATTATGTGAGCAGCGATCGTGCTTTTGAACTCATGGGAGACTTTATGGTGATAGAAGGTCTAGCAGCCTCACCCGAATTGGCAAGTCTAGACGCCTTGTTATCTGCGACGCAACGAGAACTCAAAGCTAACCAGCGCGCATATTGGTCGCCAACAGTGACTCTGCAAGGTGAAGTGACTCATGTGATGGATGAAGAACGCCAAGCAGGGTTGTCTGCCGAAGATGACACCGACTGGTCAGTGGGTGTCAATGTTTCGCTACCCTTATTCCAGGGCGGTGCGCGAAGTGCACGCGTATCTAGCAGCAGACTAACGTTTAATCAACTTCTCAGCCAACGTGATGCTGTACGGGAACGAATCGAACAGCGCATCAGAAGCTCATTACACGACATCAGCGCCTCTTATCCGTCGATACAGCTTTCTCAGGATGCTGCGACTGCGGCTAGCAAAAACCTGGATTTAGTTACGGATGCCTATTCACGTGGTGCGGTATCTATCCTCGATCTACTCGATGCCCAAAACGCCGCGCTAGTCGCTGAGGAAACTGCCACTAATGCGGTATTCGATTTCATTATAGATCTGATGAATCTGCAACGCAGTCTAGGAGGGTTTGATTTCTTTCTCGATAAACAAGGCTTGGATGGTTGGCTGGAACGTTTGAGAAATTACATTACTTCCCAAGGGAATAGTTAACTCTAGGAGAGATGGGCTGGTAAACGCAACACTGGCATATCAATGCCGAGCTATGGGTATTGGAAGAGGCATCCCTGAAAGCTGATCATATTTTGCATATTCTTGCGTCGACGAATTGCCAAAGCGTATCATGAAATTTGAATAACGGCGGTATTGTGATAGAGCCCCGGTTTGCTCCAACTGATAACAAGACAAGTGTGAATTATTAGTCTGTATTAGCAACGAATAACAGATATTCAATTGCTGTATCTATTAGCCGGAGTAATCACGCTATTAAGACTTTCCGTAATGTGAGAACAAAACGTGCCTGAAGGAGACTCCAGTGACACCACAGCGCTTGCGATGGCGGCCAGTCAGCGCGAGATCTCGATATCCGAGTTTTTCCTCAAGAATCGTCATTTGCTTGGCTTTGATTCGCCTTCCAAGGCACTGGTCACCACAGTCAAGGAAGCGGTTGATAATGCACTTGATGCCTGTGAGGAGGCGGGAGTCCTTCCCGAGATCTATGTGCAGGTGTCCTATTGCGGAGACATGTTTCAAGTCATCGTGGAGGACAATGGGCCCGGTATCGTGGAAAAGCAGATTGCCCGCATCTTCGGCAAACTCCTTTACGGATCGAAGTTCCATAAGTTGAGCCAGTCACGGGGCCAGCAAGGGATGGGGATTTCAGCGGCAGGGATGTATGGGCAGCTTACAGCCGGTAAACCGATGCATATCATCAGCCGCGTAGCAGGGGATGAGTTGGCGTCGGAACTGCTGGTATCGATAGATACCAGCAGAAATCGACCCGACATCCACCGCAAAAAGCACGTGCCATGGGACCGTCCCCACGGCACGCGAGTCGAGATTGAGATGGAGGGCCATTATCAAAAAGGTTCACACTCGATTGAGGTCTATCTGAAGCAGACCGCCATCGCCAACCCGCACGTTAGCTTGTTTTTCCGGGATCCACACCGCGAGGAGATCCGCTATTCGCGCAGCACGACCGAGCTTCCGCCCCATCCGCGCGAGATCAAACCTCATCCGCACGGAATCGAACTCGGCCATCTCATCCAGATGTTGAGTAACACGCCGTGCCGCACCTTGCCCCTTTTCCTTGAGCAGGCGTTTTCCCGCGTGGGCAGGAAGACCGCCCTTGAGATCATCGAGCGGGCCGGAAAAGGATTAAGCGGGCGCTCCTTTCCGAAACATATTGCACATGCCCAAGCGGCTGCGTTGCACAAGGCTATTGGTAGAACCCGCATTTCAGCGCCGCGAACCGACTGCATTGTACCGATAGGCGAACAGCGACTTCTCGAAGGCTTGCACAAAGAGCTGGCAGCCGAGTTTTATACCGTGGTCACGCGACGCCCGGCAGTCTATCGCGGCAATCCGTTTCAGGTGGAGATTGGCATTGCCTACGGGCATCCCGGTGGGGTGGGTTTGGAACTCGATAAAGAGGGGCACATGCATAAGAAGAAGCGCCAAACAAAAAGCGCCGCGGAAGAGTTGCTGGCCAAGGCGGACGAACCCGCCCATCTGCTGCGCTTCGCAAACTGGGTGCCATTGTTATACCAACAGGCTGGCTGCGCCATCACCAAGGCTGTTATCCAAACCAACTGGCGCGCCTACGGACTGCGCCAGTCGAAAGGTGCCTTGCCCATCGCGCCTATGGCGATCCTGGTCCATATTGCCTCGGTGTGGGTGCCGTTCACTTCCGAGTCCAAAGAGGCGATCGCGGCCTATCCCGAGATAGTGAAGGAGTTGAAACTGGGACTGCAGGAGTGCGGACGCCGACTCGCCGTGCATCTACACCGCGGAATGCGTCTACAACGCGAATACGAAAAGCGCACCTATATTGAGAAGTATCTACCGCACATAGGAATCGCGCTGCAAGAGATACTCGAACTCTCCGATGATGAATGCAAACACACCCTGAATAAACTTGATGACATCCTCCACCAACGCCGAAAGACTTGAGGGCTATGAAAATGAAAACAGAAGACACCCGCATGGCGCATAGCGAACAGGACAAAGAGACCATCATGCTTATTAACACGATTGCCAGGCAGATTCGCGCGAGTATTGTGCGCGGAGATTTGCCGGTGATTAAGCTTCCGGTTCGCAGTCTCGCCAATGTCAAGTATGACGAGGAGAAGGGCTACTTCGAGCTTGGCGATGCAGAGAAGGTGCGCACTTTGAGCGTCAATACGGTTCGATCCTTTGCACAGACCCTCCGCTTGATGGCGGCTTCTCAAGAGATGGTCGAGAATGATGACTTTGCCACCAAGCGTGAAGCCTATTACATCAGCAAGAATTGGGGTGACTGCCGTTTCGATGAACAGGCCGAGTCCGATGCCATAATGGATGACATCGAGGCCATCGCTTCGATGCACAGCCTTTCACGTGAGCAGCTGCGATTCTACCCGGAGTCACACGGTGGTTCGGTAGCAGGGGAGCTGGTTGTGGTGGATAAGGACCCGGAGACAAGGGAGTCCGTTGAGATCGATTGCCGCAGCTTGGGAAGTGGTGCTTACAGCATTCCACACTCAGTCGAACATCTGGATTTTCGAACCGATGCAAAGTTTGTGCTCGCCATCGAAACAGGTGGTATGTTTCAGCGTTTGAACAAGCATCGATTCTGGAAAAAAGCGAATTGCATCTTAGTAGAGATGGGTGGCGTGCCGACCCGCGCCACCCGCCGTTTCATTCGCCGGTTGTCCGATCAGAAAGAGCTACCTGTGTACTGTTTCGTTGACTGCGATCCCTATGGCTTCGCGAACATCTACCGGACGCTGAAAGTGGGGTCGGGCAATGCAGCGCACATCAACCGTTTCTTTTGTGTACCTCAGGCAAGATTTCTAGGCGTTACACCACAGGATATCCTCGATTTTGGCCTCGAGGATGCTACCCACACCTTGACAAAGACCGACGTAAAACGTGCCCGCGATACCTTGAACAACGATCCGTTCTTCAGCGCCCATCCACAGTGGATCGCGTCCATTAATCAGTTGCTTGACATGGGAAGGCGCGCCGAACAGCAGGCCCTCGCCAAGTGGGGTCTGAACTACGTCATCGACGAGTATCTGCCGCGGAAACTCGCCGACACAGCCAACTTTCTGCCATAAGAATACGTGATCAACAATAAGTTGAGACAGGCATCTCTGAATTTACCTTTGAAACTGAGGTGTTAGGTGATGGGTCCGCGTCTGCAATTGAACTCATGCGAATGTTGAAGTAAGAACAGATAAAATATCCTAATGCGATCGAGTAAAACGCCCGCAGAATTATTCTATTCACTGGCGGCGTAAACGCCTATGATGGCAATTATTGATATTCGCACTATGAACTAATTGCGACAGATCCATAAGAATTATAGATTGATAATCATTGGGACTATATTAGAGGATTATAATTGTATGAAATTTCGAATATGGCCACTTGGCTTCATCCTTGTATTAGCGCTGTTGGGTTGCGGCGGTAGTAGTAGCGGGACAAGCGCTTCAGATCCTGCCAGCGGCTCAAATTGGGATGAAATGAATTGGGATGAAGGTCGCTGGGGGTAGGGGTAATGGATAAATCCATACCAGCTAATTGTTTATATAATGAACACAAAAAGAAGGCTCAAACGATGAATCAACTCTCTAAACTATTGATATTGACTCTATTTACAGTTGGGTGTCCTGTCTCCTGGGCAGATATTGTTGCACCACTCACTACATTTACATCAAATACGCCTGCCAAAGCGTCTGAGGTCAACGACAACTTTTCTGCCATTAAAACTGCAGTTGATGATAATGCTACTGACATTACAACAAAGCAAAATCAGATCAGTGGTAATTGCGCCCTCGGAACTAGCATTCGTGCGATAGCTGCAGATGGTTCTGTGACGTGTGACGCTGGCCAGAGTGTGATTTCAGTCAATGGGCATGCGTTTTCGAGCGAACTACAATTTGCTGATCATGCGACTAAGTGTTACTTAACCAAGAATTACACGATACCTTATGTTTATTTTCGCGGAGAAGCAACGGCAACCAGCGTATCTTGTGATGCTGTTGCAGGCATTCAACTGCCACATGGTGCGACGCTAAGCCAATTGGATTGCACTGTATACGATAACAGTCCAAATAATAGTCTAAAAGCGCATTTAAAACGTGTCAGCTCAGATGGAAGTCAAGATGGATTAATAGAGGATGTATATATTACTGGCACGAGTACGGATGATGTTGTGCCTCAAACGATATCTAGTACTGTGGTGAGCGTTGTAGGCGCTGATGTTGTGGATAATAGTACTTATAGCTATTTCCTAACGGTGGATTGGGGATCTACAGATTTTTCCACCTTAGATGCGGATGGCCGTCTACTTAGCTGCAAGGTCAGTCTTTTATAATTAAATCGAGCCACTGGCTAAGACATGGAAAAACTCCGCAGGTGATGTGTAGTCACCAGCGGTTTTCTTCATCTGCCATTAACTGTGTGGTGTTACTCTTTTTTCTGGCCTGCCTGATCGATGTCACACCAAAGGTGCTCAATCTCCCAGGCACGCTCCTGTTCCAGAATAAGTGCGAGATAGTCCCGTTCATCCTTAAAACCGCGTCCTCGCAATTCCATTGACTCTAGCGGGCCATTAAACGACTGGAGCATGCATGCTTTTCTATAAACCGTATCACACTTCATAATCTTCTTCCTTGTCAGGTTTGGATATAGGTATTTGCAGATATCGGGTGAAAAATACATCTATATTTTTTTCTGTAAAAATATTTCGTAATGCTTAATTCAACCTTAAAACACGGCAGAAAATACGTTTCTAGATCTGTGGTATGAAGCTGCGATCACAGCTATCATGCTGGAAGTCTGGAGGGTTTCAACGTAAGCGCTCAACAAACCCCATCTAACAATCACACAGCAACATCGCTATCGTTCTGATTTCAACATAATCAAGGCGAACAGAATGACATCTGATAATAAAAAAGACTTCTGGAAACAGCA
>CALZIQ010000115.1 GCA_945787735.1 uncultured Chromatiaceae bacterium | reverse complement strand
GGTATCAACCCGGCCGATCTGTCGCTGATTACCCGACAGCTCGCGACCCTGGTGCGTTCCGGGACCCCTATCGACGAAGCCCTGCAAGCTGTATCCCGCCAGAGCGAAAAGGCACGCTTGAGCAACATGATGCTGGCGGTACGTTCCAAGGTGAAGGAAGGCCATCCGCTAGCGATAGCCATGGCTGACTTCCCCCACGCCTTTGATGATCTCTACCGCGCCACTGTCGATGCTGGTGAGCAGTCCGGCCATCTCGATGCCGTGCTGGAGCGCCTGGCCGACTACACTGAAAATCGCCACGCCCTGCGGCAGAAATTCCAGCTGGCGCTGATCTATCCGGTGTTGATCGCAGTGGTGGCGATTCTAGTAGTGGTAGGTCTGGTGGCCTATGTGGTGCCCAAAGTAGTGGAAGTGTTCGAGGGCATGGGTCAGGAACTGCCGCTGCTGACCCGCGGTCTGATTGCGCTGAGTGATTTTTTGCAAAACAACGGCATCCTATTATTGGTTCTCATCGTTATAACAGTGATGGTGTTCAGCTGGCTATTGCGGCGCGAAGGGCCCAAGCGCCAGTTTCACAGACTACTGTTGCGTCTGCCCCTGATTGCCCGCATTGTGCGCGGCATGAACACGGCTCGTTTTGCTCGCACCTTCAGCATCCTGGCCAGCAGTGGGGTACCGGTGCTGGATGCAATGCGCATCTCGGCTGAGGTGGTCACCAACCTGCCCATGCGCAGCGCGGTGGAGGAGGCAGCGCGGCGGGTGCGCGAGGGCGCCGCCATCAACAAGGCGCTCGACAACAGTGGCTATTTTCCGCCCATGACGGTGCACCTAATCGCCAGTGGCGAGGCCAGCGGCAATCTGGATGAGATGCTGGAACGTTCTGCTTCGGCCCAGGAGCGTGAAATGGAAACCCTGCTCGGGCTGCTGATGGGATTCTTTGAGCCGTTTATGATTCTGTTCATGGGCGGCACGGTGCTGGTGATTGTGCTGGCGATTTTGTTACCCATTTTTAATCTGAACCAACTGGTGAGTTAGGCAATGAAAAAGCAAATACAGCAACACAAACAGCGCGGCTTCACGCTGATTGAAATCATGGTGGTGGTGGTCATCCTCGGCATCCTGGCGGCCTTTGTGGTGCCAAATTTAATGGACAAGCCTGTGCAGGCCAAAATCACCAAGGCCAAGAGCGATATTAGTTCGATTGAAGCGGCATTGGACCTGTATCGCTTAGACAACCATCGTTATCCTGCCACTGATGAAGGGCTCGAGTCTTTAATTGACAAACCCGCCGATGCCCCAGCTTGGAAAGAAGGTGGCTATCTAAAAAAACTGCCCAATGATCCATGGGGTAAGCCTTACCAGTATCTCAACCCGGGTGTGCAGAGCACGGTGGACGTCTTCAGTTATGGCGCTGATGGCGCGGAGGGTGGTGAAGGTGCCAATGCCGATATCGGCAACTGGATGATCGAATAAGACGCTATGCACGTTGCCCGTCGCCAGCCTGGGATGACACAACGGGGATTCACCATCCTCGAATTGCTGGTGGTATTACTGATTGTCGGCATCATGGTCAGCCTGGCTACTTTGTCGGTGGGTGGCAACGAGAACCGCACCCTGCGCAATGAGGCTCAGCGCTTGACCGCCTTGATAGAGCTTGCCGTGCAGGAGTCAGTGCTGAATGGTGCTGAGATGGCGGTGGAGTTTGACGAAGAGACCTATCAGTTCCTTATCTATGATGGTAAGGATTGGCTACCCATGCCTGATGGCAAAGTGTTCCGGCCGCGTGAACTGCCCTCGGGTATTCGCATGGAAGTAGAAGTAGAAGGGCAAGGCGCTGAAGAAAACCTGTTTGGTGAAACCGAAGTGGTTCGGATCTGGATACTCTCCAGCGGCGAGACGAGTCCCTTTACCATCACCCTAGAGCTTGAAGATGGCCCTAGCTACAAACTCGATGGCGACATGATGGGTGGCCTGAAATTAGCAGGGCCGCTGGAATCGTGATGCCTATACCGGAAATCGCGCAGCGATACCTTGTCCCCTTCTCCCCCACGCGGGAGAGGGCAGGGGTGAGGGGGGGCTTGAGGGCTTGTCGTCAATCCAAACAACGCGGTTTCACCCTAATTGAAGTGCTGGTCGCCTTAGCCGTGCTGGCCATAGCGTTGGCGGCGGTGATCAAGGCGATTGGCAGCCATGTATCGAATACCGCCTACCTCAAGGAACGCAGTCTGGCCCACTGGGTCGGCATGAATGCGCTGACCGAGTTGCGCGTTAGTGGGGAGTGGCCGCGTTCGGGTGAGATCAAGGGTGACGAGAACATGGCTGGGCGTGAGTTCCGCTGGGTAATCAATGTCACCGAAGTTGAAGGCGGCGACGTGCGCCGTCTTGATGTGCGGGTGACGCCCGAAGAAGATGAAGACCGCCCCCTGACCACCCTGGTGGCCTACATAGGTAAGTCATCATGATAAAAGTCTTCGCTTTCCGCCATAGTTCTGCTGCGAGCGCCGATTCATCCACACTGAGGAGGCGTTCTACTTCCGGCCAGCTTGATGTAGTGGCAACTACGCCTGCGCCGTCCTCCAGTCCGAGCGCCCCCTCAGTGCGGCGACTCGACTCTCTCGCGACGAACCATGGTGGAAAGCGAAGGCTTGAAGCAGGATTTACTTTATTAGAAATGGTCGTCGCCGTTGGCATCTTCGCATTGATGTCGGCCATGGCCTACGGCGGTCTGAACAGCGCTCTCAACACGCGCGAACATGCCGATGCCCAAGCCGACCGCCTGGCACAGCTGCAAAAGGCCATGCTGATTATCGGTCGAGATATTGAGCAGGCCATCGACCGACCAGTGCGCGACAACTATGCTGATGAGTTGCCAGCCATGAAAGGCGGCGGTTACGGCAGTTCGGTTTTAGAGTTCAGCCGCACCGGTCGTAGCAATCCCATGGGTCAGCAACGTAGTCATCTACAGCGGGTTGGTTATGTGGTGATGGAAGATCAGCTACTGCGACAGATCTGGCCGGTGGTGGATCGTTCGCTCGATAGTGAGCCATTCGAAGCGGTAATGCTGGAAGGCGTTGCAGGGGTCGATCTGCGTTTTATGGATAACGACATGGCATGGCAAACCCAGTGGCCATTGGATAATCTGGGTCTATCTCCCAATCAGACACCACCTGCCATGCCGCGCGCCGTCGAAATCACGCTTGATTTGGACGATTGGGGCCGGGTGCGGCGCATCTTCGAGGTGGTCGGCTCATGAAACAACAGCAAGGCGTGGCCCTGATCACTGCGGTGTTGATCGTGGCGCTGGTCACTGCCATCGCCGTGGCCATGGCCTCAAAACAGCAACTCGATATCCGCCGCAGCGCCAATATTTTCAACAATGACATTGCCTATTTATTTGCCCTAGGGGCGGAGGACTATGCCCGCAATGTACTGGAGTGGGATATAACCAAAGACGGCAGCAAGATCGATCACACCGGTGAGAACTGGGCCCAGACCGTGTCGGTGCCGGTGGAAGGAGCGATGTTGACCGGCACGTTGCAGGATCTTCAGGGACTCATCAATCTCAACAGCCTGCTCAATAGCAATGGCGAGCCGAATCCGATAATGCAGGCGCGCTTTAAGCGGCTGTTGAAACAGCAGGATCTAGAGGAAGCCATCGCCGATGCAGTGCTGGACTGGATCGACAAGGACATTGAATCGACAGGCTTCGGTGGAGCCGAAGACGATTCTTACATGCTTCAAATGCCACCTTATCGTGCCGCCAATAGCTTGATGGTAAGCAGTAGTGAATTGATGTTGATCAAGGGTGTCGATGCCGAGGCTTATTCAAAGCTGGCGCCGTTTGTCACCGCTTTGCCGAAAAGCGATACTGCCATTAACGTCAACACTGCTCCGGCCGAAGTGTTGGCCACGCTCACGGCTTCACTCACGGTCGCCGATGGCGAAGCGCTGGTCGAGGCGCGCGGTGAAGAAGGGTTTGATAAGATAGAGAGCTTTATTGATCATAATTTAATGACCAATCACCCGATCCCTGAGAATGAACGAAACTCCCTTGCTGTTGAAAGCGGATACTTTCTCCTCGATGCCATGGCCGAATTTGATCAATCCATTGCCCGTCTGCATAGTCTGCTTAAGCGCAACCCGGATGGTGGGGTGCATGTGATGATGCGTAGCCGAGGAGCTTATTAGTGGCCTTGTTTGTTTATTTGGAAACGCCCGAATCCGTGAGCTGGGTCAAGCTGGCAGCAGATGGTACGGTCAAGGGCCGTGGCCAGGGACCGTTGGCAGAGGTCGACGGCAGCGGAGAACGCATCATTGCCATCGTGCCGGGCGAAGATGTACTGTTGTGCGGCGCCGAGGTGCCGGGACAAAAACGACGTCTGCTGGCCCAAGCCGTGCCTTATGCCCTGGAAGAACAATTGATCGAGGATGTGGACGATCTTCATTTTGCCTTTGGTGCGGTCACGGCAGATGAGGTCAATGTAGCGGTGGTGAGTCATACCAAGATGAACCAGTGGCTCGCGTTGTTGAAAGATGCCGGGCTCGAAGCCGATCAGCTGATTCCCGATGTACTAACCCTGCCCATAAAAGAGAATGCCTGGCATTTGTTACAACTCAATCAGCGCCTGCTGCTTCGTACCGGCACGCAGACAGGCATGGTGCTGGATGCAGAGAGCGCAGCTATTAATCTTGACGCATTACTGAATGAGGCGGGTGAACACAAACCTTCTGTTATTCATCGGCAAGATTTTTCAGACACGGGTCTTGATCTGGCGAGTCTGGATATTGACGTTACTGACGAGCCAGCCAGCGGTCTGCCACTGTCGGTGATGGCCGCGGCCTATGATGACAAAACCAGCATCAATCTGTTGCAGGGCCCCTACAGTCGGCGCGAACGGGTTAGCCGTTACTGGCGGCCATGGCGGGCGGCCGCGGGTCTGCTGGTCGGCTTCGTGCTGGTTCAGTTTGTGATTACCATCGCCGATAAGCAGCGTCTGGATGCGAAAAAGCAGGCGCTTCAGACCGAGATTGAACAGATCTATCGCCAGACCTTTCCCGATGCGCGCAAGGTAGTGAAACCCAAGTTGCAAATGGAACGTGCGCTGAAGTCCATGCGCGGGGGTGGTACGGCATCTGATGGTGGCTTCGCCGAATTGCTGGCCCAGGCCGGTGCCCAGTTCAAAGAGGCGGACAAACTGGCCGTGCAGCGCCTGAGTTATAAGAGCGGCCAGCTCGATGTATCTCTATTTATCGGTGATCTGCAGGCGCTGGATCAGCTCAAACAACGTCTGGTGGATCAGGGTGGTTTGCAGGTGGAGATTCAGTCCGCCACTGCCAAGGGCAATCAGGTTGAGGCGCGACTCAAGATCAAGGGGGCGGCATCGTGAAGGAGTGGTGGTCCGGTCTTCAGGTCAGTGAACGCAGGATTCTTATCATCGGCGCCGTTGCGCTGGGGCTGATCCTGCCTTATTTCGGTATCTGGCAGCCGATGAAGAATGACGTTGCAGAACTGGAGAAACAGGTGCAGGAACAGCAGGCAGTGAAGCGTTGGATGCAGCAGTCCTCAGCCGAGGTGCAACAATTACGTGGCGCTGGCAATAGCAATTCAGTCCGGCCGCAGGATGGGCGTTCGCTATTGGCTGTGGTCGACCAAACCGCTAAACGCAGCGGATTGGGGCCGGGGCTGAAACGGCTCGAGCCCGAGGGTCAGGCCTCGGTGAAGGTGTGGCTGGAACAGGTCGCGTTTGACCAAATGGTGGCTTGGTTGACCAGCCTGGAACAGAAAAACGGTCTGGCCGTGGACACCATCACCATCGATCGTCAGGATATGGATGGCAGAGTGAATGCGCGTATGACGCTGGAGGCGCCCGGCGCATGATCAGGAAAGTGGGTTTTGTCGTATTGGGGCTGATTGCCTATGCGGGCTTTTTGTTGGCGACTTTTCCGGCTGAGCGTGCCTTTGCCATGATCTCAGACAAGGCGCCAAATGTGCGCGCTGCCGGGCTGTCAGGAACGGCTTGGTCGGGTCAGGCCAAGGTGTTGCAGATCGATGGTAACAACCTGGAGCGGGTGCGCTGGCAACTCAAACCTTGGAGTGTGCTGCTAGGCCAGCTCAAGCTCGATTTTAAGCTCGATGGCGCCAATGCCGCCGGCCAGACACAAATTGGTTTGCGCCCGGATGGCGGTATTGAATTGAGCGATGTGGACATGCGCCTTGATGCAGCCCAGTTGTCGGCCCTTTTCAACATGCCGGTGGATTTGGCAGGTCAGTTCGATCTTCAGCTGGAGAGTGCCGAACTGATGGGGCAGACACTTCAGTCGGCCCAAGGCACAGTGCGCTGGCTGCGGGCGACTGTCACCTCCCCCGTGCTCCAGTCGCTGGGGGAATATGTGGCTCAGCTCAGTACGGCGGACGAGGGTATTAAGGCCTTGGTCAAAGATGAAGGCGGTCCTCTGCAGCTAGACGGTACGGCCCTGCTTACCCCCGAGGGGGCATACAATTTCAACGGCTCTGTCAGCGTGCGCGACACTCAGGAGCAACTGCTGGTGCAGGGTGTGCGCGCCTTGGGTCGGCCGGGCAAGGATGGTCGGGTGCCCTTGCGTTATTCGGGCAGGCTGTAGGGTGCGCACCGCGCAGCTGATCTAAAACCATTAGGCAGGGCTTGGTGGTGACTGAAAATATAGGGTGCGCCGTGCGCACCCTACGCCAACGTTATTCCGGCTGGTTTTAATAACTCGCTGTTTTTATTGTGATTGATCTTGGCTTTAATTTTAGGGTCGACCTTAAGTATTAATAAATCCCCTGATCTGCTTCTAACCCCATGGTTGAGCCGGTAGAATGCGCGGCGTTATTCACCCACTGGCTTAGACATGAATACTCTGCTGCATCAACTCAATAAACTGGCCGCGGCCATCGACTGCCTGAATGAATGGATCGGCCGCGTCACCGCCTGGCTGGTGGTGGCGCTGGTGCTGCTGGTCTGTTACGACGTCACCATGCGCTATCTGTTTCAGGCCGGCTCAGTCGCCCTGCAGGAGTTGGAATGGCACATCTTTGCGCTGATCTTTCTGCTTGGCGCCGCCTATACCCTAAAACATGACGAGCACGTGCGTGTCGATGTGCTCTATCAGGCCAAGTGGATGACAGCCAAACGTCGGGCCATGGTCAATCTGTTCGGTTGCCTGTTTCTCCTGTTGCCCTTTTGTATTCTAATGATTGTCAGCGCCCTGCCCTTTGTTGAGCAGGCTTACGGTTGGGGCGAAGCCTCGCCTGAT
>CALZIQ010000114.1 GCA_945787735.1 uncultured Chromatiaceae bacterium | reverse complement strand
CACCATAATTAATTTACACCTGCGTCAATGTCACGGTCTTACGAAAACGTAACAGTGCGGCAAAGAAAAACACGGCACCAATGATCGCTGTGGCTAATAAATTGGGCCAAATCACATCGACCCCCGCAGCGCGAAACAGAACAGCCTGGGCCATACTGACAAAATGGGTAGATGGCACACACTGCATAATCATCTGCAATTCCACAGGCATGCTCTCCAACGGTGTATGCGCACCGGAAAGCAATAACATCATCACAAATACAATCATTGCCAGCAGACCGAACTGGGGCATGGAACGAGCCAACGTTGCCAGGTAGATACCCAAGGATGTCACCGAGAAGAGATAGACGACAGCAACGAATATATATAGAGGGATAGAACCGATGATGGTAGTTCCTAAGGCACCCTGCAGCACTAGATAGAGTGACAGGATGGCGGCCAGGACGACCACCAAACCATTGGACCATACTTTGGCCAGCATAATCTCAATCGGCCGTAGCGGCATCACTAATAAGTGTTCGATAGTGCCGTGTTCTCGTTCACGAATTAAGGCTGCACCAGTGAGCAAAATAGCCATCATGGTGATGTTATTGGTAAGGGCCATCGCACCTTGAAACCCTGTCGCCTCCAAATTGGGATTGAACTTGGCCCGGGTTACAATGTTGACGGCGGCGACTTGATCGGTAGCCTGATCGTTATTTAGAAAGGCACGCAGCTCCTGAGCAATAATATATTGGATATAGCCTGCGCCGGTCCCCGCCAGTCCCATTGCGGTAGCATCCACATTGAGCTGGATCACGGTCGGCCGCCCGGCCGTCAGGTCTGCTTGAAATCCCGGTGGAATATCGATAACAAAGGCGTAACGTGCAGTCTCCATGCTGGCATCAATCTGATCCACTGTGATCATCTCAGGTGGCTGAAAATGGGGTTGCAACAAAGCATCACCGATGCGTCTAGATAACTTGGAACGGTCCTCATCGACAATTGCCACCGCCGCATTGACCACACCGGTTGTGGCATTCTTAGCCTCCTCCATCACAGAGAAGCTAAACATATAGACGATCAGGAACAACATCACCGGGTCATAACGCAGGCTGAACAGCTCTTTAATGCCGAGTTGAAAGATATTTGCGAGGCTGCGTCTCACAGTTAGCGCTCCTGTGTCTTTAATAAGGTCACGCCTAATATCAGGTAGATGACAACCAACAAGGTAATCATAAAAAAGTTAAACATCAACACGTCAAAACCGAGTGATTTTGTAAACGTGCCTAAACTGATCTGCTGGAAATAGCTGCTGGGAAATATATGGGCAAAGACCTGTGCACCGGGTGTGAGTGAGGCCACTGGCGCAAAAAAACCGGCAAAATTGATGGCTGGTACGGTGGTGATAATGGCGGTACCGAAAATCGCTGCGATCTGGGTCTTCATAAACGACGACATCAGTAACCCCAGACCGGTGGTAGCGATGACATAAAGTAGCCCACCCATGATCAAGGCAGAAACACTGCCTTTGATCGGTACCTGAAAAAGAAAAATTGCCAGCAACACTAGACTGGCGAAGTTAATCATCGCGATGACCACATAAGGAAACTGTTTACCCAACAAAAACTCCAGCCCGGTGACCGGCGTGGCATAAAGGTTTGTAATAGAACCCATCTCCTTTTCGCGTACTATTCCCGCGGCAGTCATCATGGCCGGTATCCATATCAACAGCATCATGATGGTACCTGGCACGATGGAATAGACACTCTTGAAATCCTGGTTATAGCGAAAACGAGTTTCAATGGTGACAGGTGTGGCGCGCTGGCGATTGCCGAACTCGATACGCAGCTGTTCATCAAGATAAAGCTGGTGCACACCAAGGACGTAACCTCGAGCGGTCTCTGCTCGAAACGGCACAGTTCCGTCGAGCCAAATGCCGACCTCCGGCTGGCGACCGCGCTTAATGTCTTTGCCAAATCCCGGCGGAATTTCAATGGCAAAGGTCAGTTGCGCCTTGCGCAAGCCATCGTCCAGACTCCGATAGTTATGTAAAGACTGACGCTGATCGAAATATCGCGAACCGGCAAAGTTTTCCAGATAACGGCGACTTTCCGGGCTCTGGTCACGGTCTAGCACGGCATAGGTAATATCTTCTACATCAAAGGTGATGCCGTAACCAAATGCAATCATCAGGATGATGGGGCCCAACAAAGCGAAAGCGATGCGTATCGGATCGCGGGAAATCTCCAGACTCTCGCGACGGGCATATGCCCAAGCGCGGCGAAGATCAAATGGTACACTGCGAGGTCTTTGTGGCGGCTGGGTGGTTTGATTCTGGAAGTCAGGCAGTTTATCTGAACGCACAGGCTTTTTACTGCTAAGTTCTTCACCGGCCGCCTCTTCTAAATAGAGAATAAAAGCCTCTTCGAGATTACTTGCAGCGCGAGCTTTTACCAGTTCTGCGGGCGTGTTCTGCGCAAGCACCCTACCGGCATGCATGAGCGAGATACGATCACAACGCTCCGCTTCATTCATGAAGTGGGTGGAGATAAATATGGTGACACCTTCGTCACGGGAGAGCTGCACCAACAATTGCCAGAACTGATCACGGGCCACCGGGTCCACCCCTGAGGTGGGTTCGTCAAGGATTAACATCTCAGGTCCGTGAATGACAGCCACCGCCAAAGACAAACGTTGTCGCACGCCTAAAGGTAGTTTTTCTGCCAGTTCATCGACCATCTCTGCTAGCCCAAATCGCTCAATCATCTCCGCCACCCGTGCTTTAATCTGCGCTTTAGGCAACTGAAAAATGCGGGCATGCAATGTCAGATTCTGGCGCACCGTTAGCTCACTATAGAGTGAGAAGGCTTGAGACATGTAACCGACACGTTTACGCAGGTCGATATCTTTGGCGTCGGCAGGCTGGCCAAACAGTTTGGCATCGCCACCCGAGCTGGGTAACAGCCCAGTGAGCATCTTCATTGTGGTGGTTTTGCCGCAACCATTGGAACCGAGAAAACCGAAAATTTCACCACGCTCAATACGAAAACTGACACGATCAACCGCAACAAATTCCCCAAAGCGACGGGTGAGACCATCAGCCTCAATCGCCGTTGCTGCGTGCTGCTTTTGGCGAGGCGGAATAGTCACAACCTGATGGCGACTTCGTTTTTCTTGGGGCAGTAATGAAATAAATGCTGCTTCTAAATTTGGGCTGTCGGTGCTGGATTTCAGTTCAGCAGGCGTACCAGTGGCCAGTACCTTGCCTGCATCCATGGCCACCAGCCAATCAAAGCGCTCGGCCTCGTCCATATAGGCAGTGGCCACAATGACACTCATGCCCTGTTGGCGGGCTCGTATACGCTCGATCAGTTCCCAAAACTGCCGCCGTGACAAGGGATCAACCCCGGTGGTGGGTTCATCAAGGATGAGTAAGTCAGGATCGTGAATCAGGGCGCAACACAAACCCAACTTTTGTTTCATGCCACCAGAGAGTTTACCGGCGGGCCGGTCGGCAAAAGGCGCAAGACCGGTTGCTTGCAGTAATTCACGGAAACGCCAGCCCCGTTGTTCTTTGCTATGGCCAAATAGGCGGCCGAAAAAATCTACGTTCTCAAACACGGACAGGGTCATATAAAGATTGCGACCCAAGCCCTGTGGCATGTAAGCGATGCGCGGCCCCACCACAATCCGATTCAAGCCACGCTGCATGTCGCGGCCAAGCACCTGCACTGAGCCGTCCTGGATCTTTCGAACTCCGGAGATCAAGGCAAGTAACGTGGACTTACCCACTCCGTCGGGCCCAATTAAACCTGCCATTATGCCCGCTGGAATTTCTAAATCGACACCGTCCAAGGCCATGCTGTTTTTATAGCGATGGCTGAGTTTGGCGACGCGGGCAATAGCTTTCATTGAATTAGATCCCTCTAGACGTAGCCCCTAAGTAACTTCAATCCTGTTCACTGCCAATACTCAAATTCTCCGGCCACTCAGTCTCAGTATTCAGCCGGATATAGGCGACACCTGGAATACCGGTTTTTGCCAAGGCAGAATTTTCTCTGAGGAAATCTGCATCAAGTTGCACCTTGAGCCGAAACATTAACTTCTCACGTTCGGTACGAGTTTCAACCTCCTTAGGTGTGAACTGGGCCCGCGGGGCAACAAAAGAGACATAGGCAGGAATCACAACATCGGGAATACCGTCGAGTACAACTCGAGCTTCAGCACCAATGCCTACGCGTGCCGCATCCTTCGTAGGCAGGAAAAGGGTCATATAAATATCAGTGGGGTCAAGTACCGTCAGCACTTTACCCCCACCGGGCAAGACTTCACCGGGTTCGGCTAGGCGATAAAGCACCCGGCCACCAATCGGGGCGCGCAGAATACTATCATCGATTTGAGTTTTAACTAGCTCGGTGTTGGCGATAGCGGCTTCAATGGCGGCCTCTGCGTTAGAGAGCTGGGCTTGTGCCGCTGCCAGGGTTGCTTTTGCGGTTTCCACGGCTGTTTCATCACGCTGGAGCTGCTCCAGCGAGATACTGTCGTTTTCGTAAAGCCCCTTGGCCCGCTCCATATCCTTTTGCGTCAAGGATAGTTCGCTTCTACGCTGAGCAATCACGGCCACGGCAAAATGCTTTTCCTGCTCTGTGCGCCTTACCTCGGCCTGAGCCCTGCGTAACTGAGCTTCGAGTTCTCGAGTATCAATCCGCGCCAGGGTTTGATTGATCTCAACTTGATCGCCCTCTTTAACGAACACTTGCTCAAGCCGTCCGCCAAATTTAGATGTGATATCAACCTCTGTAGCTTCAGTGCGGCCATTGCCTGAAACATAGCCTTCAGGAAGGTCCGAGGGTTGCATCAGCGTCGCAAGAAAACTCAACACCACAATGATGACAACGGCGAAAACAATGAGCTTAGTTTTTGATCTCCATGAACTATTTAGCATACCTTCTCCCTGGTCAACGTAATGCGACTACTAACAGTTACTAATTCTAGACACGGCTCTCAACGATTGATTTATTTTTTTATTATCCGCCTCATAATGGTAAATATATATGCCATCAATACAATTATTGCATGCCCTAGTAATAATATGCTTTTAATTGAGCCAACGTTTATCTACTAAACAACTTTAACAAATCAATGTCCGTCTCATAAGGCATCAAGCTGGCTTCTTCGGTCCTGCGTTCGAGGTGCTCCAGATACCCGGCCATTTTATGATGTGCAAGGTTCTCATGACTTAGGGTCTTATTGATAATCCTGGTGGCACGCATCATGCTCTTCACGCCCTCTAGTAGGGCATAGTCATGTTCATCCAGCAATACGATCTCTTTGCCCAGGTGCCAATAAATATCGAGATTTTTGATATCCATCATATCCATCGGTGGTACCAGTGGCACCAGATCCTGTGCCGTGACAACACGAGTGATATCAAGATGGCGAAACGCCTGGGCGCCACTAACATTGGTGAGCTTGGGTTGGCCAAAGGTGATGACCGGACCAAGGCTGTATTGCTCCATATCAAGATACATGGCTAAAATCACGGCTACCGCACCACCGAGGCTATGCCCGGTCGTGCTTATCTCATAGTCTTTAATGAGCCTAGGCAGCACCGCTTTGTAGACGCCCTCTGCCGCTTGCGCAAACCCCTGGTGCAAAGTGATTTTGGTGTGTTCATTGGGTAACAGTTTCAGCGACACATCGACGATGGCGTTTTCGAGATTGGCTGTGCCACGCACCGCGATAATATGATGTTTAAGAGCGGGGTTGGTGGCAATTAAAAAGTTCACTTCCACCCCTGGCACACTGCTGAATTGATCGAGCTGATAACCCTGTGATTCGATTATCCCTTGAGCCTCTTCTTCAGTCAGATAAGCGGCATTGGCCATGTCAGCATATGGCTTAATCTTGGTGAATATCTCGTTCGTATCACTGCCAATGCACACCGCTGGAACCAAACAGAAGTGAAAAAGCAGAAATAATGCAAATTGCGAACGCCGTACTGTCAAAAATATCATTAATAAATTATCTTTACTCAATCTCATTCACCCAAACACCCACGTCTAGGTTTGCACCCGGAGGCCCAATGAACGAACCCGCTATCGGTGGCACTGATTCGGGCAACCTTGCCACGGCCACGGCGATGTGGTCAGTACCCACAATTTTACCGAGGGTGGGATCGAACCCCTTCCAGCCTGCACCAGGCAAGAACACTTCAGCCCACGCATGAGTCGCACCATAATTAGCCGATGATGGCTCAGCATGGAGGTAACCGCTGACGAAACGTGAAGCTAAGCCCAAGCGACGTGTGGCATTAATAAATAAATTCGCGAAATCGCGACAAGATCCGCTACCACGTGAGAGTGTTTCTTCTGCAGATTGCACCCCCGGTTCCTCGCGTACTTGATACAGCAGTGATGTCTGAATATGAAGCGCAAGGCGCTGCAACAAAGTATAAGTCTGAACCTGCTCACCAGGCTGCCATAAATTTGCAATCCATTCAGCCATTAGACCACCCTCCGGGTACTCGATGGTATTCGTATAAGGTGACAATACAGCCCAATCCTCGGCCGTATAGGAAAAAGGATAGTCCGTTGCATATTCTGCCACCAGAAAATCAAGAGGCGCCAGATTATATTGCTGAATGATAATTTCACTCTCAATCAACAGTTGATTGGCGAGTGTATCAAAGCTTGCTATTGCAACAGAGTTATCTTCCACGTCACGATGCCAACGCAAGGTAGCTGAAGGTGTGATTTTCAGACTTGAGGTTTCGATGCGAAGCTCATGCCCCTCCCGCGGACGTATACGCAAAACGTGTGGCTCGAGTCGCACAGCCGCGGAGAAATTATAATATGTACGGTGAAGGATTTTATAGCGCTTCATATTTCATCCAGATTGACGCAGCCAACTGAGACTGTACTGCTTTTTGTAAATAAATCTACAACCACCACCTTGATCCAGTAGTGAGCGACATAAATATTTTCACCACTGTTTCATCACCTCTCTTTATAGCTCAATCAAGTGATCGGCAAGCTGATTAGGATTGATCTGGCTTGCTGGGAGCTTTTCCTCTAATATTATTCCGCATGCCTCAATGGCAGAGATAAACCCAATACAAATATTTTTATCTTGAACATCTGCAACAAACTGATTAACCACACTATTCCATGTGCCAGGTTCAACCACATCGTTGATACCTTTGTCGGCAATGATTTCAACATAGCGTTCTGCAACAGAGACAAATATTAACACCCCGCTCCTATCGTCAGTGTGATGAAGCCCTTGTAAGAAAAACTGTTCCTGGGCAAGTCGATGCGCGCGCCGCTGCTGAACTGAACGAGGAATAAGGCGCATAACAATCGGCGGTA
>CALZIQ010000113.1 GCA_945787735.1 uncultured Chromatiaceae bacterium | reverse complement strand
GGCCTTCATGATAGATCCACTCAGTTTTCTCCAGCAAGGTGCTGTCGGTAAACCAGCGGGCGTAACCAATGGGTTTTGAATAAGACTCGTAGACATAATGCCCCTCATTGTTCTTATAGAGTTTGCGGGTCATTTCGGCCAGGGTTAAGGGGCCTTTGTTGAGTGTGTAAGTAACGCTAAAAGATTCAGGCAGGCTAGGTTCTGCCCGTGCAACGCCCATTAATACAAAAGCGATAACTAGCACCACCCCCAAAAGGCCGAATTGTCTTTTTCTCTGATCAGACACTATGTAAATGTTTTTTCCAGTTGGATGACGGGGCGTCCATCGAGTATTGCCTGATTGTTTTCCAACTTCAAGCGCCCCTGTGCAAACCAGCCGATCGTTTCAGGATAAATCTCGTGTTCTTGTTCCAAAATCCTTTGTGCAAGTTTTTCGGCAGTGTCATCGCTTTCAATTTTAACCTTGGCACGATTGGCAACCGGGCCGCCATCCAGCTCAGGGGTGACAAAGTGGACACTGACACCATGTTGATTTAGCCCGGATTCAATCGCCCGTTGGTGGGTGTTCAAACCCTGGAAATTAGGCAGCAATGATGGGTGAACGTTCAACATACGACCCAGATAATGGTTAACAAACTCCGCAGTTAGGATGCGCATGAAGCCAGCTAATACCACCAGGCCGGGTTGATACTCATCAATCAAACGGCTCAATGCGACATCGAAACTGTGTCGGTCGGGATATTGGGTGTGGTCGATAGTATGAGTGGGAATGCCCGCCTGTTGCGCCCGCTTTAAGCCGAAGGCATCGGGCTTGTTGCTGATAACGGCCTTGATCTCGGCGTTGATCTGTCCGCTGGTGCAAGCATCGATGATGCTTTGCAGATTGCTACCCTTGCCCGATATCAAAACCACCAATGGCAGTGGCGAGTGTGTTTCTGCTGCCATGCGCTAGTTTTTCAAGACGACAACTTCGTCCGCAGCATCGGTTTCATGGATTGTACCGATGTGCCAGGCTGTTTCGCCGTGGCTACGCAGGCATTTCAGCGTTTCATCCAGTGTGTCTGCTGATATGATAACGGCCATGCCCACACCACAGTTAAAGGTACGGTGCATCTCCTGTTCTTCTACATTGCCATGTTGTTGCAGCCAGTCAAAAATAGCGGGACGTTGCCAGTCACTGGTCGAGATGACAGCCTGGGTACCTTTGGGCATGACGCGGGGCAGATTTTCAAGCAGACCGCCACCGGTGATATGGGCTAGGGCGTGCACATCCACTTTGCTGAATAGGTCGAGCAGTGGTTTGATATAAAGGCGGGTCGGAGCCAGCAGGGTTTCGCCCAGCGTGCTTTCACCGAAACTGTCATCCAGTTTTGCGCCGCTGACTTCAATGATTTTACGGATCAGGGAATAGCCATTGGAGTGGGGGCCGGAGGCGGCGATACCAATGATGACATCACCGGCCTTAACCTTGCTGCCGTCGATGATCTTGTCTTTTTCTACAACTCCGACACAAAAGCCGGCTAGGTCATAGTCTTCACCATGGTACATGCCAGGCATTTCGGCGGTCTCGCCGCCGATGAGGGCACAACCAGCCTGTTCACAACCGGCACCAATGCCACTGACGACCGCTGCGGCGGTGTCGATGCTCAACTTACCCGTGGCGTAATAGTCGAGAAAGAAGAGTGGCTCGGCCCCCTGAACAATAAGGTCGTTGGCACACATGGCCACCAGATCGATGCCAATGGTGTCATGCTTGCCCATCTGCATGGCTAATTTCAGTTTGGTGCCCACGCCATCGGTGCCCGAAACAAGCACGGGTTGTTTGTATTGCTCAGGAATTTCGAACATGGCGCCAAATCCCCCTAGACCAGCCATCACGCCCGGACGGCGTGTGCGGGCGGCGATCGGTTTGATGATATCAACCAGGTCGTTGCCTGCTTCGATGTCTACGCCGGCGTCGCGGTAGCTCAGAGAGGTTGGTTTTTTGGGGTCCTGAGTGTTGCTCATAGATTGATCCGTTCTTTCGTAAATTGCCGGCAAAATATCCGGTGAGACAAAGAAAGTGTATTATTTTAAATGATCTTGTCGGGAACAGCGACATATAATCAGCGACTTAGAATTTTTATGCCGAACGGTCCCTGTTTCAGGGGGCGTCGCAGTGTAATGGAGTGTTGTATCTTGGTTAGAAATTGGATGAAGTGCTGTCTAGGCCTGTCGTGGGTGATGCTGATTTTGTGGCTTGTGCCAGTGGCGCAGGCCTCAGAAGTCGAGGGTTTGTACCAGGCTAAGGTGCCGGTGATCAGCCAGACCCGGGATGAACGGTTGGATATCTATTCTGCCGCCTTGGCGCAAGTAGTGGTAAAAATGAGCGGCGACCGCACAGCACCCACACACCCCGAACTGGCAGGCTTCATGAAACGCGCTAATACGTTGGTTCAGCAATTTCATTATCAGGAACTACCGCCCGGCAGCGAGACTCTGATTGAAGAAGGCTACAAGCGAGTGTTGGTCGTGAGCTTTGATGGCAAGGCTATTTCCCAGGCCTTAATTGAGGCGAATGTGCCGCTTTGGGGCCGCACCCGTCCCGAAGTGTTGTTATGGCTGGCGATCGAGGATAGAGGGGCGCGTTACCTGCTTGCCGCCAATGCCTCGGAAGAGCTTGAATCCCATCTCAATGATTTGGCTTACCAGCGTGGCTTGCCGCTGATATTGCCGCTAGTGGATCTTGAGGATCAGGCGCAGTTGGAGTTTGCTGATGTCTGGGGCGATTTTCGTCAAACCATTCTGCGGGCCTCACAGCGTTATGGCGTCGATGCAGTATTGATCGGGCGCTTGATTCGGAGTGGGCAGGGTGGATGGCAAAGCCGTTGGAGTTTGCACTACAGCGCAGACATTTCCACCCCCTCAGAATTTTGGCAGGCCGAGGCGAATTCTCAGACAGAGGCCCTGGCCTTCGGCATTGGCGGCGCAACGGATCTGATTGCCCAACGCTATGCCCAGGTTTTTACGGCTGGCGCGGCCGATGCTGTGGTGTTGAAGGTTAAGGCGGTGAATGACTTGGCCGATTATGCCCGGGCGATGAAATATCTCGAATCGTTAGATATTGTGACCAATGTTGACGTTGTCAAAGTTAGTGCAGACGAAGTGTTGTTTAAACTGGCCATTCGGGGTGACAGCTATGGTCTGGAAAATGCGATTGTCCTTGGCAACACGCTCACAAAAAGCAGTGAGACTACCACGTATTTGGATGACGAAACTGTCAGTGCAAGGGCTTTTATATACCAGCTGTTACCATGAGTTTAGGTCTCAAAGATCTTCCCAATCTGATCAGTATTGCGCGGATTCTACTGAGTCTGCCGGTTGCTTATCTGCTGCTGGAACAGCGTTTTACTGAGGCGCTGTTCTTGTTTTTTGTGGCAGGTGTTTCCGATGCTCTGGACGGTTTTCTAGCCAAGCGATACGGATGGCACAGTCGCTTGGGTTCGATCCTGGATCCTCTGGCGGACAAGGCCCTGCTGGTAATCTCATATTTGTGTCTGGCGTTAGTCGAAGTGATCCCGCTTTGGCTGATGATGTTGGTATTCGCTCGTGATCTAATCATCATTATCGGTGGGCTGGCATTTCATCTGCTGATTGGTCGCTATGAAATGGCGCCCACTTGGATTAGCAAGGTCAACACCACGCTGCAGATTGTGCTGGTATTAGCTTTGGTGTTATCTAATGGCCTGTATGCGTTGCCAGGCGAACTCCTCACCTGGCTGGTATATGGGGTGTCTGTAACCACGGTGTTGAGTGGGCTTGATTATGTCTGGACCTGGGGCCGCAAAGCCGTTCGCATCCAACAAAAAAAAGATTAACGAAAACATAATGTCATTAACTGATTCACAAAAATGGCTGCTGCTGATGAGTGTCGCCTTAATGGCGTTTTTGCTCTGGTTGTTGGCGCCGGTGTTGTTCCCATTTCTGGTGGCGGCTGCCCTGGCCTATCTGGGCGATCCGTTGGCCGACATGCTCGAGCGGCGCAAACTATCGCGCAGTTTGTCTGTCGTGGTGGTGTTTTGCGGTTTGTTTCTAGCTCTGTTCATTGTTTTCGCATTTGTTATTCCAGCATTGCAGCAAGAGTTGGTCGCCCTGATCAAAAAGCTGCCTTTATATATAGATTGGGTGCAGGGCACAGTATTGCCTTGGCTGCAGACGCAGTTTTCGCTTGATATGAGTGGCTGGAATCTTGAAAGCATTAAGCAGGCAGTTTTGAGCCACTGGCAATCGGTGGGTGGGATTGCCGCGGGCGTAATGGGTTCAGTGTCGCGCTCTGGCCTTACGCTGCTGGCCTGGTTTGCCAATCTGGTGCTAATACCTGTGCTGACCTTTTATTTGCTGCGCGACTGGGATGTGCTGGTAGGGCGAGTGCATGAACTGATTCCCCGCCGCTATGAAGCTGCGGCAGTGCATCTGGCTAAAGATTGCGATGAAGTGCTGGGTGCCTTCATGCATGGACAACTGTTGGTGATGTTGTCGCTCGGGTCGGTGTATGCGTTGGGGCTGTGGTTGGTAGGACTGGATATGTCCTTGCTGATCGGCATGTTGGCGGGGGTGGTCAGCTTTGTGCCTTATCTCGGTTTTATTCTTGGCATCCTGGTAGCGGGCATCGCTGCCGCGATGCAGTTTCAGGATGTGGTTCATCTCTTTTATATCCTACTGGTTTTTGGTGTGGGACAAATGCTCGAATCATTCCTACTGACACCTTATCTGCTGGGAGACCGCATTGGACTGCATCCGGTCGCGGTGATCTTTGCTGTGATGGCCGGTGGTCAGCTGTTTGGTTTTGTTGGCATACTGCTGGCCCTGCCGGCAGCAGCAGTAATTGTGGTATTGCTACACCACGCGCATGAGCGTTATGTGAAGAGTCAGCTCTATGCCGCTGCAGAGCAGGGAAAGGTGCCGGACGATCCCGGGGATTCTGTCGATTCAGTTTCAGTTGATCAGGTGCAGGAGAATGTCGCTGGCGACGCACAGCAAGCCGTTGATGACGAGTCCGGCGATGCCCTTGCGGCCTTTGAACCAGACAAGCCAGCATAAAGGTTTGATCGATTTCATGTCTGTGAAGACAAGTATCCAACAATTGCCACTCGGTATGTGGCTGCGTCAGGGCGCAAGTCTCGATAGTTTTTGCGGCCGCGAAAATCAGCAATTGCTGCAGAGTTTGCGTCAACTGACAGAGGTAAACGATGAGCGCTTCCTCTTTCTATGGGGCGCAGAGGGGATTGGCAAAAGTCATCTGCTACAGGCCGTTTGTCATGTTGCTACTGCTTGCGGTGACAGCAGTGTTTATCTGTCCATGCGACAGGCCGGGCAGTTTGCTCCGGAAATGCTCGACGGGCTGGAGCAGATGTCTGTTGTGGCCATTGATGATGTGGATGCCATTGCCGGAAGCCAGGCCTGGGAAACAGCCCTGTTTAATCTCTACAATCGGGTGCGTGACAACGGAACCGGCAGTTTAGTACTTGCCGCCCGCGCACCGCTTGCTGATCTCGGCCTGGTCTTGCCCGATCTGCGATCACGCCTTAGCTGGGGTTTGGTGTATCAGGTTCAGGCGATGACGGATGATGAGAAACTGCAGGCTCTCAAGCAACGGGCAGACAGTCGTGGCTTTGACTTGCCGGATGAAGTGGCCGCGTATCTGTTAAGACACTATCAACGCCAGACGGCACAATTGTTTGATCTGCTTGAACGGCTGGATCAACACTCGTTGGCCGAGCAGCGTCGCTTGACCATTCCTTTCGTCAAACAGGTAATCGAATCTGAAGAGTAATGCCATGGATTTAGCAAAAACAGTGACAGACAATGTGCGCGCCGCGCTGGCCGAAGATATCGGCAGTGGTGATCTCACTGCGGCCCTTATTCCAGTAGATGCCCTGGCGCAGGCCTGGGTCATCAGTCGTGAGGCTGCGGTGATTTGCGGCCGCCCTTGGGTGGATGAGGTGTTTCGTCAACTTGATGAGCGGGTTGAGATAAGTTGGTATGTGGAAGAGGGGCAGAGCGTTGAATCCGACCAGGAGCTGTTTCGCTTGAATGGCTGTGCCCGCGCGCTGCTTACTGGTGAGCGCACGGCCTTGAATTTTTTGCAGACGCTTTCGGGCACTGCCACTGAGGCACGTCGATATGCCGATGAAGTGATTGGCTTGCCAGTCAAAATTCTCGACACGCGCAAGACTATTCCCGGCTTACGTGATGGACAAAAATATGCCGTGCGCTGTGGTGGCTGTCACAATCATCGCCATGGTCTTTATGACGGAGTGCTGATTAAAGAGAACCATATCCTCGCCGCCGGCTCGATCAGCGCAGCAGTCACCAAGGTGCGTCCCTACGCCCAGGGCAAACCGGTCGAGGTTGAAGTGGAAAGTTTGGCAGAATTCCGCGAAGCGCTGGCCGTGGGCACCGACATCATCATGCTCGATAATTTTAGTCATGAGCAGATCTGTGAGGCGGTGGAGATCGCTCAGGGGCAGGCCAAATTGGAAGTGTCTGGCAATGTTGAACTCGCACGGCTTCGTCCCCTTGCCGAAACAGGGGTGGATTACATCTCGACCGGTGCTATAACCAAGCACATAAAAGCGATTGATTTGTCCATGCGCTTTGCTTAGAAAATTCTTTATATAACAACATACTAAACTATATTATTGATGTTGTTGCCAATCCAGTTTTGGTCTATGCTGTCAACAGGTGTCTCAAATCGAAGACAGGGGTATTGTTGTTAAGATGGCCGCAAGCATTGCTCTGAGTAGTTGGTTGCAGTAGACGACCCTTTAAGATTGCAAGAATGCATACAATTTTTTTGTGTTGAGTAAAAAGCACTGGATTTCAGCTATAAACGCGTTAATAATAGAAAAATGTTACTAAATGCGTGTGGATTGTATGCAAATTTGCATGATAAGTAGTATAGTTTGTGTGGATTTCTGAGTGTAGAGATCTACTTAAGTGAAGATTGTGGTCAGGCACTATTATGTTTTACAATTGTTAGACATTGTTATACATCAAGTGGAGCACCAGGTGGCATGTGATCGAATAGAGCGTAAGATTGCCCGCTCGAATAATTCAAATTACGGACAGCGTTCTTTTCATTCTGAGCGTGAGTTTGTCCAGCACCTTCTAAAAGTGGAAAGGGAGCGTGATGCCATGGCTCGTCGAACACAGTTTCATCTGGTAAAAGCCTGACCCCCCCCACTGTCATATTTCCACCTAACCAACCTGCTTTGTACGGTTTTCTGCTGAGTAGTAATGATCCTGGCACATAAATCCTTAGCCTGGTGAAGTTCAACCAATCGGGTAATCATGGTGACATCAGTTCCCTGGGCGGGCCC
>CALZIQ010000112.1 GCA_945787735.1 uncultured Chromatiaceae bacterium | reverse complement strand
TGCATCTCGTGAATTTTAAAAACAGTTATGCAAGGCGCGGCAACTTTTTTGCCGTTGCTATGTCAATGTTTTATTGGAAATAATTCGGTCTTTTCTCCTCTGAGACTCTAAACTCTAGTAGCTAAACTATGACAATTTAGTGCGTTTTGGTCAATTTTACATGCCTGCCAAAATTCATCTGGACATCTTGTTTGTGCTGTGTGGTGCCTAACGTATCGCTTGGCGGGTGATTTTGATTGTGAATAATGTAATAGGGGCGCCGTGCAGAATCAGGTCAAAGATGTCTAACGGTATGATGAGTTCGCCTGTTGTCAGAATTTTCAGATTTTCCCATAGATGAGGTTCGGGCTGGAACGGTGCAAGGGCAAGCATGATCGCGATGGCACCGAAAGGGAGAGTGGGGAGTTTATCCAGCCATTTCATTGTCAGTCTCTATTTGTATTTTACTCTTGTTGGGTGTCTTCCGCGTTGTTGCTGAGTCTTGCAAAGTCTTTAAGGCTTAACGTTTCTGGGCGTGCGCCTGGATTAATGCCCAATGTTTCAATCGCTTCAGCGGTTAAGTAATTCTTTAGACTGTTGCGCAGGGTTTTTCGTCGCTGGTTAAATGCTTGGCTGACGATTTTAGAAAACATTTTTTTATCGTCAACGATAGCTGGTGGTTGTGCATGAGGTATTAGTCTCAGAATGGCAGAGTCTACTTTTGGTGGAGGCTGAAAAGCTTCTGCACCCACATTAAACAGATGCTGCGTCTGGCAGTAATATTGAAGCATGATACTTAGACGGCCGTAGTTGTTTTCGCCGGGGCCAGCGCAGATGCGGTCGACCACTTCTTTTTGAAGCATACAGTGAATATCCTGGATGCAGTCGATTTGATCCATCAGATGAAATAGTAGCGGCGTTGAAATATTGTAGGGCAGGTTGCCGACGATGCGCAGCTTGGCGCAACTTGCCAATGCGCTGAAATTAAACTTGAGTGCATCGGCGCTGTGTATGTGAAAGTTTTCCTCGTTGCCAAAACGCTGTTGCAGTCGCTCTACCAGATCGCGGTCGAGCTCTACCACGTTAATTGCACCGGCTGTTTCAAATAGTTGTTCTGTAAGGGCCCCAAGCCCAGGGCCAATTTCTACAATGTTATCGCCGGGTTTTGCATTGACTGAGTCGATAATCCGTTGGATAACACCAATGTCGTGCAAAAAATTTTGGCCGAAACGTTTGCGTGCACGGTGACCCTGGTTCTTTTTCATTGTGTTTGTTTCCACTGTCTAGCCATGCGGATGGCGGTTTCAATGGCGTATTCGAGGCTGCCCATATTGGCTTTGCCTGTGCCGGCCAATTCCAGTGCGGTACCGTGATCGACTGAGGTGCGAATGATGGGCAAGCCAAGTGTAATGTTAACTGCCTTACCAAAGCCCATGTGTTTGAGCACTGGCAGGCCCTGGTCGTGATACATAGCCAATACGGCATGGGCATGGTCGAGATGTTTGGGGATAAATAGCGTATCAGCGGGCAGCGGGCCGATGAGACGTATATGTTGTTGACGCATTTTTTCCAGTGTGGGTTTTACGATAGTCTCGTCTTCAAGGCCAAGGTGGCCATCTTCGCCGGCATGGGGGTTGAGGCCGCAGACGTATATGTTTGGGTTGTCGATGCCAAATTTTGTTTGCAGGTCATTATGCAGAATGCGAATCACATCTTGGAGCAATATTGGCGTGATGGTTTCGCAGATGTCGCGTAGTGGTAAATGCGTGGTGGCGAGGGCGACGCGCAAGCCCTCGGTAGCCAGCATCATGACAACTTGTTTTGTATTGGTGAGTTCGGCCAGATATTCGGTATGACCACTAAACTTAATTCCTGCTTCATTGATTACACCTTTGTGCACAGGTGCGGTTACCAGGGCGTCTAGTGTGTTGTTCAAGCAGGCGTGAGTCGCCTGGCGCAGTGTATCTAGCACGTAGGATGAATTTTCGCGATTGAGCTGTCCGGCTAGGACAGGGCGGTTGAGTTTAACCGGTATCACTTTTATTACGCCGGGGCGCTGTGACGTGGCAGGTTTGCTGTTGTCGAATGTTTCAGTCTCTAAGGCTATGCCGAGTGTTTCGGCGCGTGCATGGAGTAGTTCAGGGTCAGCGATCACGACAAGTTCGGCAGTGTGAGGCTGTTGGGCGAGTTCAACCACTAAGTCCGGGCCGATACCCGCAGGTTCGCCGGCAGTGATGGCGATGCGGTGTATGGGATTCATCAGAGTCGAAGTTCCACATAGGCCTCGTCACGTAGACGTCGCAGCCAAAGTTGTTCTTCTTCCAGTGCCTTGCTTTCAAACAGTTGTTTGCGCGCCTGGTTGCGATAAAATTTTTCTGTGTCGTCGTGCTGGCGGCGTTCTAGCACTTGTACGATGTGCCAGCCAAACTGGGTCTGAAAAGGTTCGCTCATTTGGCCTGGTTCAAGTCGGTTCATCATGTTTTCAAAGGCGGGTACCATCTGTCCAGGGCTGCTCCATGACAGATCGCCACCCTTGGCCGCCGAAGCTTTGTCGTCTGAATTTGCACGGGCAAGCGTGGCAAAGTCCTCGCCGTTTTCTAGTCGGTTTTGCAGTTCCAGCAGGCGCTTGCGTGCCGCTTCGTCATCGAGCACTTCATTCGTTTTGATCAAAATGTGGCGTGCATGTGTTTGAGACACCATGTGGCGTTCGCCACCACGGCGGTCAACCAGTTTAATAATATGAAAACCGCTGGGGCTACGAATCAGCTCGCTGGCCTGGCCTAACGACAACTCGGCGGCTTCGGTGGCAAACAGACTTGGCAGTTCGCCAAGTTTACGCCAACCCAGGTCACCACCAGACAGGGCCAGTTGACCGTCAGAATGGCGTATTGCCACCTGCACGAAGTCTTCACCTTGTTCTAGCAGCTGCAGCACTTCTTCTCCTCGCTGTTTGGCGGCGTCGATCTCTTCGGCCGAGGGCGCTTCCGGCAGGCCGATCAGGATGTGAGCAATGCGCAATTCATCTTCATTGTTGCCGCTGAGCTGTTGCTGGACTAGAAACTGGTCTACCTCGGTATCTGTGATGTTGATGCGATTGTTGACAAAGCGCTGGCGCAGGCGCTGTTGCAATATTTCGTGGCGAATGTTTTCACGATAGGCGTTGAAGTTGATGCCGTCGTTTTCTAATATCGAGCGCAGTTTTTCCAGTGTGATGTTGTTTTGCTGGGCGATGCTGTTGAGGGCGCGATTAAGGGTTTCATCATCGATGATGATGTTGTTGCTGGTGGCCAATTGTTGTTGCAGGTGTTTCATAATCAGGCGCTCCATCACCTGATCTTGTAACACCGCATCCGGTGGTAGTTTGCCACCCAGTTGCATTTTGATGCTCTGCATCTCGCTTTGCAGTTCGGTTTGGCTGATGGCATCGTCATTAACAATAGCAATGATGCGGTCCAGCTCAATGGCTTCCGCTCTGAGTTGCGTTGTTGCCATGATAGCGATTAGGCCGAGCAGGCAGGTGATGAGAGTGCGTTTGAACATGATCTGTTTCTCTAATTTGCTGCGTTGAATCCGAGTATGTGCTCTTCCATGAATTCGTCGATGCGTTTGCCCAGGCTGGTAAGCCCTTTCATTTCCAACTGCATGTACCAGCTGTAGCGCAGGTTGCCGAAGGGAGCGCTGATGGCCGAGCTGTCTTCGACGAAGGAGGCGCGTCGTACGGCGCGAAAGGCCCAGCAACAACTGTTGTATTCAAACCCGGCCATTTTTTCCAGGGTACGGTCGTCTGTCAGTGAGTGATAACGCCGCGCCATCATACTCCAGCGCGTGGACAGGGGCCAGAGCACCGAGGCGTCGATCTCCTGTATCAGTGAGTCGTGAGCGGTGAGGCGGTTGCCACGATCGCGATATCTCAAGTTGATAATATGGAAGTTGTCTGACGTGTATTGCAGGCGCACATCGCGCTCGATGATCAGGTCGTCTTCCGTGTCCCAAAGCAGTTTTGCCGATACATTGACCGGGTCGGAGGGTCTGAATTGGACCTCAAAAACGATGTCGGACTGGTGGCTGGTATCGAGGATGTTGCCGTTTAGGCCCACCTTGCGGTCGTCGAGATAAATGATTTTGCCGATGGTGCCGGAGAGTTTTTCCTTGCCGTCATTTGCCTTGATCAGGCGCGAGCTCAGCGCAAGAGTGATCTGGTTGGTGTCGCCAATGCGGTCCTGGCCCGAGAATCGGTTTTCGCTGAACAATTGCGAGCTGCTGAACTGCTGCAAGGAGGTATCAAACAGCGGAAAGTTGGATTGATCGCGATAGGGTACGTTTAGATAAAACAACCTTGGTTCCAGGGTGTGTAAATAATCTGTTGTGCCGATTTGAGTGTCTCGTTCCAGATAGATGCCAGCATCCAGGCTATTCACCGGTGCAGTACGCCTGAGGCTGTCCTCACCCAGGGTGTTGTTATCCTCATCCAGGCGGTACTGAGTGTGGTGCAGGCTCAGCTTGGGAATGATGAAACCGGCGCTGCGTTCATAGGGTAGGCTTACGGCAGGATGCACGTTAGCACGCTCGCCTGTGAGGCTTTTTTGGCGTTGGAAACGCACGATCTCACTCTCAAGTTCAAAGCGGATTGGACCTGTCATGGGCAGGCTAAGTTCATGTTTGATTTGAGGCAGTCTGCGATAGGGCCGACTGCTGATGGCCAAGTTCTGGTCAATAAGCTGAAAATCCTGCACCTGCAACTGTAATTGTTGAATGGCATCGTCGTACTGCAGTTTAACGTTGCGCTCCAGATAGCTGGTGCTGCTGGTGGTGAGTGAGGTGCCAAAATCATTGAAATAATCACTGTCAGAGACGCGATTGAACAGAATGCTGTCTTGCCAATGATTACCCAGTCGGCCGGTGTGCTCGTAGTGATATAAACTTCGATCCTGGCCGTAGCGTTCATCATCGATGTTTTCGGTATTTATGACGCCTTCACCATATCGGCTCAGGTAGCGCAACTCGTTTTTCCACTTCAGCCCGCGTTCGGTGTAGTTGTGTGGGGTGATAGTGGCGTCGAGCTGCGGATGCAGATTGAGGTAGATCGGCTGGGCAAACTCATTACCGCCTTGATCCGTACTGCCCCAGGTGGGTGGCAGCAGGCCGGTCATGCGCTCATCGGTAATGGGGAAAAGAATATAAGGGATATAGAAGATCGGTACGCCTTGAAAATGGAGCCGGGCATTCCATGCGTCGCCCATGCCAGTGGCATGATTAAGCTCCACCGTGCTGGCGCGCAGGGCCCAGTCTTCATCTTCTTTGTCGCAGGTGGTGTAGCTGGTCTGTTTCAGAATGGTCAGGTCTTCGCCTTGCAGCAAGATGGCATTACTGCTACCACGGGCATGGCGTTCGTAGATTAAAAACTCGGCCTGATCGAACTGGCCCCGATAACTGTCTGAGACGAAGTGGGCGCTATTACTGATGGCACTGAAATCGGGGGTTTCAAAACGCACATTGCCAGTGGCATCGAGGATGCTACTGCTTTTGTAATAGACGGCCTGGTCAGCGAGCAGCTGTTCATCTGGACGTTGCATCAGTACGTTGCCAAACAGCTTCACCACTTCGTTGTTTAAACTTTCTGCCGAATCGGCGCTCAAATAAACCGCAGCTTCTTGGCCGTTTGTTTTGCCGGGATAGTCGAGTACCGGTTTGGTCCAGCCCTGGCACAGCCCCCACGGTTCAAGCGCAGCGGCATCTGCGCTGGCGCACAGCAGCGTCAGGAAAAAAAGGCTATGAGGGCTGCGATTGAACATCGATTGGTCCGGAACTCAAGCCAGACTGCGCTGATTAGCCAAGATTCGGGAGACACAGGAAAAGATGGTAGCGCGCTTGATTTTGTCGTAACGTATCGAAACACTCATGAATTACGCAGATCCACTCAACTAGTTGGTTTTAAAGTGCAAAAAAAGCCCGTAGCGCGTAAGTATACCCTGTTCTTAACGGTCGGTATTGTGCTGATCATTGCCCTGCTGATCGTGACGCGTCCGCGACCCGAAGTACAACAGCTTGAGTTGCCGCCGGTGCGGGTGGAGGTGACAGAGGTTGGGCTGGGTGATATTCAGCCGGCGGTACGAGTGGGGGGCGTGCTGCATCCACTGCAACAGGCCCGCCTACAGTTCCAGGTGAGTGGGCGCCTGCAGCAACGCTTGGTCGAGCCGGGCCAGCGGGTGTTGGCTGGAGACAAGCTGCTGCGCCTCGAAGAGGATGATTACCATGACTTGATGCTTGAGGCCCGTGCGCAGCTGGCGTTGGAACAGGTAGCGGTCAAACGTGATCGCGGCTTGTTGCAACTGGCCGAACGAAATAGCGCGCTGCAGGCCGATGAAGTGGCCAGGCAGGAGCGACTCGGTACCGATTCATTGAGTTCAAAATCCGCTTTGGATGCCGCCCGCCAGCGTCTGATTCAGCTGCAGTCGGATGAGGCACGGCTGCGTGCGAGTGCCGCAAGCGCCGATGCCCGACTGGCCTTGTTGCAGGCGGCATTGCGCCGGGCTGAACGCAATTGGCAGCGCACTACTTTGAAGGCGCCGTTTGCCGGCACGGTGAACCGGGTGATTCCCAATGTAGGGGATGACATGGCCGCCAAAGATGTGGTGCTGGAACTACTGAATCTGAATCAGCTGGAGTTTTATGCCGAGACCGATCGCGCCATCGTGGCCCAACTCAAGGCTGGGCAGCTGATTGAGGTGGTGGCCGAGGGACAAATCTATCCGGCCGAGATTATTGCGCTGCAACAGCATCCTAATCCTGACACGTTTACGTATGCCTTACGGGCACGTTTTGATAATCCGGGCATAGTCTCAGGCGCAGCAGCCGAGGCGCGTTTATTATTGCCGCCATTGCAGCAGGTGCGCTTGGTGCCGGTTTCAGCGCTGGTTCATGATGATGGCCAGGTCTACTTGTTTGTTGTGCAGGGAGATTTGCTGCAGAAGCGTAAGGTTATGCTGGGACCACGCCAGGGAGATCGGCAGGCTATCCTCAGTGGCGTTGAGCCAGGTGAGCGGCTGGTCAGTAGTGGTGGTGCCAGTCTGAGAGACGGTTTGAAGGTACAGTACTGAATTTGCCTCATGTCTTTGTTAGTGAATCTTGATCCAGTGTGTTTAACGTTACTTTTTTCAAAGGGTGTGGTGGCGTTGTGCCTAATCGAAGTGAGTGGAAATAAATCCCCCCTAGCCCCCCTTTTTCAAAGGGGGGAATGCGAAGTCGGCAGGTTAGTCCTCCCCTTTGAAAAAGGGGGGCTAGGGGGGATTTTCAATTTCATCGCGGCGGAGGCGCCATGTCCCTGATCCGCTTTTCTGTCGATAACCCACTCATCACCAACCTGATGTTGCTGCTGGTGCTGGTGGCCGGGGTGCTGTCCTGGCTCGCCATGCCGCAGGAGATGTTTCCGCTTGTCGAGCTGGATCGCGTCACCATCACCACCGAGTTCAAGGGGGCTGCTCCGGCTGAGGTAGAACGCCAAGTGACGCTGCCAATCGAGGAGGAGTTTGAAAGCGAGGCAGATATCGACACCCTTATGTCCACCAGCCGTGAGGGCATGTCCAG
>CALZIQ010000111.1 GCA_945787735.1 uncultured Chromatiaceae bacterium | reverse complement strand
GAACATGTTGAGCCAAATACGTTTAATACCGTATAAAGCAAGACGAATAAGCGATCGTGATAACTGGAATCAGCCTGATAAAAACAGGTTGAATGGCCAGCTTCGCTCTAAACTCTAGCTTTTTAGAAATAATTGAAAGTAATTCTGACGATAATTCTCTACTCGAATTTCAAGAATCGGCCCACCGCGGTTAGTTGGAAATTTCTATTTACTTCGGCGTAGTTTCAGATCCCATGATCGAACAAGAACAAAAAATCGCATAAGCTCATTAGGATTATTCTCGCCAGTTGCGTCAACGACACCACCAGCGCTGACAATAGGGAGAAAACAAAAAAGGACCTAGTCCGAAAGGGCTAAGTCCTTGCTTTGATTGGAGCTGGCGATAGGATTCGAACCTACGACCGGCTGATTACAAATCAGCTGCTCTACCAGCTGAGCTACGCCAGCAACTCGAGCGCGCATTCTAACCGAACTCTTACAAAAAGGCTACTATTCGCACTTACGCCGCAGCTGTTTGATGTTGGGATAACCGGCAATCACTTCACGCCAGAGTTTATCTGGCACCTTGGTTGATTTTATCAACTCCAGATCAAGCCAGTATTGCGGCTGGGTGCGGAAAAGGGGCTCTACTCTGGATTGATAGCCCAGTTTGCCAAGCTCTTTTTTACGCTCGAGCCCCAGTTCTTCGGTCTTATATACCCCAAGTGAAATAGCATTTGCCTTACTGCCTTCAGATATAATCAAGGCGTCATCAACACTATTATTCTTCATTTGGCGCAGTGCCACCCTAGCCGCCTGCAATGACGCCAGCGGAGGAACATAGACCCACCAACCGACCTGCTTACGCAGCGCTTCGGCACGTTCCTGAGTATTGATGGAGGCCAATTCGAATAGCTGTGATACACCTTTGATGTCGCTCATCAACAAAAACGGGCCCACACTGTAGCAAGCCATCGCATTTGAGGTGGGAGCCGGCGATTTGGGTGGTGAGACAACTGGTGTTGACGGCACTGTGACGACCGGTTGTTCTATCGGTTTCGATGCAGGCCTGGGCTCTTCAGGTTTTGCCACAACCGCTTTCGGTCGACTTGCCGACGATGATGGTCGCTTAGTTTCGGCCTGAGCCAGTTTTTGCTGCTTTTGTTTTTCGGCAAATTGTTTTGCCTGGTCTAGCTTTTCTTTTTCCACCTGCAAGACCAGCTCAGGGGTGTTTAAAGGTAAATTTGTCTTTGATGTGGCAATGCCTTGATCAGTTCCTTTCTGACTCAGCTGGACCGCCAAATACAGGCCATTCAACAACAACAGTGTGATTACTACCCACTTCATTCTTAACAACCGCCTTTGACTATCTGCATTCCTTGCAATATAAGATCAGGGATGAATTGACACCTGATATTTAATTCGGCCTTCAGCTGCTCTCCATTGCCGCCGCAAATTATAACCGATTGCACTTCGCCGACTTGCGCTCGAAAGCGCTTAAGCACGTGCTCTACAGCACCTGTAACGGCATATAGGCTGCCTTTTTCAATACAACTGCGCGTATCTTTGCCCAACAGGCTTGATTGATCGAAAACAGAACCGCCAACACCGGCGCGGATGCCGCTGGCTTTTTGCTGCAGCGACATTGACATCAATTCAAGTCCGGGCAATATGATGCCTCCGAGGTGCTTACCTTCGGCCGAGACCATATCCAGGGTGACGGCGGTGCCAGCATCAATGACGGCAACCGTGCCGCTCACTAGCTGTCGCGCCGCAACTAACGCCAGCCAGCGATCTACACCAAGCCGCTCGGGTTCGGCATAGGCCAACTCAAGTCGGAATGGGTCTAACGTGATGAAATCCACACGCAGCTGCCACTGCCTCTGCACCCAGGCGCTAAGCTGTTTGGCATAGCCTGCACCTGCCACGTTGGCTGCGATGACATGTTCTGGTGGGGAGGCATTAAGCCAGGCGGACGCAGCCTCTGCCGGGATGTTTTCTTTGTGTTCGGCACTGCCATGACATTCCAACCTGCCCTTGTGAGCATAGGCCCATTTGATACGGCTATTGCCAACGTCAATCAGCAACTCCATGGCTAGGCTCGGGGTCTCAGGCTGACTTCGCCTGAATGAAAACGACGCAGACCGGCTTCGGTTTCAACTAGGATTGCACCACTGGCATCAATACCCCTGGCTTCACCGGGAATATGTTCATCGGCCATATGAATCAACACGGTCTGACCGGCATAGGCATCTGCGGCTGCCCATTCATCCAGAAAGGGCGACAGGCCATTTTGCTGGAATTCATGGGTGACATGCATAAGTTCGTTGAGCAGCACGCCAGCCACCCGATTACGGGATACTGGCTCACCTTTGATTTCGTGCAGGTCGACCCAGGGTTGATCGATGTTCACATCGCAGTCTTGCATGTTCACGTTAAGGCCGACGCCGATGACGACATGGTAGGGGCCGGCCATTTCACCACTCATTTCCAGCAGGATGCCAGCCAGTTTGCGTCCCTGCCACAAAATGTCATTTGGCCACTTTAGCATCGCATCATCGATACCAAGCTGCCTCAACGCCCGAATCACACCCACGCCAATCGCCAAACCCAGACCAGACAAGCGATCTGGGCTGATCTCAAATCGCCAGTAATAAGAAAGATAGATATTGCGCGCAAACGGTGACACCCAGGATCGCCCTCGCCGGCCTCGACCCGCAGTCTGGCGCTCAACTAGACAGGCATGTCCATGCGCTACGCCCTGCCCCAGTCTATCTATGAGGTGGCGGTTGGTAGAAGGGATTTCAGGATGCAACTCGATTTGTGAAACCAGCTGTCTAGCTGTGTCGGTCATAGCGTCAAGAATGGCCTCACGTTCAAGTAATTCAATCGGCTTGGCTAATCGATAACCTTTACCACTGACGGAATAACAATCGATGCCAAGTTGTTGTAGCGCTTGGACGTGCTTCCAAACGGCAGTCCGGCTGACCCCAAGTTGTTGCCCCAATTTTTCACCTGAATGAAAACGGCTGTCGGCCAAAATGCTCAGAAGTGCCAGTCGGGTTGTCATAGCTGCATTTTACAAGGCTTTGGTTATTTTCACGGAATTACTTGGCAAACGGGCCAAACCATGTGCAGAATAGCAATATTACTGTAATTTTAGCTAGTTACCATCACAATCTTAAAACGGACCTTAAAAATCGGAGGTAACCAATGCAGCGGGGCAAGATGGATACATCGACCTGCATTTATATAGACCAGTGCAACCTGAAGGATATGTTTGTTACTGACAGCAAAATCTTCTGGATCTCAACCTATTGCACGGGCGAGAAACAATCGAAATGTAAGCTGCGCAATTATCAGGTGTGTGGCTGTACCGCCCCGGACAAGTTACTGCCAAATGGAACTTTTCTGGGCGCATAAAAAAGCCGGCGGTTTTAAGCCCCCGGCTTTTTAGCCTCAGGAGAACTAAGCGTTATAGTTCTTCTGCATGCTTTGCCAAATAAGATGCAACGCCATCAGCGTTTGGCTTCATGCCTTCGTCACCCTTGTTCCACCCTGCCGGACAGACTTCGCCATGCTCCTCAGTGAACTGTAGTGCATCAACAAGGCGCAGCATTTCGTCAACATTACGACCCAAGGGCAGGTTATTGATCTGCTGGCTTTGGACAATGCCATCCTTGTCGATCAAGAAAGAACCGCGCATTGCCACACCGGCTTCGGGGTGTGAAACATCATAGGCTTCCATGACTTCATGTTTCACATCGGCAACCATCGGGAACTGAACGCGACCGATACCGCCTTTGTCTACCGCTGTTTCGCGCCAGGCATAGTGGGTAAACTGAGAATCGATAGAAACCCCAACCACTTCAACGCCACGCTTTTTAAATTCTTCTAGGCGGTGATCATGGGCAATGATCTCGGATGGGCATACAAAGGTAAAATCCAGCGGCCAGAAAAACAGTACAACATGCTTGCCTTTCAGGTCAGACAGTTTGAAGTTTTCATTGATGCTACCGTCTGGCATAACAGCGGCGGCAGTAAAATCAGGTGCGGGACGTCCTACGAGTACGCTCATTTTTCTCTCCTTAAATAATAGGGTTAAGTTCGAACTAAGACTAATTCTAGGCGCGGAACTAAATATAATCTACTCTTTTTGACCACAGAAATCAACTTGCTGCAACTCAGTTTATTCCTCATCAGTACGGCTTACTACCGGCATCAACACAGCTGGCGCTACAATATCCACCATGTCTGAATCATGCGGTTATAAAGGGCGATTCGCGCCATCCCCCACTGGCCACCTACACTTTGGCTCTATGATTGCCGCAGTGGGCAGTTATCTTCAAGCCAGGAGCCAAAACGGCAAGTGGTTCGTGCGCATTGAAGACCTTGACCCGCCAAGAGAAGTCGCTGGCGCCGCAGATGCGATCCTGCACACCCTTGAACATTACGGTATGACTTGGGATGAAAAGGTATTGTACCAAAGTCAACGCAGTGAAACGTATATTGAGGCGCTGGATCGATTGAGCCGAGAGGGTGCGGTTTATCCCTGTGGCTGTAGCCGCAAGCTAGTGCTGGAAGATTCAATCAGCGGTCAATATGGCCCGATCTACCAAGGCATCTGCCGACAAGGTCTGTCCAAAGACAAACAACCTAGAGCATTGCGGGTGCTGACACACAATTCCCCGATCATTTTTAGCGATGGCCTGCGAGGACAATTCGAGCAGCGACTGGAAGCGGAAATTGGCGATTTTGTTGTGCGACGGGCAGATAAACTTTTTGCCTATCAATTAGCCGTGGTGATCGATGATGCGGCGCAACAGATAACTGAAGTCGTTCGAGGGGCCGATTTGCTAGACAACACGCCCCGGCAAATACACCTGCAGCAATTATTGAATGTTGCCACGCCGGCTTACATCCATTTACCCGTGGCAGTGAATATTCAAGGACAGAAGCTGAGTAAACAGTCAGGCGCAAAAAGCATTCATCATTTACGCGCACAACATCTTTTGTTTGAAGTGCTCAGTTTTTTGAATCAAGAGCCGCCCCGAGAGCTTGTTGAGTGTGACCTGGACTCTTTCTGGCAATGGGCGATTTCAAACTGGCGTCTCGACAAAGTTCCGCGTCAAGATTTGCCTGCCCCGTCCCTACAATTTTAACCAATCTCTTCTTCGGGATTCGACAGTTTCATCGATATCTTGCTTAAGGCGTAGCTCAACCGTATCCAAGGGCAATGCTTGCAATGACACCTCAAAGCACATTAATTCATCCCGCCTGAAAACATGAATTTCTACGTTGTCGCCTGGTTTATATGGCGCCAACAATTTTTCCAGGTTGGTTGAAGTCACCTTTAAACCATCTACGGCTATCAGAATATCCCCGGCAGAGAGCCCCGCTTTTATCGCCGCGCTGTTCACAAATACATTGGCGATTTTGAGATTGCCAGCATCCGCAGCACTCTTTATCCCCAGATAGGGTTTTCGCTCAAGTACCTGCGCGCTTAAAGTGCTTGGTTTGCCACCCAGGTCGGCGGCCGACTCTGCCTGGCGCACGAAAAACTCGATGCCAACAGTTTCCAGCAGCTCTCCTAATGGTGGATCTTCTGTGCCATATAAATAACGTTCAAAAAACGTACTTAGATCTGAGCCGGCAACCTGTCCGGCCAGACATTCTATTTCTCCCTCCGGCACCCCTTTGTTCTGTTTTCCGTATTCTTGCCACAATAACCGCATCAAATCATCGAGTGATTTCTTATCTTTGCTTTCTCTGCGAATGGTAAGATCCAGCGCCAACGCTATCACGCTGCCTTTTGCGTAATAGCTGATGATCGCATTGGGGGCATTTTCATCCTGACGATAGAATTTCGTCCAAGCATCGAAGCTCGATTCGGCCACGCTCTGTTTAAACCGTCCATGACTGCGCCAGACTCGGGTGATCATCTGCGCCAATAGCTGTAGATATGACTCTGCTTTGATACAGCCACTACGCGCGAGCCCAAGATCGTCGTAATAAGATGTGATTCCTTCGAAAGCCCAAAGCTGTCGGGTGTAACTTTCGCTCTGTAGTGAATAGGGTGTAAACACTTCAGGTTTAATGCGCTTCACATTCCAGGTATGAAAATATTCGTGGCTGCAAAGGCCTAGAAACGTACGATAACCGTCACTTATCTCTTTAACATCTGGCAAAGGCAAATCATTTCGGCTAACCAACAAACTGGTTGAGGCCCTGTGCTCAAGACCGCCATAACCTTCCCCGACCACCATAATCATAAATAAATACCGTTCGATAGGCGGAAGCTCACCAAAAAAATCGATATGATGTTGGCAGGTTGTTTTTAGGTCAGCACAAATGCGCTCCATATCTGTATGTTGATAACCAGTTATCACGACTTCATGATCGATGCCGCCCGCAGTAAAACTTGCCGAGGTAAAGTCGGACATCTCAACAGGGTGGTCTATCAGGTCATCATAGTCTTCTGCGCTGTACCGGCCAAAACCATGCAACTCTGCGGCATGAGTCTTTAGGGTTGTTGCAACACGCCAGTGTCCATTCACTTTACCCTGCGGTGGCAGAATCTCTACTGTGCAGGGTTTATTATCCTGCCCATGAATGCGTATAAACACGCTGGAGCCATTAAAATAGGCATGTGTTTGATCCAAATGTGCTGATCTGACCGAAAGATCCCAAGCGTAGACTTCATAACTCAGTTCCAGTGGCCCCTCACACGGTCCTGCCTTCCATGTTGCTTTGTCTATTTTCTCGAGCTGAATCGTCTTATCTTGTGAACGCCCCTCAATACTGACAACGTTCTTGGCAAAATCACGGACCAGATAACTTCCCGGAATCCAAGCAGGTAAGGATACTACTTGTCCGGAATAGTCTGGCTGATCGATTACACACTTAACTAAGAAGAGGTGGGCAGCTGGATCTGCTGCACAAATTTGATAATGCATGGCTGTATCTCGAATGAACTCAATACAACTAATTGTAACGGACTTTGTTAGTTGAAAAATCTGTTTACTTGCCTAGAAATGCAAAAGGCCGACTAAAGTCGGCCTTTCAAGCGAATGCCTGATTTGGTTTATCCTGCCATACCAAAACCAAGCGCCATCAGCACAACAAGCGCCACCAGCATAGTAACAACAATCAGACCATCGTCTTGAGTAGCAGTTTTCTTAGTCATCTTTAATATCTCCAAGTAATTAAACAGTTCAAATTTCGAAAAGTTATGGATACCCCAACCACATACGACCCACTTATAATTAGTATGGGCTAAAGTTACCATTTTTTTTCGAGGAAGAAAACCCCAAAATTATGACTAAGCGACTAATTTTTAACGCAATTTCCTGAGCAAATCACTGAGACTTACAAGTGCAATATGAATTTATGTCACCCCATATCTGACTGGCTGAAAAAGAAAAAACCCTCGCCACCAAAGGTAACGAGGGTTTTTGTATTAAAGCCTGGCAGTGTCCTACTTTCACATGGCAGCTGCCACACTATCATCGGCGCTGAATCGTTTCACTTCCGAGTTCGGGATGGGATCGGGTGGTTCCAACTCGCTATTGCCGCCAGGCAAACCTTTTGGATAACTGTTAATAACAGCAATCCGAATTTGAGAATTATGTCATAAAGCGTTACTAAGATCTAAACACAAAAAGTTTATTCTAGATAAC
>CALZIQ010000110.1 GCA_945787735.1 uncultured Chromatiaceae bacterium | reverse complement strand
TGGAGATTCAGGCTGATCTGAACAACACAGTTCTCATGATCACCCACGACGTGGATGAATCAGTGCTGCTGTCAGACAAGATTGTGATGATGACCAACGGGCCAGAGGCAAGTGTAGGTGAGGTGTTGAATGTGGAGTTGGAACGCCCACGTAATCGACTGGAACTAGCCAACGATCCGCAATACAACGCCTATCGATCAGAAGTGCTGAAGTTTCTCTACGAGCGCCAACGCCGCCCAGCAGAATAAACGAGTGTGAATAAAATTGTGAATCTCCAGCTAGATGAAATAGGGAGTCAGCAACTACACCAGCCTGATAACCATGCCCCGATTGCCGAATATCTGCAACACCTGAATAGCTTGATGTTGGTGCGCCATGTGGCACTGCTGATGTTAGAGATGCAGAAACATCGTGGTGCCAGTATGGCGGTGCTGGCTGGCAACCAGGCGTTCGTCTCTAGAGTTGACCAAAGTCAATCTGTGATTCATCGCTATATTGAGATTATTCAGCAGCTCAATCAGCAAACAGGTCAGCTGATTTCAAGGGATAAATGGAATAGCATCAAGCATGATTGGCAGGCCTTGATTGCACACTGGCAGAATGACCCTGTAATCGCCAACTTTGAATTCCATAACCACCTAATCGATCGCATGGTGAAACTGATTTGGGAACTAAGCAGTCATTATCGTTATTCCTCTGATGACCTAGCTGTAGAAGAGACGCCTCAGATAGTGCTGACGATTACGCTCAAATTGATGCCAGAATTATTGGAAAACATCGCGCGGGCACGTGGACTTGCAACACATGTCTGCTCCCTTGGTACTTCCAATGCCGAGTTCGATAGCCGCTTTGTTTCGCTTCTCCATGATTTGAATATGAATAAGGAAAAGATGCGGGTAATTTCGAGAACCCTGCAACGTGATACTTTGCGTGCAGTGCCGTCCTTGCCTGAAATTCTGTTACATGACCACAAGCTTGATCATTTAAAACAAATGGTTAGTACTAAAATAATTGGTGCCACTGACATTACACTCAAAAGTGATGAGCTGTTTGATTTTGCCAGTGATGTCATCAATACCTACTCTCAAGTCATCCATGATGGCATCAGCTTTTTCCGACGCCGTATAGAGCAGCAGTTGCATTTGCCTCAACACGTTCCAAACCGATAGCGCTAAGCTGCTTTGCTATATAACGGTTAATCTACAACAAAAATAGGGTTGGGTGCCGCACACAGACATCCACACCCGCCTCTGTTCGAAACCTCCCTGTTTGCAACTCAAATTATCACGGCTTAGCGGAGTTGCTCCAGCCCGTTGTGAAATTTAAAAAAAATTTTTCCAACCATGGAACCAAATGTCGTCTGCAGACGTTAGGCCTGTATGAGCAAATTCTGTTTTTCTTTGTGGGCATAACTCTATTAAAAAGGAGGTTTTATGGTGATCTAAATAACGCTGAGTAAGTGATCATGCCTCCCCCGTGAACTTGGAGCGTCTCGAGGAGCGGAGGGGGACCATGAATGATCATCACTCGAATACTGGCAGTAGAAGTAGGGAGTATCGGAGCCGAGCAGAGATAGGCGGCCTCCGGCGGTGGCGTCCGGACATCGTGCGCCATATACAATAATTCTTCTGTAAGGAGGGAAGTAGCAATGAATGCTCGATATCGAAGTAGACATTATTTATTTGCATTAGTAACGACACTCACTTTTTTGTTTGCCTGGCAGACTCAGGCGCAGGCTTTTGGTGGCATTCTTGATGACTTTAATGCACTCTATGGCACAGCTAATACGCGACTGGGTCAGACAGATCAGGGAGACCGGCAATGTTCTACCTGCCATACAAGTAATAGCAATTTTGGGGTAAATCCCTATGGGTCTGATTTGTCTGTCGCAGATGACAATTTTATCGCCATTGAGGGGATGGATTCTGATGGCGACGGATTTAGCAATATCACCGAAATCCAAGCGCTGACTTTTCCTGGTAACGCGAATGATTTTCCGGAACCTGTCAATCAGTCTCCCACTGCGGATCCCAATGGTCCGTATAACGGTACTGTCGGATCACCTGTGCAGTTCAGCGGTTCAGCATCAAGCGATCCGGATGGAAACATTGTTGCCTATGACTGGAACTTTGGTGACGGAAGTGCCGGAACAGGTGTGAATCCCACTCATACATACAACGCTGATGGAGCATTCACGGTAACATTGACCGTTACCGATAATGCAGGTGCGACTGGTACGGCCTCAACAACTGCTACAATTGCCCTGGGTAACCAGGCCCCCACTGCAAACCCCAATGGGCCATACTTCGGCACTGTAGGTTCACAGGTTATGTTTGACGGCTCGAGTTCATCTGATCCTGACGGCACAATTGTTTCTTACAGTTGGAACTTTGGCGATGGAGCGAGCGGTACTGGTGTGAATCCAACTCATACCTACTCTGCGGCAGGTACATATAATGTCACCCTAACGGTAATGGACAATGCCGGTGCAAGCGACTCGGCCAGCACATCGGCTACCATTACTGATGTGCCTAATCTACCACCGGTGGCAAATGCCAATGGTCCGTATAGTGGTACCGTTGGTGTGCCAGTCACGTTCGACGGCACGGGTTCAAGTGACCCGGATGGCTCGATTGTAAGATACGACTGGAACTTTGGTGATGGCACAACAGCCTTGGATGGAGGGCCTACGCCTTCACATACCTATCAGTCGAATGGAGGTTTTACCGTAACCCTGACGGTAACTGACGATGCAGGTGCAACCGCATCTGATTCGACCTCAGCCAATATCGGCGCGGCTGCCAACCAAGCGCCAACTGCAGATGCCAACGGTCCGTACAACGGTACCGTAGGTTCATCGGTACAATTCGATGGTAGTGGTTCCAGCGATCCGGATGGATTTATCACTTCATACCTCTGGGATTTTGGTGATGGCAGCACAGGTACTGGTGTAAATCCGAGTCACACGTATAACAGTGCCGGTACCTTTACCGTTACGTTGACAGTATCGGACAATGACGAATTGACTGATTCTGATACCACCACGGCAACCATTGGCGTAGGTAATTTACCACCGAGTGCTGATGCCAATGGCCCTTATAGTGGCACAGTGGGTGTTGCAGTGCAGTTTGATGGTTCAGGTTCATCTGATCCTGAAGGTGGCGCATTAAGTTATGCCTGGGACTTCGGTGATGGTAATTCAGGATTTGGCGTGAGCCCGACTCACACCTATTCTGCAGCGGGCACCTATAACGTTACCTTAACTGTCACTGATAATGCAGGTGCGACAGATTCAGACATGACCACTGCAACTATCGCTGAAGCTGCTCAACCAGATGGTAATGTGAATCTGGAGATCGAAGAGTTTGACGTTGAAAGCCGTTATTACCTCAATCAACGCGAGGCCGTTGAGATTGAATTAGAGGTGAGAAATCGGGGTACTGCCGATGAGCCGCGCATGGCTACTGTAATCGGCACCCAAAACGGTATGGAAGTCTATCGTCAAACTATGATGGTCTCGGCACCAGTAGGTGGTTTCCGGGATAGTGAGTTTGAGTTCCCGTCGTTCCGGCCGTCACAGCTGGGAACCATCGCCTGGGTAGCGATGATCGAGTCGGTCATGGTTCAGGAGACAGAAACCACTTCGGTGCTTTCCGCCAGAACAGACCGTCGTGATAACGATCGCCGCCGTGATCGTGATGACGATAACGATGATGATGACGACGATGATGATGACTAACAGCTCATTCAACAATTAGAACGTTGTAGAGTTACAAACAGGGGAGAGGCATTTGCCTCTCCCCACTTCTTTTGAGTTTTATGGGCGCTTCAAAATCAGCAGCCGCCGTGCTGGCGGTGTTGGAAACCAGCTGAAACGCTTACACTGCGTGTGCTTGGTAATTTCTCCTGCCTTGCCTTACCTCATGCGCCCATGCACTTGTGCACTTTTTTGTTGACATGCATTAGATCTTGGCTGATCTGTCGTTTTATCGGGAATATGACACAGGGTCACATCCATCGATTCGGTAGCAGCCTCTAGAATAAGGCTGCCATCGGCCTCAACCACATGGATGGGCTGGGCGCTGAAATCCAGCCAGCGTACATCGAGTCGGCCACTATATTTATGCCGTGTCTGTTTCACCTGCTCACGTAGTTGACGGCGTTGTAGAGCTGAGAATACATATTCAGGGCAGTCCTTGCCGTTTCCACGCGGTATGAAGGGCAGGATGCTGAGCCGCCTCACGCCCGCCTCAATACAATAGTCTGTCAGCCAATCAATTACCCAGGTGTGTCCGGCAACTATGGTGCTTTGAATCGATGTTTTCACACCCGTGCTGATTAAACGTTTTATATTATGTGTGGTGTGTTTAAACGATGTGACGCCAACAATGGCGTTGTGGTGATCCTGATCACCGTGCAGGCTGACTTTGACCTCGGTGGCTGTGGCATGTAACGCTGACAGCAGATTGTCAGGCATGGCAATGCCATTTGTGGTGAGCCGGTTTTTTCCGCCGCGGCCATGCACATACATTAGCAGTTCGGCGAGCGCAGGGTGGAGGGTGGGTTCACCACCACAGAAGTGAATGGTTTTGACATTGTGCTGCAGCAACCAGTCGATACGCTGCTTCAGGACATATTCATCGGGCTGTTCACCCTCAGGCGGGGCAAGGCAAAAACGGCACCGGGCATTGCAGTTGCGCGTCACCCGAAAGCAGGCCATCTCGGGCAGATCGAACTGTCTTTGCTCATAAACCTTTATTTTTTGTTTCGCCATTCTGTCAGCATATTGCAGAAAAGGGCACCTTGCTCGATGGCGTCATCCAGCGCTTGGTGATTATGGGGTAGGTCATCAAACCAGCGTTTGGGCATGTTTTTTTTGCTGCAGCGGCGATAGCCCTTGCCCAACTGCATCATGGCCATGGTTTTAATGTCCAGCGCCGAAAAACTGAACGGACTGCGCTCGGCAAAGCGCATCAGATACCAATAGACAAACATAAAATCAAATGCGGCCGGATAACCAACAAACACAGGCAAGCCGGGTAGGGCGTCTAGCCATTCGACATACTCATTCATGGCCTCAGCTGGCGGGCGTGGGTTTTGTCGGCAGGCCTGCCATGCTTCGGGGTGATCGGCCCACCAAGCCATGGTGTCAGGGTGGGACTCGGCTTGAGGTAGGCATTCAAGATTGGCAGTAAAGGTCGAGATCAAGGTTTTATCCGGCAAGTAGGCGGCAGAGCCAAAACTCAGCATGGAGTAGGGGCCCGGGATGGGGCCGTCCACTTCAACGTCTGTGCTGACATAGATCTCTTGTTTAGGCATAGCCCTTCTCTGTGAGGTGATGTTGCAGCCAGCGTTGCAGTGCACCGGTGCCGCGTTTCTTCAAGGCCGTGTTCCAGTCCTTGCACTGTGGTGGTGGCAATACTCTGCGTATTTTGGCACCCTTTAAGTATTCAGTATAACGAATGACATCACGTTCGGCCGGTTTGCTGGCATCAAAGGCCAGCCACACCTCGCGTCCTTCTGCCACACTCGGCAGCCAGGACGCCCAGCGACCAATGTGTGCTACACACGACCAGCCGCACAGGGCCAATGACAGCGCATCAAACAAACCTTCCACCACAATCAATGGCTCGGTAGGCAATCCGTTTAAAACAGAGATCATGCCATTGCCCGTGCCGATGGTTAGCATTTTGTTCTGGCCTCGCAAGGTGTTGATATATCGGCCATGTACTGAAGTTAATCGGTCATTGTCATCATACAGACCAATGATTACCGCAGGTCGTCCACCAAAATTCTCGGCAAACCTCACCCCCGCTGCAGCCGCAAGCTGCAACGGTATTCCGCGATATTCAACATAACTCTGACCAGCACTGTGAACCAAAGCCTGAGAGCCGGCCAGAAGTTGTCCGGGGGTTAGGCCGCTGTCTGGCATGCATGGCAGATCGTTGAAGTGATGTTTTTTCATCAAGGCTTTGATTGCTGATGGATCTCTATACAACAAGATAGCAGTATTCAATCGTCGCTGCTGTATTGAAAAATACGATGCCATTCCGGATTAATACCTTACCCTTAAGGTAAGCTGCTGAAGATTATTTGATGGAAAAAATAGTATTTACAACTAAACTTAAATTAAGAGAGCAGTAGACCCTTGGTTGATTGGCTAATCAATCAACTCCGCCAACTTTTTAGGAAAATAGAGTAACCCTTAATGGATTAATAACGAATAACAAGAGGGTGTGGTATGGCGATTCGAGCAGGGCTGGGAAAGTGGTTGATAAACTGGCTTAATAAAGAAACGAACTTGGGTGGTCAGGCTTTTTGTGATTTTAAGCGGCTCAGTTTAGAGATCCTTCCCTGCGATGTGGTGCTGGTGGAAGGGCGTACGCGTGCTAGTCAGCTAATTAAGACGGTGACCCAAAGTATTTGGACACATTCAGCGATTTATATTGGTCGGCTGCGAGATATTCACAATGATGATCTCCGTGAACGCATTCTGGAATTTTACCCGGCTCATCCGAACGAACGTTTATTGATAGAACCTCTGTTGGGGAAGGGGACGATTGTCACGCCATTAAAAAAATACATGCATGATCATTTACGTATTTGCCGGCCTAGAGGGCTATCAGTTCCTGATAGGCATTACATCACCAGACATGTCGTTGGTCACCTTGGCCTTGATTACAATATCCGCCAACTATTGGATTTAGCTCGGTTTAGCATGCCTTACACTATTCTGCCAAGACGCTGGCGTTCGAGCTTGTTTGAACACCAGCCCGGCATTCCAAATAAGACAGTTTGCTCATCCATGATTGCGTCAGCATTTACAGAAGTACAGTATCCAATTCATCCCATTGTTCATCATAAAAAAGACGGGAGATTACGTTTATACAAACGAAATACTCGAATGTATATGCCAAAAGACTTCGATACATCGCCGTATTTCGATGTGATCAAATACCCCTTTATAGGCCTGGATGACCCAAGTCTCTATCGACAATTACCATGGGATAATAATGGCATGATCTGTAATACAGAAAGGGACTGTTTTATACCGCCCCCCATTGGGAGAACGTCTGTGCCTGCCGTCGGGTTTCTGAATAAAAAAGCTAAATTCGCTTCAACCAAACAAAGGATTGCGCCGGTTATTTCTTGGCTTGCAAGCCGATAATGTTGATTTAGGTTATCTCGCCTTTATAAATGACAATCAAGTCTTCCGGCCAAAAACCTATGTTCGAACACGCAAATAAATTCAATGCATACCTAGTCGGTGGGGGGATCGCAGCGCTGGCGACGGCTGTTTACCTAATCAGAGATGCTCACAAATCGGGTGATGATATTTATATATTTGAGCAGGATAGCGTGCTTGGTGGCTGTTTAGATGGAACAGGTTCGGCTGAACAGGGGTATGTGATTCGTGGTGGTCGAATGTTTGAAGAACATTTTGTCTGCAGCTGGGATCTATTTTCAGTCATACCTTCATTGAGTGATCCTAATAAAACGCTGAAAGATGAATTTTTTGAGTTTAACCAGACTTTCAAGACCGAGTCCCATTGTCGTTTGCTAAAGGATGGCAGAAAACTCGATGTATCCTCTTATGGGCTTAGCAATAAAGACAGCATTGAAATGTTGAGGCTTATTGTTCGTTCCGAAGAGTCGCTGGGT